>DASTVZ010000264.1:0-19287 GCA_035758845.1 Vicinamibacterales bacterium
ACGGCGGGCGCGTCCGAAGTGTTCGCGGCGGCGCTGGATGGCAACAAGCGCGCGGATCTCGTCGGCGAGCGGACGCTCGGTCGCGCCGCCCTGCAAAAACTCGTGAAGCTCCCAGAGAACCGCGGTCTCTGGCTCACCTACGCTCGTTACTTGACCCCGTCCGGCGAATCGATTCAGGGCAAGGGATTGAAACCGGATGTTGAAGTCGAGGACAACGACGTGGCGGATTTCGGTCAGACGGTGTCTGACAAGGATCCGATCCTCGACGCCGCGCTCGCGCGCGCCGCAAAAAAAGCCGCGTAAGCTGCTCACAACTGCACGGAATTTCTTGACACCCCCGGATCGCTCGCGTATAACGCGGACACACGGAAGATCCGCGCGACGCGTTTGATCTGAAGGCTTCATCCGTCCTGCGACGTTGGCTGCTCCGGGCGTCCCAGAGCGCAGTCGAAGGGCCCAGCGTTCGCGAATCTTTGTCCACCGGGAGGCGTTCATGAACAAGCAGGACCTCATCGCAAAGATCGCGCAGGACACGGGCATCTCGAAAACGAATGCGACCGCGGCAGTCGAGTCGTTCTTCGACGGCATCACGAAGTCGTTGAAGAAGGGACAGCCCATCACATTCGTCGGGTTCGGCACATTCAAGACCGCGCAGCGGAAGGCGCGCCTCGCTCGCAACCCGCAGACGGGCGCCGAGATCAAAGTCCCCAAGCGCCGGGTCGTTCGCTTCACCGCTGGCAAAGCCCTCAAAGGCGCTGTGAACTAAAGGTAAAAGGCAAAAGGCAAAAGGGAAAAGGCGCACCGGGGCAACACCACCGCCGTTCTTTTCCCTTTCATCCTTCCCTTTTGCCTTGTCCCTTGTCCCTTTTCCCTTTCGAAGAATCCTGTTAAACTAACTGTTCGGTAAGGCCAGTGTTTTCAAGACATAGGCGCGTAGCTCAGTTGGTTAGAGCGCCTGCTTGACACGCAGGAGGTCAGCGGTTCGAGTCCGCTCGTGCCTACCATTCGACTCGCCGCTATCGCGGCTCGCTCATGGCAGGCCGCGCAGGGTCCGGTCGAATGGCCCTGAGCGAGCTCTTGTCGCGAGCGAGTCGAAGGGCCACGAGACCCAATGTCGGTGAACGTGCCTTCCGTAATGTAACTTCCTGATGTCTGAGATTTCCGTCGCGCTGCCGGACGGCTCGAGCCGTCGCATGGCGGCAGGATCGACTCCTGCCGACGTCGCGGCACAGATCTCTCCACGCCTCGCAAAAGCGGCCGTCGCGGCGATGGTGGATGGGAAGCTTGTCGATCTGACGTTCGCTCTGCATCAGGATTCGTCGGTCCGCATCGTCACGCCCGAGAGTGCCGAAGCGTTGCCGCTCTTTCGCCACAGCACCGCGCATTTGATGGCGGCGGCGGTGACCAACCTCTTTCCCGGCGCGCAGTGCGGGATCGGCCCTGCCACCGATGAGGGCTTCTTCTACGACTTCGTCGTCGATCGTCCGTTCGTGCCAGAGGACCTCGAGGCGATCGAACGGAAGATGAAGGAGCTGTCGGCGGCCGATCTCCCGTACGACCGGCAGATGTGGCCACGCGAGGAGGCGAAACGATTCTTCTCGCAGCGGGGCGAGCCGCTGAAGGTGCAGTTGATCGAGGAAAAGACCGCAGGGCAATCCGAGGTGTCGTGCTACACGATCAAGGATCGCGACACGTTCGTGGATTTCTGCGTCGGTCCGCATGTGCCTTCGACCGGACGCTTGAAAGCGTTCAAGCTGCTCAACACCTCGAACGCGTATTGGAAAGGTGACGCCAAGGGCCAGCCGATGCAACGCATCTACGGCACGGCCTTCACCAGTGAACCAGAGCTGAAAACGCACCTCCAACGGATCGAGGAAGCGAAGAAGCGCGATCACCGCAAGCTCGGTCGGGAACTCGGGCTGTTCTGGTTTCATCCATGGGCACCTGGCGAGCCGTTCTGGCTGCCGAAGGGCACGACGCTGGTGCACTTGCTCGGCAACTACATGCGCAGCATCCTCTTCCCGGCCGGATACGTGGAAGTGCGTGCGCCGCTCGTGTTCAACAGGGCGCTATGGGAGACCTCCGGACACTGGCAGCACTACCGGGAGAACATGTTCCTGATCGAGTCTGCCGGCGAGGAAGAGAAATCGGGCCTGAAGCCGATGAACTGCCCCGGCCACATGCTCCTGTTCGGAAGCGAAGTGCGCAGCTATCGCGACCTGCCACTCCGTATCCATGAACAGAGTGTGTTGCACCGGATGGAGGCCTCGGGTGTCCTCAGCGGCCTGACCCGCGTCCGCGAGTTCATCATGGACGATGCGCACATTTTCCTGCGCGAGGATCAGATCGGCGAGGAAGTCGAGCGGCTGCTGCGTCTGGTTGGCCGTGTCTACGACGACTTCGGTCTCACGCCGGAGATGAAGCTGTCCACCAGGCCGGTCGAATTCCTCGGGGAGATTTCGACCTGGAATCATGCCGAGGCCGAATTGAAGAAGGCGCTCGAAGCGGTGAAGGTCCCCTTTACGATCAACGAGGGAGACGGCGCGTTCTATGGGCCGAAGATCGATTTTGCGGTCACCGACGCGCTCGGACGGAAATGGCAATGCGCCACGATTCAGCTCGATTACCAGCTGCCGCAGCAGTTCGAACTGAAGTACGTCGGCGCCGACAACAAGGAGCATCGGCCGGTGGTGATCCACCGCGCCATCTTCGGCAGCTTCGAGCGATTTATCGCGTTGCTCCTCGAGCATTACGCGGGCGCGCTTCCGCTGTGGATCGCTCCGGTGCAGACAATCGTGCTACCGATTGCGGATCGGCATCTCGACTACGCGAAGTCGGTCGTTTCAGAACTGAAGGCGGCCGGGCTCCGAGTCGAATTGGACGAGCGGCAGGAGAAAATCGGATTTAAGATCCGGGAAGCTCAGCTTCAGAAGATCCCCTATATGCTGGTGGTAGGGGACAAGGAAGCGGCAAACGGGACGGTTGCCGTGCGCAGCCGCTCCGGCGGCGATCAAGGAGCCCAGACGGTCCCGGCCTTCATAGAAACCGCCAGGAATGAGGGGCGCGGCGACAAGGCCGCATAGGAGGTTTTATAGCTTTCGACCGAAGCCCGCGGCGGGATGACCGCACACGGGTCAATGAACGCATCAGGGTGCGTGAAGTCAGGGTGATCGACGACACGGGTCAGCAGCTGGGGATCATGCCGCCGCAACAGGCGCTCACGATTGCCAAGCAGAAAGGCCTCGATCTCGTCGAGATCGCAGCGACGGCGAGTCCGCCGGTCTGCCGCATCATGGACTTCGGCCGGTACCAGTACCAAGAGCAGAAGCGGGCGCGCCAGGCCAAGAAGCACCAGAAGATCATCGAGGTCAAAGAGATCAAGTTTCGTCCCAAGGTGGACGAGCACGACTATCAGTTCAAGAAGAAGCACATCGAGCGCTTCCTCGCTGATGGCGACAAAGTGAAGGCGACGATTTTCTTTCGCGGGCGCGAGATGGCGCACCCCGAGATCGGACGGCGCATTCTCGAACGGTTGATTGAGGATCTCACCGACGTGGCCATCGCCGAGACGGCGCCACGGCAGGAAGGGAATCAGATGCACACGATCCTGTCGCAGCGCGTCGGCAAGAAGCCGGCTGGCCGGAAGGAAGCGGAAGCACGAGAGACGGAACAGTAAGGAACAGAGACGATGCCGAAGCTGAAAACACATCGCGGAGCCGCGAAGCGGTTCAAGAAAACCGCAACCGGAAAATTTCTCCGGAGCAAGGCGTTTAAGCGCCACATCCTGACCAGCAAGACGCGCAGCCGTAAGCGCGCGTTGCGCGGCACGTCGGTCACGTCAAAAGCTGACACGGCAACGCTGCGAAGGATGTTGCCGGATTAGGGCTGCGAGCTTCCAGCGTGCTGGATCCGCGATGGCGATAATCGCTGTTTAAGGCCGGTCGCTGAAACGCCAGCGCCTGCGGCCTGCGCGAGGGGCCGGAGGGAAGCGCCGCGGAGCGGCGCCCCCGAGCGAAAGCGCTTGGGGGGTGGGGCCCCAAGCGCAGTAAGAAGAGAGAACACCATGCCTAGAGTCAAAAGAGGAAATGTTCGCCGCGCGAAGCGCAAGAAGCTGCTTTCACGCGCCAAAGGCTTCTATCAGACCAAGAGCAAGCTGTATCGATCGGCGAAGGAATCGGTCGACACGGCGCTCAAGTACGCGTACGTCGGACGCCGCAACAAGAAGCGCGATTTCCGGCGGCTGTGGGTCATACGGATCAACGCGGCTGCGCGCGAGAACGGGTTGACGTACGGGCAACTGATCGCCGGGTTGAAAGCCTCAGGCAATCCGATCGACCGCAAGTCGCTCGCGGAGCTCGCCGTGGCGTCGCCCGCCGCGTTCGCGCAGTTGGCCAAGGTCGCTGCCGACGCGAAGCCGAAGGCGGCGCGTTCTTCGTCGCGCGCCGCGGTATAAGCTCACGGTTCAGGGCTTAGGACTCATGCGGGCTTAAGCCTTAAGCCTTAAGCCCTAAGCCATTCCATGTCCGACTCCCAAATCGATGCGCTTCGCGCCGATTTCGAGCGCGACCTCTCGACCGCCACCACGGTGACGGCGCTTCGCGGCGTGCGCGATCGCTACTTGTCGCGCAAAGGCGGACTCGTCTCGGGCCTGCTCAAGAGCCTGGGCTCCGCGCCGCCGGACGCCAGGCCGCGTCTTGGAAAACTCGCCAACGATCTCCGCCAACAAATCGAAACGCAACTCGATGAGCGGATCGCGGCGGCCGAGGCCGATCGACCGCCGGCAGGCGCCGTCGACCTCACGCTTCCGGGGCGGCAGCCCGCGCTCGGCCATCGGCATCCGCTCACCTTGCTGCGCGAACGCATCGAATCGATCTTCAGCCGCCTGGGGTTCCTGATCCTCGAAGGCCCCGAGCTCGAGGACGAATACCACAATTTCGAGGCGCTCAACATGCCGCCGGATCACCCGGCGCGCGACATGCAGGACACCCTGTATCTTGCCGGACCGGTGCGTTCCGCGGCCGGCTCGCCGGCGACGCTTCTCCGCACGCACACCTCCGGGATGCAGATCCGCTACATGGAGCAACACAAGCCGCCCGTGCGTCTCATCGCGCCCGGCCGCGTCTACCGCCGCGACAATCTCGACCTGACCCACACCCCGATGTTCACGCAGGTCGAAGGGCTCGTCGTCGGCGAGGGCATCTCACTCGCGGATCTGAAAGGCACGCTGTTCGTGTTTCTCCGCGAGTTGTTCGGTGACCAACGCAAGCTGCGATTCAGACCGAGCTTCTTCCCCTACACGGAGCCGAGCGCGGAGGTCGACATCAGCTGCGGCGCCTGCGGCGGAACGGGCAAGTCCGCCCGCGCGCCGCAAAGCGGACTTGTCGCGCCGAAGCTCGCGGAAGCGAGCGAAGCCGGACTTGTCGCGCCGAAGTTCGCGCAGGGCGCGAACGAAGGCGGATGCAACATGTGCAAGCGGACAGGATGGATCGAGGTTCTCGGCAGCGGCATGGTGCATCCGGCCGTCTTCGAAGCCGTCGGATATGACCCCGATCGCTACACTGGCTGGGCGTTCGGCATGGGCATCGAACGAACCGCGCTCCTCAAATGGGGTGTGGAAGACATTCGTCTGTTCTACGAAAACGATCTCCGGTTCCTGGAGCAGTTTCCCCTGTGAGGATCGTCTACAACTGGCTGCGTGAGATCGTGCCTGTACCTGACGACGTCGATACTGTCGCGCGAGAGATCAGCCTGCGCGGATTCGAGCTCGCGGCTGTCGAACAGGGGCAAGAGCCGGTGATCGATTTCGAGATCACGGCGAACAGACCTGATTGTTTGAGCCACGTCGGTATCGCGCGGGAAGCTGCAGCGATATGGGGGATTGCGATCGCACCGGGATCCGGTACCCGGGCTCAGGGCGTCCCGAGCTTGTCGAGGGACGGATCCGGGACAACGGCACAATCACTCGAAGTAACCATCGAAGCGCCCGATCTTTGCCCACGTTATTGCGCCCAGGTATTTCAAGTTACAGTGGCGCCCTCACCCTCCTGGCTGCAACAACGACTCGAAGCTGCCGGCGTCCGCCCGATCAACAACATCGTCGATGTCACCAACTACGTCATGCTCGAGATCGGCCAACCGATGCATGCGTTCGACCTCGAACGGCTCGGACAACATCGCATCGTCGTCCGGCGTGCCCGTGCGAAGGAGTCGATGCGTACATTGGATGGTATCGATCGCACGCTGGATCCCGACATGCTGGTCATCGCGGACGCAGAGCGGGCTGTCGCCGTCGGCGGCGTCATGGGCGGAGCAGATTCCGAGATCTCCACGGCGACGAAAACCATCGCCCTCGAGAGTGCGTACTTTGAACCGACATCAGTTCGGAGAAGCAGCAAAAGACTTGGCCTCAAGACCGAAGCGTCGGCGCGGTTCGAGCGTGGCAGCGATTTCGAGTTACCGCCCCGCGGAATAGCGCGAGCGGCCGAGCTTTTCACGCAGATAGGCGCGGGTGCACCGGTTTCACCTCTGATCGATCGATATCCCGCACCTCGCGAAAAGCGCCGAATTCAATTGCGTTCCGCGCGGATCGCGCGGCTTCTCGGTCAGGTGGTGCCGCCCGAAGACGTTCCACGTTTTCTGAAGCCTCTTGGTTTCGAGGTCGTCGCGAAGAACGGGCATGGTGAATGGACGGTCACCGTCCCATCGTTCCGTGTCGACGTCGTCCGCGAGGAGGACCTGATCGAAGAGGTCGGACGTCACTACGGGTTCGATCGCCTGCCGGTGAGATTCCCGCCGCTCGATGCGGCGCAGCCGCCACCCGATCCGATCATCGTCCGTGATCGTCTCATCAGGCAGACACTGACAGCGGCTGGATTCTCTGAAGCGATGACCTTCGCATTCATCGAGCGGCAGGCGGCCCTGCCCTTCTGCGAACGTGGAGTCGAACCGACAGCGATTCAGAATCCGCTTTCTGAAAAATTCGCCGCGCTTCGTCCGTCGCTGCTTCCCGGGCTCATCGACTCGTGCGCGCACAACCGGCGACGCGGTCGGAAAGACATTCAACTCTTCGAGATTGGAAGCCGCTTCACATCGCGCGGCGAAGGCTGCGGGGTGGCGTTTGTCTGGCTGGGAGCTGCGACACTCTCACACTGGTCCGGAGCATCGCGAACCGCCGATTTCTTCGATGCAAAGGGAACCGTGGAGCTGCTCTGCCGCGCATTCGGCGTTGCTGCGATTGACGTCGCTCCGAGTAGTGCACCGTATCTCGTGGGCGGGCGCGCAGCCGAGGTGATTTCGGACAGGACTCTCCTTGGTGTCCTCGGTCAACTCGTGCCGGCAATCGGAGAAGCGCGTGGACTCGTGGCTGGCGAAGAAGTGTACGTCGGCGAAGTCGATCTCGAAGTCCTCGCCCGTGTCGCTGCCGGAGACGATCTGCGGGCGCAGTCGCTTCCACGATACCCCTCGATCGTCCGCGACATTTCGATTGTCGTCGATGAAACCTTGCCTGCCGCCTCCGTTCGTGGCACTATCCGTGCGGTAGCCCCTTCCACCCTCGTATCGATCTCGGAGTTCGATCGCTATCAGGGCAAGGGCGTTCCCGAAGGTCGTGTGAGCCTCTCGCTGCGTCTCACGTTTCGCGATCCCGATCGGACGCTGACCGACGACGAAGTGCTGGGGGCAATGGACCGAATTGTGGAGGCGCTACGCACCGCGCATCGCGCCGAACAAAGATAAACGAAGATAGATATTTATCAGTTTTTGGTTTTTGGTTTTTGGTTTTGGGTTCCAGGTTTTGAGTTTTCGGTTTTGGTTTTAGGTTGTGGGTTTTGGCTCGTTCCGAAAACAACAACCTTGCAACACGGAACCTGAAAACCAAAACTTAGAACGAAAACCTAAAGGGTAAAAGGAAAAACCAAAACTGCAGAAGTTAAGGAGTTCTCGTGGCAAAAGTAGCACTGCGCGGCGTTGATCTCGAGCCCATCGATCGTCTGGAAGAGAAAGTGAAGCTCCTCGTTGGAGTGATCGATCGATTGCGGGCGGATCAGGCGCGGGCCGCGGATGAGAACACCCGCCTCAATCGCGAGCTCGACGGACTGCGGGCCCGGCTGGCCGACGCGGAGACGACGACCGGCGAGCTTGCCGCGCTGCGCGAAGAGCGGCAGCTGATCCGGTCGCGCGTCGGCGAGATGTTGTCGCAGATTGAAGCCCTCAATCTTTAGAATGGTCTCAAAGCCGAGTACAGCTAGACTGTCGCACGAGCGGCCGAAGCAAGGCGCGAGCGAGCGCAGCGAAGCGAGCCACGGGAGCGGAGCGGGGCATAGGGGCCCCGCGAGCGACCGCCCGCCTGCGCCAAGGCTCCGGCGAGGTCTCGCCGAAGCGCTTCGCGCGAAGGCGGATGTTGGGGAGTTCGAGGGGCGAAGCCCCTCGGAGTGATCATGGAGCACGGGTCGCGTGTGGTGACCGTCGAGATTCACGGGCAGCAGTACCCGATTCGGAGCGGGCTCGATCCCGCGTACGTCGCCGAGCTGGCCGCCTACGTCAACGAGAAGATGCGGCTGGCGCTCAAGGAATCACCAGCCGGCGACACGCTGAAACTCGCCGTCCTGGCGGCGCTCAATATCGCCGACGAGTATTTCCGCGTCCTCGACGACGAGCGGCGGCAGAACGATCAGGTGGCAACCCGGGCGGCCGAGCTCGAGCGCGTGCTCGACCTCGCGCTTGGACTCGGCGACGCGCGGCATACCGCCGCCCGCTAAGCGCCCGCGGCGGCGAAATGTTCAATGTTGAATGTTCAGTGCTCAACGTGGCCATGCCGGGCCATTTTGAGCAACATTGGCTATTGAACATTTGACGGTTTTCCGTCGAAATGCAGTAAGATCCTTCACGGAGTTTGAGTTCCCTGCTTTGTACGTGATGGTTCGGAGGCTCGTTTGAGCCAACGTTTCACCATAAGAGAATCGCGACGCGGTGTGGTGTGCATGCCTCTGCAAGAGGAAGCCTGAAGCACCGCTTGTGCAGCGGTTCCACCTGCTTTGAGCAGGTTCATCCGACCTCCCCACACGGCAAAGCGGGGCCTATTCCTCTCTTCTCCAGCTGACCTTCACGAACCGACCTCCGGGCCGAGGGGCTCGGTTATAAGGACCTCTGGATGCCGCCATCTGGCCTAGCTGCTGTCGCCACGCTGCTCGTAAGTGTGATCGCGAGCGGCGCACTCGTCTGGGGAGCTGCTTCCAAGAAGCGCTCGGCCGACGATTCCCTCAAGAACGCCCGAAGTGAAGCCGATCGCGTCCTGAAACAGGCCGAGCGCGACGCGGAAACACTCCGGAAGGAAGCCGCTCTCGAGGCGCGCGAGAAAGCGCACGAACTGGCTGCCGAAGCTGAGAAGCAGGCGCGCGAACGGCGCCAGGAGATCCTCGGCCTTGAACAGGGGCTTGCCGACAAGACGCGTGCGCTCGCGGATCGGCTGGCCACCACCGATCGCGTCGAACAGGACCTCCGCGCACGGGAGAAGGCGCTGGCCGCCCACGAACAACGTGCCGCGGCCGCGGCGACGCGAGCCGAACAGCTCGTCGCGGAGCGGCAGCGTGAACTCCAGCGGGTCGCAAGTCTGACCGCCGACGAGGCGCGCGAGCTGCTGCTGAAACAGATTGAGGCCGACGCCCGCCGCGACGCCGCCAATCTGGTGAAGCGCCTCGAAACCGAGGCGCGCGAGACAGCCGCATCCCGCGCTCAGCAGATCATCACCGACGCCATTCAACGGAGTGCCGCCGAGCACGCCATCGAAACGACCGTTTCTGTCGTCGACCTTCCCAGCGACGATCTCAAGGGGCGCATCATCGGGCGTGAAGGACGCAACATTCGCGCGCTCGAAACGGCAACCGGGGTTGAACTTATCGTCGACGACACCCCCGGCGCGATCATCTTGTCGAGCTTCGATCCGTTCCGGCGCGAAGTCGCGCGGCAAGCGATCGAACGTCTGATCGCCGACGGCCGCATCCATCCCGCGCGCATCGAAGAGATTGTCGAGAAGGTCAAAACCGAGATGGAAGAGACCGTCCGCAAGGAAGGGGAAGCGGCGGCGTTCGAACTCGGCCTGTACGACTTGCATCCTGAAGTCCTTCGGCTGATGGGCCGTTTGAAGTTCAGAACCAGCTACGGCCAGAACGTGCTGAACCACTCAAAGGAAGTGGCGTTCCTTGCCGGCATCATGGCGAAGGAGATCGGCCTGAACGGACACGTGGCCGCCCGCGCGGCGTTCCTGCACGACATCGGAAAAGCCATCGACCGCGATCTGCAGGGGACGCATCTGGAACTTGGACTCGATTTCCTGAGAAAGCACGGGGAAAGCGAGCCGGTTCTAATGGCGGTCGCCGCCCACCACATGGACATCGACTGGCCGTCGCTTGAAGCGATGATCGTGCAGGCTGCTGATGCCATCTCGGCGGCACGTCCTGGCGCCCGCCGCGACATTCTCGAGTCCTACGTCAAACGCCTGGAGAAACTCGAGGGCATCGCGGATTCTTTCGAAGGGGTATCCAAGTCCTTTGCTCTCCAGGCCGGACGGGAAATCCGTATCGTCGTCGAAAGCGAACGAATCTCCGATGAAGAGACCGTCTGGTTGTCCAAGGACATCGCGCGCCGGATCGAGAACGAGCTCGAGTATCCAGGGCAAATCAAGGTGACGGTGATCAGGGAGACGCGCGCCGTTGAGTTCGCCCGGTAGCGCGACAGGATCCCGCGTTGCCGACGTCGGCGAGCGTGCCCTGATCGAGCGGATTCGCGCGCGTGTGCCGGCCCCTGACACGGCCCTCGTCGTGGGTATCGGCGACGACGCGGCGGTCGCGGTTCCGGATCGAGGAGCGCTGCAGGTTCTGACCACCGACGCGCTGGTCGAAGGGGTTCATTTCGATCGGCGCTTCTCCACGCCGACCGACGTCGGCCACAAAGCGCTCGCGGTCAACGTGAGCGACGTCGCCTCCATGGGAGGCACCCCACGTTTTGCGCTGCTATCGCTCATGCTCCCCGCTCACACCACGCTGACGGAAGTCGATCAACTCCTCGATGGGCTGCTGGATTTGGCAAAGCGGCTCCACATCACCCTCGCCGGCGGCAACATTACGCGGTCACCTGGCCCTCTTGTCGTCGACGTGACGGTCGCTGGCAGCGTCAGGCCGAGACGGATCCTGACCCGCGCGGGTGGACGCGCTGGCGACGACCTCTACGTCACCGGACGAATCGGGGCGGCCGTAGCCGGATTGGAATGGTTGCGCGAGCAATGCGGGATATCCGACGACGTAGGCGAGGAAAAACTCGTGCCCCCTCCGCGGCCGTCCGACGGTGAGCTGGCAGAGTGCGTCGAGAGGTACTGCCGTCCGGAACCACGGGCACGGCTCGGCGCGATTCTCGGCCGAACGCGCGCCGCGAGCGCCTGCATGGATCTCAGTGACGGTCTCGCGGACGCGGTCACGCAGATCGCGTCAGCGAGTCACACCGGCGCCGAAATCGATGCCGCGCTCCTTCCCATTCACTCCTCGGCGCAGGCGTGGTTCAACCGAAAGGGAGCTGATGCGGTTTCTGCCGCCGTCGCCGGCGGCGATGATTACGAACTGCTGTTTGCAGTGCCTCCGAAAAGGCGCGGACGTCTTCGCGGAGTTTTCCGGGAAGCGCGTGGTGTGCCCATCACACGGATAGGCGCGTTGACGGCGGAGCGTTCGGTGGGACTGACGCGGAACGGACGGCTCGAGCCGCTGCCAACAGGGTTCGTCCACTTTTAAGCGGCATGATCGGATCTCCGGACGTCCGCCGACGCTGGCTCGAGCAGCTGCTTCACACGCACGACACGCCGACGCGGACGGCGGTCGCGTACGCAGTCGGCGTGTTCTTCGGTTTCTCCCCGTTTCTCGGCCTCCATACCATCCTCGGCATCGTCGTCGCATTCGCCTTCAACCTGAATCGGGTCGCGGTTCTGCTCGGTGTCTACTCGAACCTGCCGTGGATTCTGCCGGCGTACTACACGCTGTCAACCATGCTGGGCGCGATGATTCTCAACGTCGACGTTCCCCCCGGTTTACTGAAGGAATTTCGAGAGGCCCTGACCGACGCATCCTGGGGGGAGTTCCGCAGCCTCGTGAAGACCCTCAGTCCGCTCGTATGGTCGTATGCCCTAGGATCGACTATAGGTGGCGTTATCCTCGCCCTGGTCGCCTATAAAGCCTCACTTACAATGATCGTGGCTCATCGCAGAAACGTGCAGCGTGATAAATCATCATAAAAAAACGACTTAGTATAAATACACCTACCCGGTACCTGTTTTGACCCGAAGGTCTGCCGGGGGTATAGTGAGAGTTCACGGCTGCGGCACCGTTGGTCGCACCTACCGGCGTCATGATGTTGCTCTCGCGTTCACTCGGGCGCAAGATCGTCGCAACAGGAACCGCGGCCGTTGCGTTCGCTTTCCTGTACGAAGCCACGATCCTTGATTCACGCTATGCCGCGCGGCAGGCGGAATTCTGGCACTCCGACTCCAAGCCGGCTCCTGGCGCCCGTCTCCGATTCACCGCAACAGCGTACTGCCGGGGAACAACCACGGCGTCAGGGGTCAACGTCCGGAATGGTATTGCCGCCGCGGACCCTGATCTCCTGCCCGTCGGCTCGGTGATTCAGGTCGACCGTCTCGGGGAGCGTTACAACGGTATCTACACCGTTATGGATACCGGTCCCGCCGTTCAGGGCCGTCACATCGACATTTACATGTGGAGTTGTGACGAGGCGCGGTACGAGTTCGGGCGTCGGTCAGCCGGCCTGACGGTGCTCAGACTTGGATGGAATCCGCGAGCGAGCAGCCCCAGCCCCAGCCTGATGGATCGGCTCTTCAGGCGGCGCGAAGCGGCCCAGCCGAAGGAGACGCCCGCGGTCACTGCGCCGGACGCCGCCCCCGGCGTCAAGGAGGAGGCGCAGAAAGCGCCGGGCGGTTAGTCGCCTCGGTCTCCTTTTCCTGATCCCGGTACTGTAGCTGATAGAGCTTGTAGTAAATCCCACGCTGCGCCAGAAGTTCCTGGTGCGTCCCCATTTCCCGCAACTGTCCTTTGTGCAGGACCAGGATCTTGTCCATGTCCTGTATCGTCGAAAGCCGATGCGCAATCGCGATCGTCGTCCGACCTGCCATCAACACGCCGAGCGCATCCCGAATCAGCAGCTCCGTCTCCGTATCGATGCTCGAGGTCGCTTCATCCAGCACGAGAATCCGCGGGTCGAACGCCAACGCTCGGGCAAACGAGAGCAGCTGCTTTTGACCGACTGAGAGCGTCGCACCCCGCTCCGCGACGGCGCTCTGGTAACCATTCGGCAGGCGATCGATGAATCGATTCGCGTGGACGGCTTCCGCCGCTCGCCGCACGTCCTCATCGGTAATCGTCATGTCGCCGAGACGAATATTTGCGCCGATGGTCCCCGAGAAAAGGTGAACATCCTGCAGCACGAGGCCGAACAACCGGCGGAGCTCGGTCAGATGCATGTCGCGGATCTCGATACCGTCGACCAGGATCCGGCCTCGGGTGACATCGTAGAATCGCAACAGCAGGTTGATCAGCGTCGACTTCCCCGCTCCTGTTGCGCCGACCACTCCGACACGTTCGCCGGGTGCGACCTCAAACGACACGTCGCGAAGGACGAAAGTCGGCTCGCGCGGCGCTGTAGAACTCGCATCATACGCAAACCAGACGTGATCGAAGGTGATGTGGCCTTGATGTCTTCGCTGCTGGCTGCTGGCTGCCGGCTGCTGGCTGCCGGCTACGAGCTGTTGGCTGCCGCGAGAAGAGCCAGGAGCCAAGAGCCGAGAGCCAGAAGCCGACTGAATTCGCACCTCCGTATCCAGCAACTTGAAAATCCGCTCCGACGATGCCATGGCCGCCTGCAGCACGTTGAACTTCTCCGACATGTCGCTGATCGGGCGGAAGAAGCGGCTCGAGTACAGCAGGAACGCGACGAGCGACCCAATGGTGAGCGTGTTTTGCAGCGTCCAGCCGCCGCCGAACCAGATGATCAGGGCGGCGGCAAGCGCGCCGATGATTTCGATCGCGGGATAGAACACGGCGTAATACAGGATCGAGTCGATGTTCGCGTCGCGGTGGCGGCGGTTGATGTCGTCGAAGCGCTCGAACGTGCGCGCTTCGCGGCGGAACAGCTGCACGGTCGACATCCCGGTGATGTGTTCCTGCAGGAACGCGTTGATCCGCGCGACCCAGGCGCGGACGGTGCGGTACGATTCGCGCACGTTGCGGCGGAACCATTGCGTCACCAGAACGATTAGTGGCAGAACCGCAAACGTGACCAGCGCCAGCCGCCAGTCCATCGTGACCAGGACGATCATGATGCCGACGAGCGTAAACACGTCGCCGAAGATCGACACGACGCCGGCCGTGAACATGTCGTTCAGCACGTCGACGTCCGTCGTCACGCGCGTCATCAGCCGCCCGACGGGATTTCGATCGTAGAACTGCAGGTCGATGCGCTGCAGGTGCTCGTAGATCTGCAGCCGCATGTCGTACATGATCCGCTGACCAGTCATCTGCAGCATCCACGTCTGCACGTACTCCAGCGCGAACGACGCGATGAGAATGACGAAGTACGCAATCGCGATGCGATCGATCCCCCGGAAATCCTGAGTCGCGATATACCGATCGATCGCGATTTTCATCAGGTAGGGCTGCGCCAGTTGCAGCACGGATCCCGAGATGATGGCTGCCAGCGCCACCGCGACCTGCGGTTTATACGGGCGCAGGTAGCGCAGCAGCCGCCGCATCAATTTGGCGTCGTACGCCTTGCCGAGGACTTCTTCTTCGTGG
Organism: Vicinamibacterales bacterium; assembly: GCA_035758845.1. GTDB lineage: Bacteria > Acidobacteriota > Vicinamibacteria > Vicinamibacterales > 2-12-FULL-66-21 > JALZOC01. The sequence goes on from DASTVZ010000264.1 coordinate 14,844, forward strand.
AATGACATTTCTTCTTAGGTTCGACTAGGTTCTACGGGGTTCTGCTGGGTTCTCCGAGGTTCGACACGGTTCGCAGGGTCTGGCGGGTTCGAACCTCGCAGAACCCAGTAGAACCTTGCCGCCCTTGTAGAACCTAACTTGCAGCAAGCTCCTCTTCGAGCAATTGCCGCTTGTAGAGCGAGGCGTAGAACCCATCACGCGCAACCAGCGCATCATGATCGCCTCGCTCAACGACACGTCCGTGATCCAGCACGAAGATCTGATCGGCATCGCGGACCGTTGAGATCCGGTGCGCGACGATGATCGAGGTGCGCTGACGCATGACACCTTTCAATCGCGTCAGGATCTCTTCCTCGGTGTACGTATCCACCGCCGACAGTGCATCGTCCAGGATCAGCACCCGCGGATCGACCATCAACGCCCGCGCGAGCGCAGTCCGCTGTTTCTGGCCGCCTGACAACGTGATCCCTCGTTCACCCACGGCCGTGTCATAACCACTTGGGAACGATTCGATGTCTTTGTCGAGTCTCGCAATCGCCGCGGCCTCTTGCAAACGAGGGTCGCGCGCCTCCGTGGTATTCCGTGTTTTTCCGTGGCCAACACCAAAAGCGATGTTCTCGGCAATGGACGCCGAAAACAGAAACGGCTCCTGCGGCACGAATCCGATGGCGCCTCGGAGGCGGTCGAGTGGAATCTCGCGCACATCGACGCCGTCCATGAAGACGGTGTCAGGCGGTGAATCGTGAAGCCGCGGCAGCAGTGAAATGAGCGTCGACTTGCCGGACCCGGTCGCACCCACGAATGCGACGGTTTGCCCCGGTTCAATCCGAATCGACACATCGTCCAGAACCGGATGTTCGGCGCCTGGATACGTAAACGTCAGATGACGAATCTCAATCGCGCCGGTGAGCGGGACGGATCGGCCCCTCGCGGTCACGTGCGCATCGCTGATGTCGGGCACGGCGTCCATGACTTCGAGCATTCGCTTCCACGACGCCATGCCGCGCTGGAGCATGTTCGTCACCCAGCCGAACGCAATCATCGGCCAGCTGAGCATCACCAGATACGAGTTGAACGCCACGAAGTCGCCGAGCGTGATCCGGCCGCTGATGACTTCCCGGCTTCCTACCCACAGCACGAGCAGCGCGCCGAAGCCGAGAAACAGCGTCATGCTCGGATAGAACATGCCCTGCAGCCGGATCAGGACGCGGTTGCGCCGAATGTATTCGTCGTTCGCCGCGCTGAACCTGGCGATCTCGTAACGTTCCTGGTTGTACGCGCGGACCACGCGAACACCCGCGAGCGCTTCCTGCACGACCGCACTCAGATCCGCCAGCTGCGCCTGGATCGCCTCGAAGCGCTTATGAATCGCGGAGCCGAAATACTTGACGCTGACCGAGACCATGGGCAGTGGGATCAGCGCGATCAGCGTCAACCGCGCATCGATCGAGATCATCAGCACGATCGCAACGGCGAAGACCAGGATCGTGCTCGCCGAATACATGATCGCCGGGCCGATCATCATCCGGACCGCATTGAGATCGTTGGTTGCCCGCGACATAAGGTCGCCGGTCCGCCGCGCCTGATAGTACGCAAGCGGCATCTGCTGCAGCCGGGTAAAGAATGCGTTCCTGATGTCGTACTCGATCTCACGCGAGGCGCCGATGATGATGCGGCGCATCAGAAACTGAAAGACGGCGCGAACGCACGCCACGCCGAGGATCAGTCCTGCGTAGGTCATCAGTTTCTGCCGGGTCACGCCCAACGTCAGATCGTCGATGGCAAACCGCAGCACCCACGGAGCGAGGAGCTGAAACGTGGAGGAGAGGACGACGCAAACAAGACCGAGGATGAACTGACGACGATAGCGAAGAACGAACGGAAGGAGACGACGAAACGTGGGGCCCATCCCATTGAGTATATAGGTGCCGGGATCCGGGATGCGGGATCCGAATCTAGCGAGATCCGCCGTCCGGGCCCGGGACGATCGGATCCCGGATCCCGGACAACGGATCCCGGCTATTTAAAACTCGTACCTGAGCCCAATCTGCACCTTCCTCGGCGTGTAGCTGGCGCTATACGCGGTCAGGACCAGGAACGTCGTCGGGGCAAATTGGTCGCCTGATGGATTCGCGAAATTCGTGCGATTGGTCAGATTGAAAACATCCGCAGACACCTCGAGTCGTCGGCGGCTGTGCAGATTAATCACGTAGCCGAATCGCATGTCCGCCTGGAAGTACCCAGGACCGCGAGCGCCATTACGCTCGGCCTTGTAGTTCTTCACTGTGTAAGGGTCGGTACCGGTACCCGAATACTCGGCAACCGGAAGCGGCTCGGCCTGAATACCGTTCTGATCCGGATCGACCCCGGCGTTGAATAGAGTGAAGGGCGTTCCGCTCAGCGCTCGCGCCACCCAGCTCAGTTGCAGGCCCTTCGTCCTGGGAATCAGTGCGGTTCCGCTGAACGTGAAGTTGTTGGGGATGTCGAAGTTCGTCGATCCCTCGTTCTTTTCCAGGTGCATGTCGTCGCCGACCTGGTAGTTGCTCACGGGAGCGCCATTGCCCGACGTATTGCCGCGCGATCGTCCGTAGGTGTAGGACACCTGGGCGCTGTAGTTGTGGCTGAAGCGCTTCTTCATCTGCAGCATGATCGCGTTGTAGTCGACTTCGCCGCGATTCACGAACTGGTTGACGTTGCCCGTGAACGGCACGAAGCCGGGATAGATCTGCTGCAACTCCGCCGTGGCCTGCGTCAGCGTCGCGCTGCCAATCCGCACCGGCGTGGCCTGGGCGACAACCGTTGACGCACGGAACTGTGGATTCAGGGCCAAGGCCATCAGCATCTCGCGCGACTGCGAATGGAGATAGTCCGCGCTCACTGCGAGGTCGGGCAACAGCTGATGTTCGTAGCCGGCCGTGATCTCATCGGTGTGCGGCACGCGGCGATCCTCGTTGTCCCATGTGACGCCGGTGTTGCGAACCAGAACTCCGCTCGGGAACCGCTGCGCGAGCAGATCGCGGTTCACCGTCGGTCCATTGACCAGGAACGGATCGGTCGGCAACAGACCATTGCGCGGACCGAGATCGGGTCCTGCGATCGGGAACGTCTGGTTGCTCGACGTGCTGAACGCGCCAGTGTAGAGACCGCCAATCAGCTCGAAGTGTGTCTTGTCAAAGAACCGCCCGTAGCCCGCTCGTATCACACTCTTGCCGTCGTTGAGGTTGTAGGTCACGCCGACACGCGGCTGAATGTTGTTGTCGTCGGTCGGATACTTCTCGACCAGCGGGTTGTCCGGCTCCGCCAGCGGAATGCGCTCCAGGTCGTAGCGCAACCCCAGGCTGACGGTCAGGTCTTTCGTCAACCGCCATTTGTCCTGCGCGAATGCCGAAAAGTAATGCGCCTTCTCGTAGATATAGAGCGGACCACCGACGCGGATTGTGAACCGATCCGGGTACGTGAACGGGTTCGAGGAATTGAACGGAGCGTTGCTCGTCCCGAACGTGAACGTGCCGTTGAGGTTGTCCTGCGTCGTATTCCCCGCGCCTGAATACTCGTACTGGGCGCCTACTTTGATGTCGTGGTCGCCGCGCTTATTTGGCAGGAACCAACCCAACGTCTCTTCCGCCTGGATACCGTCATTGATGCGGAACTGCGCCAGGTTGCTCTGCTGATCAACGAATGTCTGGAACGTCAACTGCGGCGGGCACGCCGCCTGATCGCGACCATTGCCGTTAAAGCACGGATTCGCGAAGGCAACATTCTCGCGCGTCCACGTGACCCGCAACGTGCTCACCTTGGTGTGCGTCAGCACCTGATTCAAATTCACCGACAACGTCTGGTCGACGTCCGATTCTTCACGCGCGCCGGCGGCGGTGACGCCCGGCGGCGGATTCGGCGGGATGATCTGATTCTTCTGGGGCGACGACTCACGGAGCCAGCGCACGCTGTAGGTGTTGTTGCTGTTGATTTGATGGTCGCCCCGGACGATCGTGTTCCACACGCGATCCTTGGTGATCTGAGTGCCATTGAATTCCGGACGCGCCGGAATGTTGATGATGTTCGGCCGATCGATCGCGAACCGCTCGAGGCTGCCGAAGAAGTGCAGCTTGTCTCGAACGATTGGTCCGCCGACCGTGCCACCCCAGCGCTGGTACTGCGTGTCCGGTTTGGCCAGCCCCTTTTCCTTCGCGAAGAAATCCTTCGTTGTCAGGCTGCCGTCCTGGAAGAAGCCAAAGACACTGCCGCGCAGCTGGTTGGTGCCGGACTTGGTCACGGCATTGATGATCGCTCCAGAGGTGCGACCATACTGTGCGTCGTACTGCCCGGTAATGACCTGGAATTCCTGAATCGCCTCAATCGGCGTCCGCGCCTGTGTTCCGGCCCGCTGACCGATCACGTCGTCGTTATTGTTGCCGCCGTCCAACATGTAGTTGTTGTTGCGTGG
>DASTVZ010000107.1:0-30501 GCA_035758845.1 Vicinamibacterales bacterium
ACTCGTCTCGCAGCGCAACAACGGGATCGATGCGCATGGCGCGCCGGGCGGGCAGCCATGCCGCCGCCAGGCTGACGAGCACGAACAGTCCGGCGGTCAAGCCGAAGCTGAGTGGATCGCTCGCGCTCAATCCTGAGACGAGGAACATCGCCACCGGTTCAGTCACCAGTGCTGCGATCGCCAGACCCAGTCCGATGCCGCAGGTGGCAAGAATCGCGGCATGAGATAACACCAGTCGAACGACTGCCGCACGAGTCGCACCTAGCGCTATCCGAATGCCAATCTCCGTCGTGCGGCGGCTCACGCTATACGAGATCACGGCATAGAGACCGACCATCGCGAGCGCCAGACCGAGGGCTCCCAGAACGCCCAACAGAGCGGCACCGACGCGGCTCGGCAGAAATGCAAATGCCAGGGCGGAACGCATCGGCTGCACTTCCACAGCGGCCGATGGATCCATCTCACCGAGTACACGTTGCACGTCCCCCACCACCGACGCTGGATCCATTCGGCTTCGAACGATCAGGTGCACGAACCGGCTACGATTCCCCCGCTGGAGGAATGGTTCATACATCGCCGCCTTCTGGCTCTCGCCGATGGTGCGATGCCGGCTATTGCGGACGATGCCGACGATCTCGGCCGGATACCTCTGTCCCTCAGCGCCTGGCAACAGGATTTGACGGCCAACCGGATCGATGCCCGCCAAATAGCGGGTCGCGAACTCCTCGTTGATGATCACGACCGTCGGCGCTCCCGATCGATCGTTGACCGTGAACTCGCGCCCTCTGGTCAACTGGATGGCCATTATGGAGAAATAATCCGGACCTACCAGGTTGACCTCGTATTGCGATCGGAACCAGTCCCCCTGGTCAGCCAAGCGAAGTTCCACGCCGGTCGTCATCCCACTGCGGATCGTCAGCGGCACGCTATGCGAGTACGTGGCTCGCTCGACGTTTGGTAGCGCGTTCAGTCGTTCGACCGCCGAACGGAGAAACGTTTCGCGCGTCTCTCGCGTGTAGCGCCCCTCGACAAAACTCACTTGCGCCACCACGGTGCGATTGATGTCGAACCCCGGATCGGCATTGGCAGCGAGACTGAGGTTTCGCACGAACAGCAACGCGGTCAGCAACAACACCACCGCGACAGCGAGCTGGCCAACGACGAGCAAGCCCCGGAGTGTCCATCGACGATGTCCGTACGCCGGTTCCTCCTGCTTCAACGCCGGCACCAAGGAAGGGCGAGTGGCCTGAAGCGCTGGCGCCAGAGCGCAGAAGATCGTCGTGAAAACCAGCAGCAATACCGAGTAGACCAGCAGACGAAGGTCGATCTTGGCACCGATCTCGATCGGAATGGGCAGCGGCAATGATGTGCTTCCAATCAGCTGCATCAACCCGGACATCAGAGCGAGACCCGCGATCGTTCCGAAGATCGCAAGCCATAGTCCTTCGGTGAGGAGCTGCTGCACCAGTCGCGAGCGGCTCGCGCCAAGCGCAACCCTGACCGCGATCTCGCGTCGTCGAACGGTCGAACGCGCAAGGAGCAGTCCAGCCACGTTCGCGCAGGCGATCGCCAGGATGAGGCCTACCGCGACGAGCAGTAAAGCGAAGAATGCCCCGACCTGGCGGAAGTCGCCCATTCTCTGGAATCCGCCGGCAGGGGAGAACTGTGTGACGTCGCCAAATTTCGGCTCGTTGAGCAACGGTCGTGCGTTATGACCCGCCACGGTCAATGCGGCTCTGCCTTGCTCGATCGTCTGACGATCCCCCAGCCGGCCGAACAGCTCGACGACAGCGCCGCGCGGTTCGTTCAGATCGGGCATCAGTTCCTGACTCAGCGGCAGGTAGACCTCCGGCGCAACCCCGTAGCCCGGCAGTGCCTTGAAATCTGCCGGCAAGACACCGAGCACGGTGTAGGGGCGGCCGTTGAACGTCAAACTGCGTCCGACGATAGCGGCGTCTCCACCGAGCCGGCGCTGCCAGAATCCATGGCTGACGATCGCCAGATCAGGATGTATTTCGGCTGCAGCCTCGTTCGTCGTGAAGCTGCGGCCGACCGCCATCGGAACTCCGAGCACGTCGAAGAAGTTCGACGTCACAATCAGCGGAATGAGACTGACCGACGACCCCGGCCCGCGCCAGTTGACTTCGCTTTCGATCTGAAAGCCGGCAAGACCGTGCAGCGCGTGACTCTCTTCGAGCAATCGCCACTGCCGATAGGAGACGTGGCTATTCCCGTTGATGCGAATGCGCACGAGCCGCCCGGCGTCCTTCGCCGATGGTGTCGCAAAGAGAAGCTCGGATGCCAGGCTGAAGATGGTGGTGTTGGCGCCGACTGCGACGGCGATCGAGACGGTCGCCGCAAGCACCAGCAACGGCTGCCGCCAGAGCGATCGAAGCGTGTATCGCAGATCCTGGGAAAGGTTACTGAGGACGTTCACCCGACGCGTGTCGCGGCATTCCTCTTCGACGCGGGCGACAGGGCCAAAATCACGCAACGCCGCGCGTCGCGCCGCCGTCGGCGTCATCCCACTGGCGACATACTCGTTGATCTGTTCATCGAGGTGCAGTTGAATCTCGTCGCGCAGCGACGCATCAACGGCGGAGCCTTGAAACAGCGATCGTGTTCGCAGGCGAAGGCGATCGAACCAGCGGGGCATGGCTACTCTGCCTCCCGGACGATGAGCTGAATGGCACCGGAAAGGCGATCCCAGCTTTCCAGCTCTTTCGTCAGCTGTTTGCGGCCGGCCGCCGTGAGGGCGTAGAACTTGGCCTCCCGGCCGGTGGCCGTCTGGCCGCGTTGCGCCTTGATCCATCCTTGCTGCTCGAGTCGATGGAGGGCCGGGTACAGAGAGCCCTGCGTAATCTGGAGGACGTCGTTGCTCATCTGCTGGATGCGCTTGGCGATCGCCCAGCCGTGCCGCGGCTCGAGCGCGAGCGTCTTCAGGATGAGAAGGTCCAGGGTGCCTTGAATGAGATCTGACGGTTTGCCCATGTCGATACACCTAGATTATCGACAATATACACCTAGACGGTCGACAATCAAAAAGGGAAAAGGCAAAAGGGACAAGGCAAGCGGGGGCCCCGCGAGCAGTAATAAATGCAGACGAACGTAAGGTAGGATGGACCGAACATGACTACGACGCGACGCACCTTCCTTGGCCAGATGGCGATGAGCGCACTTATCCCCGCTGTTGGACGAGCGGCTGAACAAAAGATTGACCGGCTTGGCCTGCAGCTCTACACCGTCCGCACCGCGATAGAGAAAGACTTCGAAGGGACGCTCGCGAAAGTGGCGGCGGCGGGCTACCAGGAAGTCGAGTTCGCTGGGTACTTCGATCAGGATCCCAAGAAGGTGCGCGCGATCCTCGATCGTCACAAGCTCAGTGCGCCATCGGCGCACATCGACTACGCGACGGTCGAGACCAAGCTCGATCAGGCGCTCGCGGCGGCTCGTGTCATCGGTCACCGGTTTCTCGTCAATCCCTGGATCGACGAGGAGATGCGAAAACAACCGGACATCTGGCAGCGGGTCGCCACGACGTTCAACAAGGCGGGCGAGACGTGCCGAAAAGCGGGGGTTCAATTCGCCTATCACAATCACCATTTCGAATTCGTGCCGGTCAATGGCGTCGTGCCATTCGATCTGCTGCTCAAAGAGTGCGATCCGAATCTGGTGAAGATGGAACTCGATCTGTGTTGGATCACCGTCGCGCGGAAGGATCCGCTAACCTACTTCGAGCGTTATCCAGGACGGTTCCCGCTCGTGCATGTGAAGGGATTGAAGAAGATACCGGAGGGTCAGGCGCCGGTTGCGTTCGATCAGGCGATTCCGAACATTACTGACGTGGGCACCAACGACGTCGTCGACTGGAAGCGGATATTTGCGAAGTCATCGCAGGCTGGCATTCGGCATTACTTTGTCGAGCACGATCAACCGCCAACGCCGTTCGAGAGCATTCAGACCAGCGCCACGTACTTGCATTCACTGCGTTTTTAGGCAACCGCTCGACAGCAGCGAAACCGGTGAAGTTCACCTGATTTCAGCTATTCTACTGAGGTATGGAACCGGTATCCGCTGGGTCACACCACCACGCGGTGCAGTTTTACCGCGACGAGGAGAGCCTCTTCACGACCGTCGCCGCATTTCTCAGCGAAGGTCTTGGCGCGCGGCAACCGGCCATCGTCATCGCGACACTTCGGCATCGCGCCGCGATCGAGGAACACCTGTGCGGTCGCCTCATCAACTGTGCGAAAGCGCGCCGTAATGGCGATCTCATCATGCTCGACGCCGAGGAGATGCTGGGCCAGTTCATGGTTGGTGACAGGCCGGATCCACAGCTGTTTGAGAAACATGTCGGCGTGACGGTGAAACAGCTCCTTGCAGGGCGTGCCGGCACCGTCGCCCGTGCCTATGGCGAGATGGTGGACGTACTCTGGAAGGAGGGACGTAGTGACGCCGCCCTTGCCCTGGAGATCCTCTGGAACAGACTCATCGTCCGGCACACCTTCGCGCTGCTGTGTGGTTACTCGAGGGGGAATTTCCATAGACAGCCCAGTCAACTCGCCATCGTACGGAGCCACCACACCCACGTCGTCGGCCGGGACAATGTCGTCCCGTTCGCGCGTAGAAATCGACCTTAGTCGACGCTACTGCACCTTCTGTTCGTAATTGATCATGATGACGAGATCCTCGGTGCCGGTCTGCTTCAATCCATGGGAGCTGCCGGGTCTCGTCAACACAGCAGTTCCGGGAACAACGTCGAAGCTCTTGCCATCGACGGTCATGATGCCGCGGCCGCTGAGCACGTAGTAGATTTCGTCCTCTTTCTGTTCGTGATAACCGATGCCTGAGCCTGGTTTGAGCGCGCGTTTCCGAAATACGAGGCCCAGCCGCGGAGCCTTCTTGAAAAACGAATAGCCGATCGTCTGACCGCCGCCTTTATGAGTGCCAGGTTCCTGAGTCGCCACCTCGGCATCGCGCTCGAGGATGTAGCCGCCGGGTTCAGGCTTCTGCCACGCGGATGCCGTCCAGCCGGCGCCGAACATCAGTAAGCTCAAGACCACCGCCTGTCGTATCTTCATGAGCCTCTCCCTTCGGAAAGCAGATCGCCAGGGTTGGGAAGGGATATGATGCCGCGAGGCGATCTGTTGCCTATTCTCGACAAGGAGAAAAATAGCATCATGCGCCGTTGCTTCTCTACCGTCCGATTTCTTTTCGTCATCTTGTCCTTGTGCCTGAGTTCCACACTCACCTTCGCGCAAGCCACACAGGAAAAGCCGTTTGAGCCGACCGTTGGGCAGCAGGGGAAGGACGTTGTCTGGGTGCCTACGCCGCAAGCCCTCGTCGACAAGATGCTCGAGATGGCCAAGGTCACGCCATCCGACTTCCTCATGGACCTGGGCTCGGGCGACGGCCGCACCGTGATCACCGCCGCGAAACGCGGCGTCAAGGCGATGGGGATCGAATACAACCCTGACATGGTCGCGCTCTCGCAACGCAACGCGGCAAAGGAGGGGGTCAGCGACAAGGCGACATTCGTCAAGGCAGACATCTTCGAGTCCGACTTCTCGAAAGCGACCGTGATCACGCTGTTCCTCTTGCCCGACTTGAACCTTCGTCTTCGCCCGAAGTTGCTCGACATGGCGCCTGGGACGCGCGTCGTGTCGAACTCCTTCCGCATGGAAGCCTGGGAGCCCGACGAGACCGCGACCGTCTCCGAGGATTGCGTCAGCTGGTGCACGGCACTTCTCTGGATCGTGCCTGCCAAGGTCGAGGGCACGTGGCGCACCCCGCAAGGAGACCTCACGCTCACGCAGCAGTTTCAGGTGATTACCGGGACGCTGGGCTCGACGCCAATTTCCAACGGCAAGCTGCACGGCAACGACATCACCTTCACTGCTGGCGACGCTCAGTACTCAGGCAAGGTCAATGGCACTTCGATGCAGGGGTCAGTCAAAGGCGGTAAGGGCGGCACGTGGACCGCGACGAAACGATAGGGGAGAGTAATTACGCCCGCCCCGCGAACTCACGCGTTTCAGTGTGTACCTTCACCTTCTCCCCTTCCTTGATGAAGAGTGGAACGCGCACCTCGAGGCCGGTCTCGAGCGTCGCGAGCTTGGTGACTCCTCCGCTCGCCGTGTCGCCGCGGACGCCAGGTTCGGTGGAGGTCACCGTGAGCTCGACGTGCGGCGGGAACTGAACGCCAATCGGTGAGCCGTTGTACTTCTGCACCTGGACGAGGACGTTGTCGACGAGGAGTTGATGATCGTCGCCGAGCATGTCGCCGCTGAGTGTCAGGGTTTCATAGCTGTCCTGATCCATGAAGTGATAGCCCGCGGCGTCCGCATACAGATAGGTCGCCGGAACGGTGACGAGATCGGGTTCGGAGAATTTTTCGCCAGCCTTGAAGGTCTTGTCGAACACTGCACGTGTCAGCAGGTTGCGCATTTTGACCCGCACGAGCGTCTGTCCGCCGCGCGCCGTGGGCTTCGAGATGTCGACATCAATGCAGTGATACGGGGCGTTCTCGTATTCGAAGAACATTTTCCGTCTGATGTCGATTGCTTCTATCAGAGTCGCCATGGTGATAGTTTAGCCGTATGACTTCGCTGAAAGGCAAGATCGCGCTCGTCACCGGCTCGACGTCCGGCATCGGCAAAGGGATTGCGTCCCACTTCCTGAGCCTTGGCGCGTCCGTCATTGTCCACGGGCCCGATCTCGCCGGCGCCCAATCGATCGCCGAGGCGATGCGATCCGGCGGCCACGACGTCGATGCGGTGGCCGGCGATCTCAGGAACGTCGACGCGTGCCGGCAGATTGTGCGCGATGTCGTGCAGCGTCGGGGCGGTCTCGACATTCTCGTCAACAACGCCGCGACGGTCGCCCGCGCTTCGGTGGAGGACGCGACGGTCGATCAGTGGGACACGATCATGGCAGTGAACCTGCGGGCGCCATTTCTTCTTCTGCAGGAAGCTGTGAAGTCGATGAAGACCCGCGGCGGTGGATCGATCGTCAACATCGGCTCGATCAATGCCTATGTCGGCCTCCCGCAGCTCGGGCCGTACTCGGTTTCGAAGGGTGGGCTGATGACGATGACGAAGAATGCGGCGTTGGCCTTGGGCCGTCACCACATTCGTGTGAACCAGTTGAATGTTGGCTGGACCTTGACGGAAGGGGAAGACGCGGTGCAGCGATCCGACGGGAAGGGGCCCGATTGGCTCAAGGACGCCGTCAAGATGCGACCCTTTGGTCGGCTTCTGCTGCCCGCCGATATCGCGGCGGCAGCCGCCTATTTCGCATCGGACGACAGCGCCGTGGTCAGCGGCGCCGTCATCGATGTTGAGCAGTTCCCCCTCGGCGGCCTCGAGCCCTGGTAGAACTCGATCGATCAACTGCGACTGGGACGGCCAGGCGAACGAGCGCGCGAGTGAGCCCACGCGAGCGGAGCGGGGCTTCGGGGCCCCGCGAGGGAGCGTGTTGGGGAGTTCGAGGGGCGAAGCCCCTCGGATTATTGAACGTGCACGATGTTGCGAGCCAGAAGTGCATCAGTGCCCATACCGGCACGAGCCTTTGCTGCATGAGCCGGGTATTCGCCGCGATGTTCATCGGCTGAAATCAGGGCGGCGGCGAACTGAATCGCAGGATCCGATGGACGCAGCGCGACGCTCTTGGTGATCAAGGCGTAAGCATCGAGGTGCCCCTTCACCTCGCGCGCGTTCGCGCTTCGCTGTTCCCATTCCTTTGCACGTCCCATCATCGTGATTTCGTTGAACGCGCCGGCGAGATACGCTGCGTCCAGGTAAGCGAGCGCATCCGGCCTGCCGGCGATCTCCGATGCCTCGGCGCGGGTGATGAACCGTTTGATGAGATCACTTGCAACCCGTGCGTCGGTGCTGGCATACAACGCAGCACGGCGAAGCGTTTCCATGCGGACGATTACCGGAGTGGACGGTGTGAGCAGCGCTTCAGTGTCCGCGACCAGGCGGTCAAGCCGGTAGCCGGGTTGCCCCTCGTCCCAATTCTTCTCGCCAACCCACGGCAGTGATTTGGCATTCCCGATCTCGAACGGATGGCAGAGCAACGGCGGCCCTGCAAGAGCTGGCACGGCGATGGCGAGCGACCCAATAACTACGCTTAGGATTGTGCGCGGTTTCATGATTCTGACCTCCTGTTGCGGAGGACGCTCTGGCGTCTGAAGTGTTAGCGAGGCACTCCTCAGTAATAACGTGCGCGCTTCTGCTTGAGGAACTCGACCGATCGCGCAATCTCGCCCAACCCTTCCATCCCTGCCTCGACTGAAATCCAGCCGTTGAATCCGTTGTCGGCAAGAATGCGGAAGATTGCGTCGTAATCGTTCATTCCCTTCCCTGTTTCGCCGTGCTTCAACGCTGATGCGTATCCGAGAGAACCGTCGCCGACCTTCAAATCGTCGAGGGTCGCACCAGGCGCGAGATACCGATCGGAGGCATGCATCGTCACCACGCGACGGGCAACCTTGTGAAGAAACGTCACTGGATCGAAACCGCCGACAAATGCGTTGGATGGATCGTACTGAACACCGAAATGCGGCGAGTCGATCTGTTCGATGATTTCCAGGAAGATGTCCTCCGGTTGCGCGAACTCCGGATATCGCCAGGTGCCATCCTTGTAGTGGTTCTCCATGCACAGCACGACATCGCGACGCTCGGCGTACTCGAGTGATCGGCGGATGCCCTCGACCGTGCGCGCGATACCTTCGGCACGTGAAAGCCCGGGATGCCGCTGTCCACTGAGCGTGCGGCAATGACGCGCACCGAGATGAACGGTCAGATCGATCGCTGCTTTCTGCCGCCCGACTTGCCTTTTTCTTTCCTCGGCGTCCGGATGCGTAAAGTCGGGGGAGAAACACATCATCGACGTCTTTTGGCCGACGGAGTCGATCAGCCGCGCGATGGGGTCGACATCGGGGGGGGCAAGACTGCGAAAGAACCCGTCGTAATGCTCGATCCCTTCCCCTCCGAGACCAGCGGCCTCCTGGATCCATTGCTCGAACGAGGCCTGTCCCGACACGAGTTCGTCGAACTGGTATTTCGGAAACACGCTGATGCGGGGCGCCATGCCTGAGGAATCTAACAATTTCGTCAGGGACGCACCACTGGTGTCGACCCGACCGTCCACCCCACCTGCGAAAAGTGCGTAGTTTGTTCCAGAACCGATCAACTTTGTCAGTGAACGTCAGCGGCGTTGGGGGGCGCGCCGCACGGCAACCGACTGGAAGGATGGTACTTACTTGAAGCGTGTCCGTACCCGCTGCGAGGGCGTACCGCTTGCACCCCGGAAGCGGACCTTCGATGGACCTGGCCAATCGCGTCGCCGGCGGCGCGTCCATTCTCGTTGTCGATGACAACGAGCTCAATCGAGATGCGCTCTCCTGCCTACTTCGGCTGCATCAATACGACGTCGAGGGCGCGGCGAATGGACAGGACGCGCTGTCGCTAATCCATACGCGCCGATTCGATCTCGTCGTCCTCGACATCGAAATGCCAGGCTTGAACGGGATCGAGTTACTGACTCAGATCCGCGCGACGAGAAATCAGACTGACCTGCCGGTCATCATGTTGACCGCGCGCACCCACGGCGCCGATATCGTCGAAGCCTTTAACCTTGGTGCGAACGATTACCTCACCAAGCCCATCGACTGCCCGGTTGCGCTCGCCCGCATCAGCACCCACCTGTCTCATAAACGCGTGATCGAGAGTCTCCGCGAAAGCCAGGAGCGATACACACTCGCCGTCAACGGCGCCAACGACGGCCTGTGGGACTGGAATCTGGCGACGAACGAAGTGTACTGGTCACCGCGCTGGAAGGCGATGCTCGGGTACGAGGATTCGGAGATCGGCATCAAGCCCGACGAATGGCTGGACCGCTTGCACCAGGATGATTGGACGCGCGTGCGGCAGGCGATCGCTGAGCACATCGCGCGCGGCACCGGGCACTACGAAAGCGAACATCGGTTGCGCCATCGTGACGGCACCTACCGCTGGGTCCTGTGCCGCGCGGCAGCGATCAGAAATGACGCAGGCATCGCCACGCGCTTTGCCGGTTCGCTGACCGACATCACCGAGGCAAAACTCGCCGATGGACTGACCGGGCTGCCGAACCGCGTGCTGTTCCTCGATCTCTTGGGGCGCGCGCTCAGCCGGACCAGGCGCCGGCGGGACTACCATTTCGCGCTGGTCGTTCTGGGCCTCGATCGCTTCAAGACAGTCAACCACAGCCTGGGCACCGCGGTCGCGGACCGACTGCTGGTGGAAGTCGCCCACCGGCTTCAAGCCTGCCTGCGTGCAACCGACACCGTCACGCGCAATCATCACGGGTTCACTCTGGCCCGTCTCGGCGGCGACGAGTTCACGGTGCTGCTCGATGATATCGACGATGCGGCCAATGCCGTTCGCGTCGCGGAGCGGCTGCGTGATGCGCTGCAGAAGTCATTCGTCGTCGACGAGCACGAAGTGTTCGTGACTGCCAGCGCCGGTATCACGATGAGCAGTTCCGGCTATTCCGATCCGGAAGACGTGCTGCGCGACGCGGCGATTGCGCTACAGCGCGCGAAAGAAGGTTCGAAGTCCGAGCTGTTCGACGTGCGGATGCGCGACCGTGTGGTGTCCCGGCTGAGAGTCGAGACCGATTTACGCCAGGCGATCGAGCGCGGCGCATTCGAGGTGTATTACCAACCAATCGTCGCCATCCGCGGCGGAGCGCTCGCCGGGTTCGAAGCGCTCGTGCGCTGGCACCACCCGACGCAAGGGCTGATCGATCCCGCCGACTTCATCCCGATCGCGGAAGACACCGAGATGATCGTGCTGATCGGCCGGCAGGTCCTCGCGCAGTCGTGCCGGCAGATGGCCGAGTGGCAGAAGCAATTCGGAGCGGCGGCACCCGGCGTGATGTGCGTCAATGTTTCGAGCAAGCAATTCGGCGACGCTGATCTTACGAGCGAGATTCAGAACGTACTCGAAGAGTCGAGGCTGCATCCGTCGAGTCTCAAACTCGAGATCACGGAGAGCGCCTTCCTCGGAGACATTCGCCGCGCGCAGGCCACGCTGCGACGATTGCAGACGCTCGGTGTCGCCTGGAGCCTCGACGATTTCGGAACGGGCTATTCGTCGCTCAGCTATCTCCACCGACTCCAGGTCGACACCGTCAAGGTCGACCGGTCCTTCGTCAGCCGCATCGGCCGCGATGACGGCGCCGAGATGGTTCGCGCGATCGCGGCGATCGCGCACAACATGGGCATGGATGTCGTAGCCGAAGGCGTCGAAACCCCCGAGCAGCTCGACTGGCTGCGATCGATCGGCTGTGAGTACGCGCAGGGCTTCTACTTCTCGCGCCCGGTTGATTTCGCAACCGCCACCGGATTTATTGCTTCCTCACCGTGGCGAGCCGACAAGCATTGTGCGCCTGGCAACGCCGTCCAGTTGAAGATCTGGCCAGTGGAGCCGCCCGAGCCTGCCCGCTTTTCTTGACACCCGGCGCCCGCCGACGTAGCCTGCCCGGAAAGCGTTCCGGGGGCGCAAATGCAGATAATCCGTAACCGCACACTCTACGACGTCTGTGTCATCGGCTCCGGGGCCGGCGGCGGGATGGCCGCGATGGTTCTCACCGAGGCTGGCGCTAACGTCGTCATGCTCGAAGCGGGTCCTCTCTGGGACTCGACGACCGAGTCGGCCATGTTCAAGTGGCCGTACGACACACCGCGGCGCGGCGCGGCGATTCCGGAACGGCAGTTCGGTGAGTTCGATGGCGCCCTCGGTGGATGGACGCTCGAGGGAGAACCCTACACGTCGGCGCCCGGAAATCAGTTCGACTGGTTTCGATCGCGAATGCTCGGCGGGCGCACCAACCATTGGGGCCGAATCTCACTTCGCTTTGGCCCCGACGACTTTCGACGCAAGTCGCTCGACAGCCTCGGCGACGACTGGCCGATCACGTACGAGGATCTCAAACCGTACTACGACAAGATCGACCGCTTTATCGGCGTGTTCGGCGTGAACCTGCCAAACTTCCCGAACGAGCCGGACGGTATTTTCCTGCCGCCGCCGCAGCCCCGGTGCTACGAGCTGATGATCAAGCAGGCGTCCGAGCGGCTCAACATCCCGTGCGTCCCGTCGCGACTCTCAATCCTGACGAAGCCACTCAACGGCCGGCCCGCATGCCACTACTGCAGCCAGTGCGGCCGCGGATGCGCGACCCACTCGAACTTCTCGTCACCCTCCGTTCTCATCCCTCCGGCCATGAAGACCGGACGCCTGAAGATCATTCCAGGTGCGATGGCGCGTGAAGTCACGATCGACGATGCAGGACTTGCCAGCGGGGTGACCTACGTCGATAAGGCGACGGCCCGCGACAATCACGTCCGCGCCCGGATCGTCGTGGTCGCCGGTGGTGCGTGTGAATCGGCGCGCCTGTTGCTCAACTCGAAATCGACCCGGTTCCCTCAGGGACTCGCCAACTCGAGCGGAACAGTCGGCAAATTCCTGATGGATTCGACCGGCGCCAGTGTGACCGGCTTCATCCCAAAGTTGATGGACGGGATTCCGCACAACGAGGACGGCGTTGGCGGTATGCACCTCTACATGCCGTGGTGGCTCGATAACAAGAAGCTCGATTTCCCGCGTGGGTATCACATCGAAATCGGCGGCGGTCGGCGCATGCCGAATGCCGGCTTTGGCGGCGGCATTCACAATTTCACCAGCGTCGAGGTCGCCGGGCGTCCGTATTCATTCGGCGGATACGGCAAAGACTTGAAGAACGACTATCGGCGGCTCTACGGCGCGACGGTCAACTTCGCCGGCCGCGGCGAGATGATTCCGAACGCCGACAGCTACTGCGACATCGACCCCACGGTCGTCGACAAGTGGGGAATCCCAGTGCTGCGGTTCCACTATAAGTGGAGCGACTACGAGTTGAACCAGGTGAAGCACATGCAGGAGACCTTCCGCGCGATCATCCAGGAGATGGGTGGAAGGCCGACATCGCCGATGCCGACAAAGGAAGATGGGTATGGCATCGCGCCCGGAGGACGAATCATTCACGAAGTCGGCGTGACGCGGATGGGCAGCAATCCTTCGACGTCAGTGCTGAACAGGAACTGCCAGGCGCACGATGTGAAGAATCTGTTCGTGGCCGACGGCGGACCGCTGCCGTCGCAGGCGGATAAAAACTGCACGTGGACGATACTCGCGCTGTCGATGCGCACCGCTGAATTCATCGCCGACGCGCGGCGAGCAGGAACGGTATAAAGCTATGAAGACCACTCGTCGAACAGTTCTGCAAATGTTGGCGGCGGCACCCGCGGCCGCAGGATTCACCTGGACTGAAGCCGAGGCGCAGACGGCACACACGCAGGCCCAGACCGCGCAGAACACGGCACAGAAGACCGGGACGCCGTACAAACCGAAGTTCTTCACTGCGCGAGAATGGGCGACGATCGGCATACTGGCGGAGATGATCATTCCCAAAGACGATCGATCCGGCAGTGCGACCGACGCGGCTGTGCCGCAGTTCATGGACTTCATGATGGCCGATCAGCCGACCCGGCAGACGGCGATGCGCGGCGGACTTGCCTGGCTCGATCGCGAATGTGTCAATCGCTACGAAAAGACGTTCGTCGCCTGCACGGTGGCCGAACGCTCGAAAGTGCTCGACGACATCGCCTGGCCTGGGAAAGCGCCAGCCGGGATGTCGCATGGCGTCGCGTTTTTCAATTCATTCCGGGATCTCACCGCCAGCGGTTTCTGGACCAGCAGGATGGGGATCAAGGATCTCCAGTACATGGGCAACGTGTTTGTCGCCGAGTGGAAGGGTTGCCCTGACGAAGTCCTGAAGAAGTTAGGCGTCACGCGCGCGTGATCCTGCCAACTCGTTGATTCGCGGTGGCCACACTCAGTCTGGCAGTCCGATTACTCGCCGTCAGCCTCATCCTGTCGGCAACTGGCTGCAAAGCCGAAGCACCGGGAGTCGAGGCGCCGGGCGGGCCCGCGAAAATGCCACCATTCGAATCGGATCTCGCCTTCCTCAATCAGCACACGAAGATCATCGTGTTGACCGGACCACGCGGCGCGGCGAAAGTCGCGGTTGCGCCCGTCTATCAGGGGCGGGTGATGACGAGCACGACCGGCGGCAGCGACTCACCGAGCTTCGGCTGGCTCGGGCGCGCGGCAATCGAGTCCGGAAAACGTCAGCCGCATATGAACGTATTCGGCGGCGAGGACCGATTCTGGCTCGGACCCGAAGGCGGTCAGTACGCGCTCTACTTCAAGAAAGGCGACCCCTTCGATCTCGATCACTGGCAAGTTCCGGATGCCTTCGATTGGGGCGCGTGGGACATCGCAAATCAGTCACAGACGTCAGTCGCATTCAGCAAGCACATGTCGCTCGTGAATTACTCGGGCACACGGTTCGACATCGACGTCGATCGCACTGTGAAGCTGCTAACCGACGCGGAGGTGGGATCTCTGCTCGGCGTGATGCCGGGAAGCGATGTTCAGACGGTCGCTTTCGAATCCGCGAACACGGTGACCAACGCCGGGAAGCAGCAGTGGACACAGCCGTCGGGGCTCGTCTCGATCTGGATTCTTGGTCAACTCACGCCGTCTGATTCAACGACGATCGCCATTCCTTACAACGCGGATCCGGCAGACAAATCCGCACCCGTCGTCAACGACGCTTACTTCGGAAAAGTCCCGTCCGACAGGCTCATCATCAAGGAGCCAATGATCTATTTCCGCGGCGATGGTCAGTATCGCAGCAAGATAGGACTTCCGCCTTCGCGCGCGCTACCGCTCGTCGGCAGCTACGATGCAGCGGGGCAGGTGCTCACGCTCGTCCAGTACAACCGCCCGGCGAGTGCCACCGACTACGTGAACTCCATGTGGGAACTCCAACGCGTTCCGTACAAAGGTGACGTCGTCAACAGCTACAACGATGGACCGTCTGCTCCCGGTAAGCCGCCGCTTGGCCCGTTCTACGAACTCGAAACGTCCTCACCTGCGCTGAGTCTTGCGCCTGGCGAGCACTACACGCACCTCCACCGTACCTTTCATTTTGTCGGGCCGGATGTCGATCTCGATCGCATCGCGCAGGCGACGCTCAAAGTGCGATTGTCAGACGTCATCGCGGCGTTTCGGTAGTCAGCACCGTTCACTGCCACACTGCGATCGTGTCAAAGAGATCACAGGAGAAAGGAGACCTGTGATCTCTTCGTAGGGATGCAGCGTGATTGTGAACGCTGTTGATTGATTAGGGGTGAGAAATTCGATGCACCGCGTCGCAGATCTGTTTGAGCTTGCCGTAGAGATCGTCCGCCGGCCGAAACGCCTGTCCATCGATGACGAGCGGAGCACCAACGACGACAAACGGAGCGCCGCGGCGAGCGCACTCGATGGCCTGCTCGATTGAGAGGCCGCCAACGGCTTGAACGGGTATCGATACGGCCCGGACGACATCGTCCAGTTCATCGAGAGGACTCAAACCGCGTATCATCCCGCGTTCGTCGAAGCCGATGTGATGGACGATGACGTCGACACCAAGATTGGCCATCCAGCGCGCTGACGCCACGCGATCCTCGGCGCCGAGGTTGTCTCCCATCACGCGGATGTTGAAGTCTCGTCCGGCCTCGACGACGCGGCGGATCGTCGCCTCGTGCGCGCGTCCCATGACCACCACGAACGACGCGCCCGCTTTGGCCATCATCTCGGCTTCCAAATATCCTCCATCCATCGTCTTGAGATCGGCAACGATCGGGTGATCTGGAAAGCGCGCGTGGAGTCGTTCGACCGCGTGTAGACCCTCGCCGAGAAGAAGCGGCGTGCCTGCTTCGAGCCAATCGACGCCAGCTTCGACACCGACAGCCGCCGTCTCGATTGCCTCGTCGATGTTGGTCAGATCGAGAGACAGCTGAACGACTGAGTGTTTCAATTCCTGCAGATTCATGAATGATTTCCGCTTACAGTCCGCGGCCGCGGATCACGTTGATGAGGAGGAAAATCACGGCGATGACGAGGAGAATGTGCAACAGTCCGCCGAGCGTATTCTTCGTCAGGAAGCCAAGCAACCAGAGGACAACGAGAATGACGACGATCGCACCCATGTTCGCCTCCGGCAAGCATCATACGTCCGACGCGGATATGATTTCGCATATGCTGCCGACTCAACTCAGCCGCCGCGATGTCCTGCACCTGACGGGCCTCGCTTCGCTTGCTTCTGTTTCGCCAATGACGCCACGACAAAAGACCTCCCCGGCGGCCAATGCCAGTCCTGATGTGCGACGGCGCGAATTGTACGGACTGCTCGGCGATCTTCCGGACCGCAAACGGCCAATCAGCGGGAAGAAGCGGAATGAGGAAGAGCGGGATGGATACATTCTCGAAACGTGGGATCTCGATCTCAACGGAATCGAGACGGTGCCCGCGTATCTCGCCCGTCCGAGGACCCTCAACGGACGTGTTCCAGGGGTCCTGTTCGACCACTCACATGGCGGCGGTTACAAGATTGGAAAGCAGGAGTTCATCGAAGGCAGGAGCTACCTTCAGCCGACGCCATATGCGAAAGAGCTGACAGGTCTTGGCTACGTCGCGCTGTGCATCGACTCGTGGATTTTCGGCGAGCGTAGCCACACGACCGAGGCCGACATGTTCAAAGCGATGTTGTGGCGCGGGCAGGTGCTGTGGGGAATGATGGTGTACGACCATTTGCGGGCGCTCGACTATCTCCTGACGCGTCCGGAAGTCGATCCGCAGCGGATCGCGACGCTCGGGATGTCGATGGGCACGATGGCCTGGTGGCTCGGCGCACTTGACGAACGGATCAAGGTTACCGTCGACATCAACTGCCTTACCGATTTCCAGGCTTTGCTGGCGCGCAAGGCGCTGTCACTGCACGGGCTGTATTACTACGTACCCAACTTGCTGAAGCACTTCACGACTGCGCAAATCAACGCGTTGATTGCGCCGCGCGCACACCTCGGTCTTGCCGGACTCCGCGACAAACTGACGCCGGTCGAGGGATTGGATGTGATCGATCGCGAGCTGCAGCAGGTGTATGCGAAACTCGGTCATCCAGAACGATGGAAACTCCTGCGCTATGACGTCGAGCATCAGGAGACACCGGAAGGTCGGCAGGAGATTATTGCGTTTCTCAAAAAATTCTTGTGAGCATCACGATGAATACGAAAACGATTCTCCCCGCGGTGATCCTCGGAGCGGCTGCGATCACGATGGCGCAGCAGCCACAACAACAGCTGCCTGCTCCTGCTGCCCCGGCACCGCCGAACACCGACGCGCACTATCAGCTCGGCCCTGATTCGTTTCCGCGCGACGGCGTGCCGAAGGGGGAAGTCCGCGGCCCGTATACGCTGCCGAGCCAGGCGTATCCCGGGACGCAGCACACCTACTGGGTGTACGTGCCGGCTCAATACGATCCGGCGGTCGCCGCGAGCCTGATGGTCCTCAACGACGGTCAGGCGTTCAAGAACATGGAGGGGGACGTTCGCGCGCCGAACGTTCTCGACAACTTGATCTATCGTCGCGAGATTCCCGTGATGCTTGCCGTGTTCATCAATCCTGGGCGAACTCCGGAGCAACCGGAACCCACGCCACAAGAGTGGGGCGACCGCACGACCAACCGTCCGACCGAGTACAACACGCTCGACGACAAATACGCCCGGGTCATCGTCGACGAACTGCTCCCGGCGCTCAACAAGGAGTACAACATCTCGAAAGATCCCGAGCGGCGCGGTATCGGCGGTGCCAGCTCCGGGGCCATCGCTGCTTTCACGGTTGCGTGGGAACGTCCCAACGAGTTCCGCAAAGTCCTCAGCATTGTCGGCAGTTTCACAAACCTGCGCGGCGGTCACGCCTACGCGGACCTCGTTCGAAAGACCGAGAAGAAGCCGATCCGCATCTTTCTCCAGGATGGACGCAACGACAATCGTGGCGTCGGCCGCAACGGGCAGTACGACGAAACGCGCGACTGGTTTCTTCAGAACGTCCGCTTGATGCGGGCGTTGACCGAAAAAGGGTACGAGGTGAACTATACCTGGGGCATCGGCCGTCACGGACAGAAACAAGGCGGTGCAATCTTCCCTGACATGATGCGCTGGCTCTGGCGCGATCATCCGGTATCGACGGACGTCAATGACGCGGTCGAGCGATCGTTCAATAAACCCCCTGAAAAGAAGGGGCTCTGAAATTGTCGAAATTTCAGCGTTCTTGCCTCATTCCCTCCAATGGTTCGACACGCGCGGCTCGCCACGCCGGGAACGCGCAGGCGATGACCGCCGCGAGCAGCAACGCGGCTGGGGCCGCAATGAGTGCCGCCGGGTCGGTCGTCCTCGTTTGGAACAGCACATCCTGAAGCAGGCGACCGGCAAATTGGGCCGCGACGATGCCAACAATGATGCCGATTGCGGTCAATGCGAGGCCTTGAGCAGTCACCGAAGCCGCCAGAGAACGCGGACGCGCACCAAGCGCCAGACGAATCCCGATCTCGTGCCGTCGATCGCTGACGACGCACGCTAACAATCCATAGACACCAATCGCCGTTCTTCGATTGCCGGACGGATCGACATGCTGCGCTCCTATATGAAGGAGAACTATATATCACACGGCATGTCGGTATCCGGTACCCGGGGTCCGGGATGCATTCGTGGGCTGCTGGCTTCTGGCTGTTGGCGGAGAAGAAACTGGACTCGCCGGATCCCGGACAACGGACCCCCGGATCCCGACTGCGACGTTACCGTCGAATCACGACCCCGGCCGTAAAGGTCATGTAACGCAGGTGGCACTGACCGATGGTAGTCGGGCAGGTATCTTCCGACGGCGTGAGGTTGTTGTAATAGCGAAGGTCGAATCGGACGCCAGTGCGCTTGGAGAGGAATCCTATCGCTCCGCCGCCGATGTTGAACGCCGGAATGTTGCCGGTACCCGGGAATGTCACATCGGTCCGAGAGACCCGTAAAGCGCCAAGTCCGCCAGACACGAACGGGCGGAGGCCGTATTCAGTCCACTGCCGCGGCGTGGTAAGCACCGCGTTACCCATCATCGCGATCGTGTGGCTCTTGCTAACGAGGGGAGGATGGCCGAGGGATTCATCGTTCTCAAAAAATCCAGGCGTCCAGACCAACATTCCTTCGACGCCCAAAATTCCGGAGCCGAGGAGCGTGACCGTCCCGCCAAAATTCCAATGAACTTTTGACGTGCCCTCGTCAGGGTCGAAGATGCTCGTATCCGCCTGAAAGGTCCACCCTATGGTCGGTACGAAGTGCCATTCGGCAGCGGCTGTGGATGGGAACGTGAGCGCGAGCAGTACCCCTGCTGCAAGACTCGTCAGGAAGCGCGCCGGCACTACGTGACAAGCCTGAGGAAGAGCGCTGCAAAGAGTGATTTGGTGACGTTGCCCGCGGGCAACTGGAATGTCGCACTCAAGCCGTCGCTGTTCGCCAGGAGAATGAACGTTATTTTTTGATCCGGCAGCTTCAGCAGGAGTGACGAATACGCGTTGCCGATGTTGCCGAAGTGCCACACGACTCGCTGCCCGCGATGGTTCTGGACGAACCAGCCGAGTCCCATCGGCGACACGAACTCGCCCACTTTCACCGGGCTCCACGCCCTGTCGATGGTTTCCTGCTGCAGGATCACGTTGGCATCCAGCGCCGCATCGAGCTTGGCAAGGTCCCGTACGGTGCTCACCAGACCGCCCGCTGCGCTCATCCCCATCGGCGCAAGGTCCGCGCGCTCCGCGCGCAACCGGTTATCCACCTTGTAGGGCAAGGCCATGCGATCGAGGACGCGGCGATAGCGAGCCACATCCTCGGCATCGAACTCCCCTTCGCGAAGCACGCTGTCGGATTGCCAGAGATCTGTGCCAGGCACCGAATCCTGCATTGCGGTGCGATCGAGCAATAGCGCAACACTCCTGCGATACGATCGCGCCTCGCCACAGTGCTCCATCACGGTCGTGAGTTGCCCGTATCGCTCCAGGCTGTAGTTAAAGGGTTCCTCGCCACCCGGCATGGTATGACTGAGGACCTGCTCAACCGTCACGTTCGCCTCAGGTAGTTCCGCGCCGTACCTCCGAATCGGATCGTTGAGATACAACTGCCGTCGCTCGTAGCACTCGAGCAGCATGACCGCTGCGAGCGTGCCGCTCAGGTCACCAACGAGATACGGAGTATCCGGTGTCGCGGGGATTCGGGAAGCAGTATTTTGGTACCCGTAGCCCTTTTCCCAGATGACCACGCCTTCGCGCACAACGGCGGCCGACATACCCGGGATACCCGCTTGCCGCCGGAGCGCTTCGAGGTAGTTATCGAGAACCGGAAGCGCGCCGAACGGCGTGAAGACGGGCGGTTGCTGGCCGAACACCGCGGTTGCGGCCAACACGAACAGGGCGATGATGGCTGCAGAACGTTGCCGCATCACCGCATGAACGTGAATTTGGCCAGACCGACGACGTCGTCGGCCTGCCACGGCCACACGAAGGACATGATGCGCGGAGTCGTGTGCGCTCGGACGCGCACATAGTACTCGGCGTTCACCTCGAGCGACTCGCTTCGAAACAGTGGCAGCCTCTCGAATTGATTGGTCAGCCAGGCCCACGCGGCGTCTTCACGCTCCATCGAATCCGCCCGATCGATGCGGCCATCGATGGCGCGCGTCACCGCGTACTTTTTCGTCAGATTGTCGAACCGCACGGTCGCTGTGACGACCGCCGACTCGATGGTGCGATCGAACCAGACGCTCGAACCGCGTCGCAGATCCACTTTGTAAACGAGACTGACGGTAAGGCCGCTGTGAATCGCGTTCCGGATCTCTTCGGTGGGCTCCTGGGTGAGCTTGAAGGAAACAAGGACCTGGTCGCCGCGAGCAAGAGGCGCCACCTGGAGGATCTGCCCCTCGGGCGGGGCAACGGCGAGAATCGAAAATAGGACGAATGCAGCAGACGATAACATCGGGGCTGTGCCGTTATTTTACGCCAAGTGACTCAAGAATCAGTCTATCCGTGGGCGGCATCGCTCAGCGAGGCTGACTCGGGTGCAGCGTCAATTTCTGGACACGCCAGTTCGTCAGTTCGCCGACGTACAAACTGTTTTCGGTTCGACAGTCGATTGCGTTTACCAACCCGAATTGCTTGAGCTGCTTCCCCGCCGATCCAAATTTGCCGACAACACGTCCATCCAACTCCAGCTTGTAAATTGCCGCGTCGTCCATGCCGTATTGATCCCCGGCATGGGAGCTATACAGATATTGATGAGCTCCGCCACCGATACAGACCGCCAGCGGCACGCCCACGCTGGTGATCTGTGACTTGAAAGCGCCTTTGCCATCAAAAACCTGAATGCGTTTGTTGCCCTGGTCGGCGACGTACACGTTTCCCTGGGCATCCGCGGCGATAGAGTGTGGCGTGTTGAACTGACCCGTCTCTGTGCCACGCGAACCCCACGAGAGCAGAAAACGGCCGTTTCGATCGAACTTCGCGATCCGCGCGTTCGCCCCGTGGCCGTCGGCAACGAAGATGTTGCCCTCGCTATCGAACGCCACGTCGCTGGGCCGCGTGAACTGATCGCCGGCCCCACCCGCGCCTGCGGCGCCCGCCGAACCACGGCCGGGCGGTGGGGCAGACGCACTAGACGAAGGGACGCGAATGGACACGGCTTCCGGCTTCCGGCCAAGAATCATCAGCACTCGTCCATCCGCGTTGAATTTGACGACCTGATTCGAGCCTTCGTCGACGATCCAGATGTTGTCTTGCGGATCGACCCGAACCGCATGCGCCACGAGAAAGGCGTAGACCCCCTGGCCGATTTCACGGACGAATCCACCACTGCGATCGAACTCGAACAGACGCGCCCCTCCATGCGAGAACAAACGTGAGTTGCCGACGGCGATCGTCGGATTGCCGGTTCGCGTGTACACGAACAACTGACCGCGGGAATTCGTGGCGACGCCTGCGACTTCACCGAGATAGATATCGGCTGGCAGTTTCAGAAAATCCGCTGACGCATCGAAGGCGATCTCGGGAATGGACGCCGGCGCCTGAAATCCGTCGGACGACAGAAGCGTTGTGGCGAGCGCACCGACGCATAACCACCGCACGCCCTGGACAAACACAGAAGAACAAGGAACCATGCGCGTCTCCTATCGTGCCGACGATGCGGAACGAAGAAGGATCTTCTGAACTCGCCACGCCGTGATTTCGACGACGAACAACTCGTTTGGATTCCGGCAATCGATTTCGTGCACCGTGCTGAACTCCCCCAGCTGCTTCCCCGGCTTCCCGAACCTGCCAATGATGGTGCCGTCCAGTTCCATCTTGTAGATCTCGCCAGTGAGGTCCCGATACTGCGCCAGGCCGTTGTCGGGGATTGAGTTCGACACAAACAAGTATTGATGTGGGCCGGGTGAAATGCAGACGGCCCACGGATTGCCGACGTTGTCGTAGATCGTTTTAAAGTTGAGATCGTTGTCGAACACCTGAACACGCGCGTTACTGCGGTCGCCGACATACACGTTGCCGTTCGCGTCCATCGCCATGGTGTGGGGGAGGTTCAATTGACCGGGCTGGTTTCCCTTCGTCCCAACCTGCTTCACGAAGCGGCCGTTCTTGTCGAACTTCACCACCCGCGAGTTGCCGTAGCCATCGGTGACGAATATGTTTCCGGCGGCGTCGAAACCGACGTCGGTCGGCCGGCTGAACACGTAGGGCTCGGGCTGCGGTTCCGACGCGCCTGGTGTCGGGGCGACGAGCCCTTCAACCGCTTCCGGCCGGCGTCCCAGCACCATCGCAACGCGACCCTCCGGCGTGAACTTGATCACCATATTGGTGCCTTCGTCCACCGCCCAGATGTTGTCCTCGCGATCCACTCTCACGGCGTGCGCGAACTCGAACCCGTAGAGTCCCTGACCGATCTCCCGCACGAAGTTTCCGTTGCGATCGAATTCGAACAGTCGCGTGTCACCGCTCCGCGTATACACGAACACGTGTCCTTTTGAGTTGGTCGCAACCCCGATACCTTCGCCGAGGTAGAGGTTGGCTGGAAGCTTCAAGAAACCGGGCACGGACTCGTACGGAATCTCCGGAACGTTCTGGGCCTTTGCTTTGGTCTGGCCGAAGACGGGATGCGCGGCAAGGACCGCAATTAGCAGCAAGATGGGTTTCACGGCAACTCCTGATCAATCGTGTCGAAGCGCCCGAATTGGATCGAGCCGTGCCGCCCGTGCGGCTGGATAGCTGCCGGCGAGCAGGCTGATGGTGACGGAGAATCCAATCGCTCCGCCAATCAACCAGAACGGCAGCGAGAAAAGATTGCCTGGGGTTCCTCCCTGATTCTGGATGTACACATTCGCGCCAAAGTTGATGATTCTCCCGACGACCCATCCGAGCACGACCCCGGTGACGCCGCCGAAGAACCCGATGGCCGACGCTTCGATGAGAAAGATGCGGCGAATGTCGCCATCGCTGCCGCCAATGGCTTTCATGATCCCTATTTCGCGGGTGCGCTCCAGGATCGACATCACCATCGTGTTCATGATGCCCAGAGAAGAGACGGCCAGCGCGATCGAGCCAATGAGACTGAGGACGATGTCGAGGATGATGAAGCCGCGCTTCGCGCCCTGCAAGGCATCGTTCAACGAGAATGCCGAAAACCCCTTCTTCTTGATTTGATCTTCGATGTCCTGCACGGCCTGCGCGTGCTTCACTTTCACGATCAGCGCGTTGTAGGTTCGCTCGCTTGCGCGTTCCGGCACGAGCGCCTGCTGCAGCGCGCGTGTCGCCGAAGCAATCGCCTTCGCGCGGCCGAGCGGGATCATCAAACCCGAGACAGTGGCTGAACCGCCGAAGGGGCCGGTCTCCCGTTCGATGATGCCGACGATTCGGTATGGTTCTTCAACGCGTGAGGCGTTCGCTGACAGCCCTGCATCTCCCGGCGGGAGTGCGGCGCCGCGGCTACCCG
This sequence comes from Vicinamibacterales bacterium, assembly GCA_035758845.1. GTDB lineage: Bacteria > Acidobacteriota > Vicinamibacteria > Vicinamibacterales > 2-12-FULL-66-21 > JALZOC01. Next base: position 23,993 of record DASTVZ010000107.1, read on the forward strand.
GCGCGGCGTGGATGAGAATCAGGTCTTTCCCTATGAGGTTCTGCGGATTGGCAGGGTCGATCCGCTTCGCCATATCGAGGCTCAGCAAACACTCCTTTGCGCCATCATCACTGAAGAAGCGACCGAAAGTAATCGATTGAAAGGCGCCTTCATCGTGTGCGGTCATCGGCACGCCCGCCGCGAGCAGTCCCTCAGAGTCGCTCCCGTATTTCGCTTCCACCGGCGCGCGCACGTTTGGATACACCTCTCTGACGCCCTCCAGTGCAGCAAGCTCTTTGACTGTTTCGTCGTTCAAGTCTGACCGGAGCGGCGTCGCGTCAGGTGATGGCGCGGTGCGCGGTGCGCGTCTGTTCGCGCCGAACCCTCGCCGGCCGCCCCGCGCAAGCGTAGCAAGACCGCCTGGAATATCCTGGCCGGGTGTCACAGTAATGCTGTCGAAGAGTCCCGACTTGGTGAAGCGAGCGACGAACTGATCCTGCAGTCCAACCCCCAGCGACACCATGCCCGCAAGAGAGGCAATCCCGATCGATACGCCGAGCGTAGTCAGCGACGTGCGCAGCTTGGCTTCGCCGAGATTGCGCAACGCCAGGCCGAGCGTGTCGCGAAACGTCATACGCGTGACGGCGTTCGTTCATCGATGATCACGCCGTCGAGCAGGGTGATCGTGCGGTTGGCGTACGTGTCTGCGAGCGACGCATCATGAGTGACGATGATGATCGTCTTCCCCTCCCGTTCACTCAGGTTCTTGAGAGTGCCTAGAATGTCGCGCGACGTGTGGCTGTCGAGATTTCCGGTTGGCTCGTCGGCGAGCAGTAAATGGGGCTTGTTCGACAGCGCCCGGGCGATCGCAACGCGCTGCTGTTCCCCGCCGGACAGTTCCCGCGGACGATGGTCTTGACGGCCACCGAGTCCCACCGCGTCGAGGAGGCTGCGGGCAGCCGCATCACGCTCGGTGCGCGGCACACCAGCAAACATCATGGCCAGCGTGATGTTCTCGCGCGCGGTCATCGTCGGGACCAGGTTGAATGATTGAAAAATAATGCCGACGTTGCGACGTCGATGAAGGCTGAGTTCTTCGCTCGACATCTGTGCGAGATCGCGATCGAAGATTCGCAGCGACCCCTCAGTCGGCCGATCGAGCCCGGCAATCAGATTCAGGAGCGTTGACTTTCCGGAGCCTGACGTCCCGAGGAGCGCAACGAATTCCCCTTGCGCGACCGACAGCGAAACGCCGTCGAGCGCGCGGACGACCGACCCCCCCATCTGGTAGTGCTTCTTGAGGTCGCGTGTCTCGAGGAGCGTTGCCATCACTGAGTTCGCAGGAACGATATGTTATCCTGAGACGTCAGTCCGCCTCGCTTTGCGATGGCGCAAACATAGGCTCGAGCGACCATGGCCCCTCACCGGGCGAACAGCAAATCGGTCGCGGCCGGGAGGTGCATGCATGGCAAACACTACCGGGGGAAGTCGCTGAGACTTCCCCGCGAACAGGAAACGGCCGGCGGTTTTCCGCCGGCCGTTTTCATGTACGCAGATCAGTCGCTGCCCGCAACCAGGAGGCTTATTCGGTTTTCAGCGCGACCAGCGGATCCACCTTTGCCGCCCGTCGAGCCGGACCAAGGACCGCCGCGAGACTGGCAGCCAGCAGAACAAGAACAACGGTCACTATAGTCGCCGGATCCGATGGGCCGATACCGAACAGTAAGGTGCGCAGAACGCCTGTCGATGCAAAGGCGATGGCCAGACCACAAGCCACACCGAGAATGACCGGCGCCAGCCCTTTTCGGATCATCAGCACCAGGACGTCTCGGCGCGCGGCGCCGAGGGCCATCCGAATGCCGATTTCGGTGGTCTCGCGCGACACCGTGAACGACAGCACTCCGTAGACACCGACGACGGACAAGATCAAAGCGACCGCGGCAAAGACCGAGAGCAGCACCAGGTTCAGTCGCCGCGATGACATCGTGTCTCCGATCAATTGCTTCCCGGTGCGAATGCTGGCAATTGGCACATCCCGATTCACCGTACGCACCGCATCTCGAAGAGAGGCCGCGGCACGCTCCGGGCGCTCGACGTTCGTCCGGACGACGAGAAACATGCCGCCGGTCGGGAATTGCGAGTGCGGAACGTAGATCTCCGGTTCGGGTGGCAGGTGGAGCGCACGCTGGCGCAGGTTCGGGATAATGCCGACGATCCGTCGCGGCTTCGGACCGAGAATCTGAATGTCCTGACCGATTGGATCCTGTCCAGGAAAATAGCGATCCGCCATTGACTGGTTGATGACGGCGACAAAGGGCGCGCTGGCGCTGTCTCCCGTCTCGAAACCCCGGCCGATGAGAAACGGAATGTTCATCACGCGGAAATAGCCAGGCGTGGCGGCAGCAAAATTCGCCGTCAACAGCGAGCCCGGATCCGGGCGACTTGGAATCGTGAACGCGACGTTTGCGCTGACTCCCGAGAACGGAAACACGCTCACAGCGGCCGCGTCGGACACGTCCGGCAGCGCCAGCGCCTTCGTGATCATCTCCTGGTACAGGGCAATGCATCGCTCTACCGGATAACTCGCGCGTGGCAGAAAGAATCGCGCAGCGAGAATGCGATTCACGTTCAGTCCGGTTTCGACCGTTTGCAGTTTGTAGAAGCTTCGCACCAGCAAGCCGGCGCCGCAGAGCAGCACGACGGCGGCGGCAAGCTGGACGACGAGCAATGCCGGCCGCAGCCATCCCGATGAGACGTCGCCGCGAGATCGGATCGTCGTGCTTACAGCGAAGCGCGAGGTCGCGGCGGCGGGCGCCAGGCCAAACAACAGCCCCGCGGCCAGCGACGCGATCAACGTGACGCCCAACATCCGCGTATCGAGTGCGATGTCGGTGGATCGCGGCAACGTCGTCAGAGACAGCAGCGCCGGAATCGCGTACTCGGCGACGGCCAGACCGGCAATTCCACCAAGTAACGACAGCATGGCGCTCTCGGTCAAGAGCTGCCGGACGATGCGCGAGCGGCTGGCGCCCAGAGCCGTGCGCAGCGAGATTTCCTTCCGCCGGGCCAGGGCCCGGGCTGTCAACAAGCCACCGACGTTTGCGCACGCGATCAGGAGAACGCATCCAGCGGCACCGGCGAGAATCGTCAGCGAACGAGATGTTGATCCAACGGTGTAATCGAGCAGCGACGACACTTGGACGCCCCAGTCCTTGTTCGTCGCCGGGTAACTGGCCGCCGACGCGGCCGCCAGCGCCTCGAGCTCCGCGTCCGCGTCAGTGAGGCTCGCGGTCGGCGCCAGCCGGCCGACAACCTGAAGCTGGTGGTAGCCGCGGTTCATCGATGCCTCTGGCACCAACGGAATCCAGACCTCGACGCCTTCGGGCCATGCGAAGCCGGGGGGCATTACCCCGATTACTGTGCGTTTGACACCATTGAGCGACACGGTTCGGCGCAGCACGTCCGCTCCTGCTCCAAAGTGACGCCGCCAGAGTCGATCAGACAGAACGACCGATTGTGCATCGCTGGTGGTGTCACTGAAGGTTGTCCCCAGTTGTGGCGCCACGCCGAGAGTCGTAAACAGGTTGGTGGTGATTGCCGCCCCGGCGAGCCGCTCGGGCTCGTCAACGCCAGTCAGGTTGACCGTAATCCTCCACGCACCGGCGAGCGCCGTCAGAGACTTCGCGTGGTCGCGCCATTCCAGGTAATCCGGCAAGGTCACGACATCGACACCAAACGCCTTGTGCTGCTGCACGACACCGATCAGGCGGTCAGGTTCCGGGTATGGCAGCGGACGCAGCATGACGGCGTGCACGACCGTGAAGATCGCGGAGTTCGCGCCGATGCCCAGTGCGAGGGTCAAGACCGCCGCGATCGTGAATCCCGGCGAACGGCGCAGCATTCGAGTCGCGTATTGAATATCGCGCCCGGCGTCGTCGAGCCAACGGAACGAACGGGCATCCCGCTGCCGCTCCTTTGTCTGTTCGACGCCACCGAACGCGCGACGCGCGGCGTATCGAGCGTCCTCGGCGGACAGGCCGCGCCGGCGAAACTCGTCTTCGAGCAGAAGGAGATGCGAGTTGATTTCGCGCGCCAATTCGCGCTCGGCGCGCGCCGGCCGAACCAGATTCTGAAACCGCTGCGCGAATCGACGCAGACGCCAAATCATGACGACTCCTCGAGCAGTAGCTTGTTCACAAGCCCCGCGAGCCGTTGCCACCGTTCGGTCTGTTTCTCCAGGGCGCGCGCCCCGCTCTTGGTAACGGCGTAGTACTTCGCCTCCCGGTTGTTCTCCGTCTTCTGCCACGTGCTCTTGATCCAGCCGCTCTGCTCCAGCCGCACGAGGGCGGCGTAGAGCGTTCCCTGGTTCAACGAGAACGGGTGATCGGCAATCTGTTCGAGCCTGGCGGCGAGTCCATACGCATGCTGCGGTCCCATCGTCGTCAGCGCCCGGAGGACGATTAGATCGAGGGTGCCCTGGAGCAGTTCGACGCGGTCAGTGCCTTCACTGGTCATCGCAGTGGAACAATCGCACGACTTCACTGGGATGTCAAGTGGAGTGCCCGCGGCGCCAAAGCGAAGGAAAAGCAAAGAAAAGGTGCCAGGCACCTTTTACGGGGGAAGGTGCCAGCCACCTTTTCTCGGGTTATTTCACGTCGACGTCGTAGATGTAGATGGTGGAGGTATTGTCTTCGGGCATGAAGTAGCCGCGAAGGCCGGTGGACACCGGTTCGATCCACACCGGGTTGTGCATCATGTCAACGCCGTCGGCGGTCCAGAGCAGCACCGGTACCTGATGGAGGGGACGCCCGCCGGACAGGTCGATCAACTCGAGTCCCCCCAGTCGAAAGGGGGCCACGTCAGGACGCTGGCGCAGCTCGGTCACACCGGAGCACAGCATGCGCCGTCCACTGACGTATTTGCAGTCCTGATAGTCGACGTAATGCGAGACGTTCATGACCCGCAGCCGGTCGGGCGGCACATCTGCATTGGTCACTTTGCCTTGCTTGTCGAGGGTCCAGCGATAAAACCGCCGCGAGCCCCAGCTGACGCCGTGCAGTGTGTTGTCGTCGGTGTTGTGAACGATGGCGCCGATGTGATCCGCGAAGCGAAAGACCTCGGCCGCCTGCATGCGCGCGGGATCGACACGATACATGATCGAGCGGCTGTCGGGACGGTACTCGGCGACGGGTATCCAGATGTTCGTGCCGTCGTAGTCGATGCCGCCAGGGTGATACATCGTTCCTTCACCGAGCGGCAGGTCGGACATCAATTTCCCGCTTCTGTCAATTTGGAAGAGATGTCCGATGCCCTGGCCGGGGTCGCGATCGTAGCCATTCACCGGCTTTGGAAACCGCGTGGTCGGCACCTTGATCTCGACGGACGTCACGTAGAACGTGTCGCCGATTTTCACCATGCCTTGCGGGTGATAGGTAGGAAAGTCGACACGGATCGATGCGACGGGCTTCCACAGCGCGTCGCGGGTCAACTTCATCACCCGCTCGGCGACGACGGCTTTCGAGTCGGTTTGCAGGACCGCGAGCGCGATCAAGGCGATCACCATGCCGCCAGACTTCGACACCATCGTTGAAACAGCCTACAACATCGACATTAATTAGGGCAGGCAAAAATATGCCTTGTTTGGGTTGACATCTGACCCGAGATGATCGATCTTCAGGTGAGATGTCTACCCGACGCAGCGAACGTCTTCAACTCATGCAGGGCACCCTCGACGTGCTCATTCTTCGTACGCTGATCTTCGGCCCGGAACATGGCCAGGGCATCGCCCGCGCCATCCAGCAGTCATCGGACAACGAGCTCCTCGTCGAGCATGGAGCGTTGTATCCCGCGCTGCAGCGGCTGGAAGAAAGAGGCTGGATCACTGCGACCTGGGGAACCTCGTCGAACAACCGCAAGGCGCGTTTCTACACGCTCACGAAAAGCGGGCGAAATCAGCTCGCCCACGAATCGACGAAATGGCGGCGTCTCGCGGCCGCAATGTCACGGGTGCTCGGCCCTGAACCGGAGCCTCCTCAGTCGGGTTCCTGCTCGGCGCGCTCGCGCCAATTCTGAGTGTGTCGGGCCTCTACGGCGTGCCGACTTACATGCTGAGCCAGCGTACGCGTGAAATCGGCATACGGATCGCACTGGGGGCGACGCCTGGTGGAGTCGTTCAACTGGTGGTGCGTCAGTCTACCCGTCTGGCGGCCATCAGCGGCACTATCGGACTGGTCGTCGCCTTTGCTGCTTTGAAGACTTTAGACGCCGCCATTCACCTGAGTGCCATTACGCTCATTGATGCGGCCCGCCTTCGCCGGTGGCACTGCCGCCGTGATCGGGTCGCGGCACTTGCGGTCTCCATCCGGCACGGCGCGCGACCCGCATTGACCCGGCGGCGGCGCTTCGCGCGGACTGAACTGAATCACTCATCACTAATCACTGATCCGGAATCACTAATCCACGAATCACTTATGCTGAATCACTAATCGCCGAATCACGGATTCGCGATTCGAAAGTTTGAGGATTCACCG
>DASTVZ010000156.1:0-4008 GCA_035758845.1 Vicinamibacterales bacterium
CCGGGTCCTGCATGTGCCCGTCGTCGCTCATCTTCACCAGCTTCCAGTTGCCCGTGCGGATCGCCATCGTCCCGCCGAGTCGCCAGTAGAGCGTCTCATGCGGACGGCCCAACGCTTTACCCGTCAGATATGGGAGCAGGTTCACGCCATCGATGGTTTGTGGCGAATCGAGCCGTATTCCCGCCGCCGCGAGCACGGTAGGCAGAATATCCAGTTGAATGATCGGGCGCGAATAGGTTTTACCGGATTTCAGACGGCCGTTCCAGCTGATGATGAACGGCACACGGATTCCACCTTCCCACGTCTGCCGCTTCGAGCCTCTCAGCGGCGCGTTACTCGAGCCATTGTCGCCAGCCACCACCATTGGGCCACCGTTGTCGCTGAAAAAAAAGATCAGAGTATTTCGATCCAGATTTGCAGCACGCAAGGCCGAAAGGGTTCTGCCAATACCATCGTCCATGGCAGACACCATGGCTGCGTAAGTGCGACGTCGCTCATCGGGGATGTGTGTCAAACGCGCAAGGTACTTGTCGGTCGCTTCCATCGGCACGTGCGGGGCACTGAAGGCGAGATAGAGAAAGAACGGATGCGATTTCTCCCGCGTGATGAATTCGACTGCGCGATCGGCCAACACGTCAGTCAAGTAGCTCATTGCTGCTACCGGCGTCCTGCCGTCGAGGATCGGATTGTTATCTGTGTCGGGAGGATCTGTCGGATGCAGGTACGAATGATCACCCTCGAGGAATCCATAGAATTCGTCGAATCCACGCTCCATCGGATGAAATCGAGCGGCGGTTCCCAGATGCCATTTGCCCAAGAGAGCCGTTCGGTAGCCGGCAGACCTCAGTCGATTAGCGATCGTCTTTTCATCCGGCGGAAGGCCGGCGTCGCGATGCATCTCCAATGGGCCGATGTTGAACTCGTGTCCGAATCGTTGCTGATAACGGCCCGTCATCAGTCCGGCTCGCGTGGGACTGCAGTAGGGGCCGCTTACGTACGCATCAGTGAAACGGATCCCCGTCGCGGCGAGCGCATCAATGTTCGGAGTGGGGATATCTTTACTCCCGTAGACACCGATGTCGGCGTATCCCATGTCGTCCGCAACGATCACGATAACGTTTGGCGGCCTTACCTGCGCAGGCGTGTCGCGACCTGGCCGGACAAGGGCTAGGACAAGAACGGCTAAAGAAATGATCCGGCCGCGCCGTGTCATGGGATTCCGCCTTTCCCTTTTCCCTTTTCCCTTTTCCCTTTTCCCTTTTCCCTTTATTAGCCCCCGATCGTCCGTCCACCATCCACGACGATCGTCTGCCCCGTGATGTAGTTGGAAGCATCGGAGGCGAGGAAGACACAAACGCCCTTCAGCTCTCCTTCCGCACCAATGCGTGGAATCGGAGATGTCGCCTTGATCGACGGCTCTGCGAGTGGCAGGACCGGGTCGGCGAGGCGGGAACGAAAGAACCCGGGCGCAATCGCGTTCACGCGGATGTTCTGCCGCCCCCACGACGCGGCCAGCTCGCGTGTCAGTCCCATCAACCCGGCTTTGGACGCGGCATAGGCCGCATAATGCGGCCCGTCAACTGCGGCATGCAACCCGGCGATTGAAGCGACGTTGATGATCCGTCCGTAATTTCGCTTCAACATCTCGCGGCCGGCTGCTTGTGCGAAGAGAAACGCACCAGTGAGGTTGATGTCGATCACCTTCTGCCACTTGTCGAGCGGCATCTCTTGCGGCTGCGCGCCCCACGACACGCCGGCGTTATTGACCAGAATGTCGAGGCGTCCGTAGCTTGCGATCGTCTTATCAACGACCGCCTGCACGTTGGCCGGGTCCGACACATCAGCGACCATGCCGTCGACGCGAAAGCCGAGCGCTTTGAAGCGTTCGAGCGTCGGGGCGAGCCACTGGTCACGGCGGGCGCAGATCATCAGGGCGGCGCCGGCTTCTGCAAGCCCTTCCGCCATCTCTTCGCCAAGGCCGCGAGAGCCGCCGGTCACAATCGCCACCCGACCGCTCAGGGCGAACAATTCCTGGATGGAAGGCATGCGCGCGAGCTTATACTGGCGCCCCAATCATCCTGTCAAGCGGAGGATCCGTGGCAGCACCGGTACGCGACGTGTCGGGTGGCGGAACGTTCTTGATCCGATCCCTGGAGCCGGATGCGCTGTTCACTCGTGATGACCTCACTGACGAACAGCGACTGTTCGGTCAGACCGCCGCGGAGTTCATGCGCCAAGAGGTCTTGCCGCACGAAGCGAAGCTCTACGCGCATGACTGGATCAAGACGCGTGAACTTTTGAAGAAGGCGGCGGACCTCGATCTCGCCCGACTCGAGATCCCGGTTGAATACGGCGGCCTCGGTCTCGACAAGATCAGCGCCGCCTACGTTGGTGAAGCAATCGCCGTCAATCCTTCCTTCGCCGGCTCGCTCGGAACACATACGTCAATCGGAACGTTGCCAATCGTGTATTTCGGCACTCCGGAGCAGAAAGCGAAGTATCTTCCGAAGCTCGCCAGCGCGGAGATGATCGGGGCGTATGCGCTCACCGAGCCGCAGTCCGGTTCCGACGCGCTGGCGGCAAAGACCACCGCGCGCCTGACGACCGACGGCACGCACTACCTGCTGAACGGGCAAAAGGCGTGGATCACCAACGGTGGCTTTGCCGATCTCTTTACCATCTTTGCCAAAGTCGACGGTGAGAAGTTCACGGCCTTCATCGTCGAGCGCGGCATGGGAGTGAAGAGCGGCGCGGATGAGAAAAAGCTTGGTCTTGATGGATCCTCGACGACGGTGTTGATGCTCGACAACGTCGCGGTCCCAATCGAGAACGTACTGGGCAGAATCGGTGAAGGTCACAAGGTTGCGTTCAATATCCTGAACCTCGGTCGCGTCAAGCTCGGGACGCGAAACATCGCCGGCGTCAGGCAGGCGCTCAACCAATCGATCGCCTACGCGAAGGACCGGCGGCAGTTCGGCAAAGCCATTTCTGAATTCGGGCTCGTCAAGCAGAAGCTGGCTGAGATGGCGGTCCAATGCTTCGTGAGCGAGGCGATGGTGTACCGCACGCTCGGTGATATCCATCGGGCACTCGAGGGAATAGATTCGTCGGATGCTGGTGGAATCCTGAAAGCGATCGAGACCTTCGCCGTCGAGTGCTCAATTAATAAGGTTGCGACCAGCGAAGCACTGGCCTACGCCGTCGACGAAGCCGTCCAGGTCTTTGGCGGCAACGGCTACTCGCGCGAGTTCCCGGTGGAACGCGCGTATCGCGACGCCCGCATTACGCGCATCTATGAAGGCACCAACGAAATCAATCGGCTCATCATCGCGACGCGTCTGTTGAAAAACGCTGAGTTACTTCTGACTGATCCTGGCGACGTGAAGGGACACGCGTCGGTACTGCAGGCTGAATATGACGCGCTCGCAAACGTGAAGCGCCTTGCTCGGACTTCACTGGGTGCGGTCGCGCAAGGATTTGGTCCAAATGCGCGCGACCAACAGGAACTGCTCGGACACGCTGCCAACATAATCATCGAGTGCTACGCGATCGAGAGTGCCCTGGGCCGCGCCGAGAAGATGAACGCGCGTCGCGGCGACCGCTCCACCCTCGCCATCGATGTGGCGCGGGTCTACACGAGCGATGCAGTCGATCGATCGGCACATGCCGGCAAGCAGATCCTGAACGCGCTGGGCGCACAGGCAGGAATCGATCCGCTGCGATCCACGGTCGCTCGAGTGAACGAACATCCGGGTACCGACAGCGTCGCCGCGCGACGGCGAATCGCGGACGCGGCGATCGCCCAATCGCGATATCCCTTCTAAGACGATGGGTGCCCGCTACGCGCTGACCGTCGTGTTCGCCATCAACCTGATGAACCCGGCAATCAATCGCTAGGATGGCCAGGCGGGGTGCAGGGGGCCCCGCCGATTCAAAAAAGGAGTTGAGAGATGAATGTTCCTCTGACACCGATTCGCTTTCTCCGCTACGCGGGCGAGCAGTTCCGCG
>DASTVZ010000224.1:0-66011 GCA_035758845.1 Vicinamibacterales bacterium
GCGTTCTGGCAATGGAGGGCACCGAAAATGCCAACTGTCCATACGTGCCGCCAAAAAATGCGTTCATCTGGCTGCCGGTTCCAAGCACGTTGAAATCGACGTAACTAAATCCGGCAAACGGTAACGGCGTCGAGATGTTGGGATCAACAATGACGCCGCCGGCGATGGTTCGGACGCGATCGGCGCGCCCGGCGATCGATGGACTGCCGGTTTCAGTCGCGGTCCCTTTTTTCAGATACCGATAGCCCTCGGGCGTGTCGCGAAGCATTACCGATGCGGTGCGGTAGGCGTGCTGCCGGCGAGCCGAGAAGTCGTCGACGTTCACTTCATGGCGATCGATCGCCAGGACACGATGGATCGGCGTCCGATGCGCGGCGCCCTCATACATTTGCCGCACATCCGAATGCGCGAGCAACCAGACGCCAGGCCGAACCTCGCGAAAACCATCGACCTGCTCCGAGGCCACGATCGGTCCGCGAAGAGCGGTTTGCGTTGCGCTCACTTTGAGCATGCCGAACGAGTCGGCGGCAATCCATGCCTTCCCTCGAAAAAGCGTCGCCGACTTGTCCCCTCTTGCCGAGTCCGGTTCGAACGAGACGACATAGCACAGCGTCGAGCCGATCGTGTCGCGGCCGTCGAGGCGGTAGCGGTACACGTCGGTGAGCGCGATCGCCAGCGGCGGCGACGCCACTCGCTCCGGCTCGATGATGGGCAGTCGCGGGATGGAGCTCCCTTGAAACTCGATCCCGTTGATGCGCAGGTCGCGCTGTTCGATTTCGGTGACGCCGTCCGATGTGTAGAGCGACACTGCAGAACTCACGGTGATCGGCGCAGGGAATCCCGGCGCTTCGAAAGAAAGCGTCAACGTGCCGCTGGCGATGACTGACTGCACGAAAGAGGACTGCCGCGCGACAATCGCTTGATGGCGCGCGATGATCTCTTCAACGGTCAGGGAACGCGAGCCGACGACTTGCACCTGCTGCGCGAACCGGTCGGCCGCCGGTGCTTGCGGTGCATCATTTGATGGCGGCGTGGCGATCGCACGCACGAGTTCCGCCGTCAGCGACCCCGACGCAGCCGGATCGCCGGGGAGACTCCAGATCACGTGCGACGCGCCGGGCACAGCCGTTGCCGCGAGCGCCGCAGTCACGGTGGCTGCATCGGATGCCTGCCGCCACACTTCGATGCCAGTCGAATCCAGCGGCATCGAATCACTGAGGACAACGAAGTCGACGTAGGACGCAAGATCCCGCGACAGCAGCGAACGCCATACGGCCGTGTCGGCGAGCATTCCAATGGTCGTCGTCGGACGAACCGCCGCCCGCAAAGCGGTCAGACTGGTCTTCAACGAGAACGCAAAGGAATCATCAGTCTGCCCGGTCGGCCGCGACGGCGCGGTCACAACGATTCTGCGGGCGTGCCCGATGACATCTTCGGACCACGACGGAGGGATGCCGGTCATCAGCAGGGACGGCCGCCCGTTGCGTTGCTCGACATCGATCAGCGCCGACAGCCCCGCATTCTCGCTGCCGGCGGTCACGCGGACGAAGACTTCCAACCCATCAAGTGCGGCAGGCAGCGATGCCGAAGCGGACGGATCGATGGCAATCGACAAACATTGAGCGCAAATGCCGGACTGCGGCGCCGCTGCCGTCCGCGCCGAAGCGGGCAAAACTGTGAGCAGCGCCGCGAGTGAAGCAGCAGCCTGAGCAGCGGCGTATAATGGTCGTTTCGTCATGTTCCGGAAGCGCCCCTGACATGCGCGTCTTTGCGATCTGCCAGGACGAGCTCGTCATCCGTTCGCTCGATACGGTGCTGCTGCCAAGCTTCGAGGTCGACTTTCTGGTCGAAAGCCGGCCGCTCGCGCGGCGTCTACACGACGCCGGGATTGCAGCGAGCGCCGGCGACCCCCGGCGCATCGATACCTACCTCAAAGCCGACATCTCCCCCAGCACCTGTTTCATCGTCGAAGACAACGGCCGCCGAAGCGTGAAGAAAGTGTTGTCGACGATTCGCGACGCCGGCGGAACACTCGTCTACGTCTTACATACCACGCCCTCCAAGGCGTCGGAGGCGGCGCGCGCAGAATTTCCGGATGTCACGCATCTCGAGCTGCCGGAGCTCATCCGTCCAACGCTGATCACCGAGCTCAGCCGGTCGATGACGCGCGCCCGCGTGCAGCAGTATCAGCGATACTTCGCTGACGCGGACAAGGTCCTCATCCTCCTGCACAACGATCCGGATCCCGACGCCCTGGCCAGCGGATTGGCGCTCAGAAACCTGCTGCGGCGGACGAAGACGACGGCGATCATCGGTGCGGTTCAGGGGGTGACGCGGCCGGAAAATCTGCGCATGGCCAACATGCTCGACATTCACGTCGAGAAGATCACGCCGGCGTCGTTCAAGGAATTCGATCGCATTGCCACCGTCGACGTGCAGCCGCACTATTTCGGAGGAATGCTCGATCGCGTCGACCTCGTCGTCGATCATCACCCTGAGCAGACCGGGTACATCGCCGCGTACAAGGACATCAGGGCAGATTACGGATCGACCTCGACGATACTTACCGAGCACCTGCGCGCGGTCGACGTGAACATCTCCGAGCGCACCGCCACTGCGATGCTTTACGCCATCAAGTCCGACACACTCTTTTTCGCCCGGCACACGAACCGTGTCGATCTCGAGGCGTTCACATTTCTGTATCCGCTCGCCGACGCGGCGTTGATCAGAAAGATGGAAGGCGCAGAAATCACGCTCGAGCGGCTCGACTACGTCACCCGTGCGATCCAGGCCGGGATCATGCGCGACCAGGTCTTCAGCTCATTTATCGGCGACGCGCCGCGGGAAGACTTCGTCCCATATACGGCCGACTTCTTCCTGCAGCTTGAAGATGTGAAGTGGACAATCATCGCCGGCGTCGTCAATGGAACAATGATCGTCAGCGTGCGGAACCTCGGGTACTCGCGGAACGCCGGCGAATTCGTGAAGCGCTGGTTTGCCGACATCGGCAGCGCCGGCGGCCATCGCGCGATGGCCAAGGCGGTCGTACCAATGGATAAGTTCCGGGGAAAGTTCGGCGACCTGAGCGGCCCCGCGATCACCGCTCTGATCGCGGAGATGGCCGAACAGTTTCTGCACGAACCCAAGAAAGAGCCGGTCGGGACTAGGTAAGCGCCTGGTCGAGATCTGCGATCAGATCTTCGGCATCCTCTAATCCGACCGACAAGCGCGCCATGCTGTGGGTGACGCCGGCGCGTTCGAGCTCCTCTTCAGTGTGGCCCCACTGCGAGGTCAAGACCGGCAGGCTGCACAGGCTTTCCACTCCGCCGAGGCTGGCGGCGCGCTTGAACACTTTCAGTCGATCGAAGAATCGCGCGGCGCGATCGTAACCGCCGCCGACGTCAACGCAGACCATTCCACCGAATCCGCGCATCTGCTTCGCCGCGATTGCGTGATCGGGATGCCGCTCGAGACCGGGATAGTACACCGTCTTCACGCGACGATCGGTCGACAGCCATCGCGCCACTGCCATCGCGTTCGCGTTATGGCGCTCCATGCGAACCGCCAGCGTCTTGAGGCCGCGTCCCAGCGCATAGGCGGCGTAGGGATCCAGGATCGTCCCCAGTTTCTTGCGCGCGTCGAGAATAGGCTCCATTAGCCGCGTCGGACCCGCCAGCGCGCCCGCCGTGACGTCGCTGTGGCCGTTGAGATACTTCGTCGCGCTGTGCATCACGAGATCGATGCCGAGCGCGATCGGCTGCTGATTGATCGGGCTGGCAAACGTATTATCCACCGCCGAGATCACGCCCCGTGCTTTGCATGCACTGGCCACAGCCGCGATGTCGACGCATCGCAGCGTCGGGTTGATCGGGGACTCGAACCACACCACCTTCGTGTTCGCCGAGAAGATCGTTTCGGCGCGGGCGAGTTCTTCAAGCGAAACGAAGCGAGGTTTGATACCGAACTTCGGCAGTAAATCCGCCAGCAGATGGAGCGTCCCGCCGTAAATCGCGGAACTGCACACGACTTCGTCACCCGACGCCGTCAGCGCCATCAGAGCTGTCGTCGTCGCCGCTTGTCCACTCGACAAGACGAGCGCAGTCTCGGCGCCTTCAAGCGTCGCGATCTTCTGCTCGATCGGGGTTACCGTCGGATTCGCGTAGCGCGAATATAAGTACTTCGACGAACGCCCCTCGTTATACGCGACCACCTCGGCCGCGTCCTGAAACAGGAACGTTGTCGTTTCATAAATCGGCGTCGTCAGCGGCGCCGCATCGCGACTCGCACCGTCGGAATGGTGAATCAATTCAGTTGCCGGTTTCATAGGTGTCTCACTGAAATTGTTGATTGCTGATTTCTGATGGCTGATTGGTTTCTCGCTCTTCAATCAGCGATCAGCAATCGAAAATCAGCAATTCCATTGTCACGCTTTCCCTCTCTTCCCCGCGGCGCCATTCCCCTGATGGACTTCCATCCGCTCGCCGCCGGCGCCAACGATCGGCTCGATGAACTGCCGATACGCGTCCTCATATCCGCGATCGACGAGTTCCGAGAGCGCCTGGGTGCGATCCGACCGCTCGTCATAAACACCGGCGAAATCCAGCGGACCGAGCGGATTGTGGACAGGCCGAATCACGAACATTCCGGCAAACCGGCCATCGAAATGTTCCAGGGCATCGCGCAGGCTCGCCGCCTCGAACGAGGCGAGATATTCGCCGGCCCGGCCGCGAATCTCCTCGCGACCCGTGCCGAGTTGATGAGCAATGGCTTCGGGCGATGATGCACTGACGACGATCACTTGTTCTGCGCCGGCCGTCGCCACTTCACGAAGCAGCCTTGCCAGAGCCGCAGGACGATCGCAGAGTCGATGTGTCTCGCCGCGCCAG
The DNA here is from genome assembly GCA_035758845.1 of Vicinamibacterales bacterium. GTDB lineage: Bacteria > Acidobacteriota > Vicinamibacteria > Vicinamibacterales > 2-12-FULL-66-21 > JALZOC01. The sequence goes on from DASTVZ010000224.1 coordinate 4,887, forward strand.
GGTCCCTCGGGCGGGAACGCCGTCAGGTGAGGCGTCGTCGCGACCGGCAACGCGAGCGCGGCGGCCAGTGCGTCGAACGCATAATCGCGCGAGATTCCCGACAGGTCGAACGCCTCCAGGTATCGCGACGCACTCTCTGGTGCTCCCGGCCGCCCGAAAAAGCGCGAACGATGGGCGTGGCCCAGGAGCGCAAAGACCACGTCGCGCCGCGCATCGATGTCGTGAACCGCGACCAGCAATTCTCTGAAACCAGGCTGTCCAAGATTGTCGGTGAGCAGTTCGACATACCGCCGCGCGAGATCGTTCGCCTCCGGCCGCGCGAGCGGCGCCGCTCCGCGGATCAGATTCCACAGTTCGGTCAACGACCCGGTCAAGAGAGTCGAGGATGTGAGTGGTGATCCAAGCAAGCGCCAGAGAATTGATTGCCTCGCCCGCCGGCGCAGATGGGCACCGATCGTGGACCAGCCGAGATTGATCGCCAGCGCCGCGACGCCGACCACGAGGACGAACAGCACCAGCCTGGGGATCGTGGTTGGAAGCGCCGTCGGCGCAAAAAGCGCGTCGATCCATCCGCTGAACGTCGAGCGGAGCGTCGCCGCCGGAGCGTCGAGACCGACAAGCGTCAGGAGGAGTCCGGCGAGCCCGACGAGGACGGCGATCCCCAGCAGCGTCATCGGCACAGCAAACACCACCGCGGCGGCGGCGAGCGTCCACCCTGCGATACGAAGCGGCAGTCGCCATCGATAGAACTGCGTCGCCGCCGTTGAGCGCCACAGGCCGTTGGCTTCCCAGAGCCGAACACCGCCGTCGACGGCAGTGAAGACGGCACTGATGGCGCCGACCCCACGGCCGGCGACCAGGTCGATTTTGACGCCAGCTTCGTGGAGGGCCCGAAGCACGCCGGCATGATACGCGCCCGCCGTGCCTGATCCGGTCAGCACGAGCGCGGTTCTCAGTCGCGTCGAATACTGCCGGTCCGGGGCCTCGGGTGTAATCACAACCGGTGTGTGCTCAGGCTTCGTCGTGAATGGTAATGAGCTTCACGAGCTCGAATCGACGCATCCCGTTCGGCGTCGCGATCGTGACCTCGTCCCCCTCCTCTTTGTTGAGGAGGCCGCGCCCGATCGGCGACGCGGTCGAAATCAATCCTTGTTCGACGTCGGCGTCTTCCGGCATGACCAGTTGATAGACCGTCGTCTGGCCGTTGGGATCCTTCAGATGAACCGTCGATCCGAATCCGACTTTATCGTGCGGGATCTTGTCGAGGTTCATCAACGAGATTTCGCTGACTCGCTTCTGGAGCATGCTGATGCGCGATTCGACCAGCCGCTGCCGCTCTTTGGCCGCCTGGTACTCGGCGTTCTCCCGCAGATCGCCCAACTCACGCGCCCGCTTGATTTCCTTTGGCAGCTCCGTTTTCAGCTCACGATCGAGCGCCTGGATCTCATCTTCGAATTTCTTGAGGAGACGATCCTTCATTCCCCGGATGGTAGCAGAAAACCATTGCTGAATGCTGATTGCTGAAGGCGGATTGCATGCCGTCCGCTTCCTGCAGACGAACTACAATTTGGGCAGTGGTGCAACGGATTTCGAGTCGGCAGAATCCGATCGTTCGTTACTTTCGCAATGTCAGCTCGGGAAGGATCCCTGAGCGCGTCCTCCTCGACGGGGATCATCTGATCGAAGAGGCGCTCACGTCCGGCGTCGACATCGAGGTCGCCGCATTCACAGACGACGTATCAGCGGACAGGTTCGCAAGTCGAGTGGGGAACGGCACCCGCACACTGATTGTTTCCAGCGCCGTGCTCAAGGCCCTGAGCCCGGTGCAATCACCGTCCGGAAGTGTCGCCCTTGCGGCGCGACCGCATGCAGATCTCGAGCGCGTATTTGCGCGAGCGCCGCAGCTGATCCTTCTCCTTCACGAAGTGCAGGATCCGGGCAACATCGGCGCGATCGTGCGCGCCGCCGAGGGGTGCAGTGCGACCGGCATTGTCTGCAGCGAACGCACGGCAGATCCGTTCGGGTGGAAGGCGTTGCGCGGTTCGATGGGCAGCTCGTTCAGAGTGCCGGTGGCGACAAGACAGCCCGCCGCCGAGACGATCGCGAGCGCACGCGGAAAAGGTTTGCGGATATTCGCCACGAGCGCGCACGGCGGCACACCACTCCCACAGTCCAACCTGCGGATGCCTGCGGTCATCGTCCTGGGCGGCGAAGGCGGCGGCCTGCCGGCAGCAATCATGGACCTTGCAGATGAGCGCCTGACGATTCCGATGCAGCCGCCGGTCGAATCATTAAACGTCGCCATCGCCGCCGCGCTGGTGACCTACGAGGCGGCCAGGCAACGTCATACGGACCGCGTTCATGTCGCTGTTTGACGATCCGCCGACCGCTGAGCCGGCCAAGGCGGCACCTTCACCACTTGCTGAGCGGATGCGGCCGCGCACGCTTGACGAGTTCGTCGGCCAGGACGCGCTGATCGGACCGGGCCGGCCGCTGCGGCTCGCGATCGAACGCGATCAATTGCAATCGATCATTTTGTGGGGACCGCCGGGCACGGGGAAGACGACCCTCGCGCGGTTGGTTGCGAACGTGACGCGCGCCCATTTCATTTCGTTCAGTGCCGTGCTCTCCGGCATCAAGGAGATCCGCGCCGTCATGGCCGAAGCGGAAGAGGCGAGGCGTCGTCTCGGCCGGAGAACCATCCTCTTCATTGACGAGATTCATCGCTTCAATAAAGCGCAGCAAGATGCCTTTCTCCCGCGCGTCGAAGCGGGCGATATCGTTCTCATCGGCGCGACGACGGAAAACCCGTCGTTCGAAGTGAACTCGGCATTGCTGTCGCGCTCGAAAGTTTATGTACTGAAGGGGCTCGGACAGGAAGAGATCGTGATGATTTTGCGGCGCGCGCTCGAGGATCGCGAACGCGGGCTTGGCAGTTTCGAAGTCACGGCCGACGACGACGCGCTCGCCGGAGTCGCGCGATATGCCAATGGCGACGCGCGCGTGGCATTGAATACGCTGGAGACCACTGTTAGCGCCGCCGGCGCAAATCGCCGAATCGACGCGAAACTCGTCGCAGAAGTCGCACAGAGCCGGGCGCTCCTGTACGACAAGAGCGGCGAAGAGCACTACAACCTGATTTCCGCGCTCCACAAGTCGATGCGCAACAGCGACCCGGATGCGACGGTCTATTGGCTCGCACGAATGATTGAAGCTGGAGAGGATCCGCTGTACATCGCACGCCGACTCGTGCGATTCGCGTCCGAAGACATCGGCAACGCCGACCCTCGAGCCCTGACGCTGGCCGTCGCGGCCAAAGATGCCGTGCATTTCATCGGAATGCCGGAGGGCAACACCGCACTCGCGCAAGCTGCGATCTACATGGCCGTAGCCGCGAAGAGCAATGCGGTCTATCGAGCGTATCTTGCGGCGGCGGATGCGGCGTCGAAGGAAATCGCCGAGCCGGTTCCGCTACATCTGCGAAATGCGCCAACGCGTCTGATGAAAGAGCTCGAATATGGGAAAGGCTACCGCTACGCCCACGACGAAGCGGAGGGCGTCGCTGCCGACATGGTGTGCTTACCGCCGGCACATGAAGGCCGGCAATTCTACGAGCCGACGGATCGGGGGCTGGAATCGGAAATTCGAAAAAAGCTCGAGGAGCTCCGCCGGAAACGTGGAAAGAGGCCGCCGGAGCCCGAGGAGTAGACGCCTACTTGACTTTGCGGAACATCTCCGCGCGAAGCGGGAGGATGAACGAGAAGCGAAAATCACCCTGCATCCGGCCGATCGGGATGCCGACGAGATCGCCATCGCGGTTGAGGATGCCCCCACCCGATACCCCCGGATGTCCGTCGGTCAGGCAGGTCACGAGATTGCCAATATGCTGCCCGACGTAGCCGGTGGACAGAATGATGCCCTTCGAATAGTCGTTCCCGAGCCTGAAGATCGGGTCGGCGAAATCAAACGAGTACTGCAGATTCACATTGAGCGGAGGAAGATCGATCGGCTCGTTGACACGAACGATCGCCCAGTCGCCCGGATCCACTTCGGCCTTCGCCTCACCAGCATCGACCATGCGCGCGAGAATCGAGCGTCCTTTGTAGCTGATCTTGATCGATTCGATGCGCCGCGGATCCGACTGTCCTTCCTGTCCGAGCGCCACGACCGCATGTTTAACCGTGATGAAGTAACCCTTGCCGAGATACCCGGCCGTTCCGTAGTTGCTCGAGCCGCGATCGTCGTAGGTGTTCAGCTCGACGAAACTGTTACGGCGTTCGCGGAGCACATTGAGCGGCAAGAGGCCCATCTCTGCGGATAGCTCGCGCTTCACGTCCGCAATAATGGCTGCCCGGCTGTCGTCGTCCATCATCGATGTCGCCGCTGCGGGATGGCGTCCAGCGGTTCCCGTTGGCCTCTGCAGTTCACGCTGTTTTAGAAGCTGCAGTTCGGCATGAAGCGCAGCAATCCGTTCTTCGCTGGTTGCGTTCTGCCGGGCGGCGAGATAGTTGACGAGCCCGAAGAAAATGAAGGCAAAAACGATGACGACGAATACGGGGATCGCTCGAATACGCGTAGACATACGGACTCCAAGTTCGGCAGCTAAATCACCCCGTGGTGACGGAGCTTACAGCTTTGCCGCGCCCGCGCAAGGGCTGGCCTTTTTCGCTTGGACTAGAAACGAATTGCCGGGATGCAAAAACTTTAAGGCTGAATCTAATTCGAGTCAAGCGCAAATCTTACATAGTTAAGGGCTTATTGATGAGCACTTCATGTAGCGAAAGACATCTGAACAGCCTGTCTACCTCTGCAGTATTCGGAAGTGTCGTGCAACTGTGAATACTTTGGCTGGTGAGCCGCTGACTGTTGGCTGTCGATGATGGAGTTCAGAACCCAGAAGCCAAGAGCCGGAAGTCAGTCACCGAAGCACCGTCCCTCCTGCTTCAATGAGCAATTCACGCAGGATCGATCGATGACATCGCGATTCATCAGCGCAGTAGCAGCCGACCGAAAGATTCGTTTGCGATGACAGTCGGGCGAGAAGGGCAATCAGATGGGCGGCCGATGGCGCGCGCATCTCTTGGCGATACTCGCGCGCAAAACGCTTCCATCTCGCATCGGTGAACGGTTGCGACGTGGCCCGCGAGAATAGCTCGGGACTCGGAGCGAGTTCAGGAACCCAGACATCGTAGAAATCACGGGTCGCAAATTCCGCCCGTGGCACACCGCGCGGCGGACGGCGCACGGTTCCGAGACGAAGGCCTTCGTCAGGATGACGTGGCGTTCCCAGGCGAACCACCCGCAGCGACATTGCTCAGCGGCCCGCCGCCCACTGAATTGCGCCGACGAGTTGACGCTGGAATCGCGGGTCCCGCCAGGTCTCAGCGAAATGACCGAGCGCGTTGTAGTAGCTGCGCCCCGATCCAAACGACTGCGTCCATGCGAGCGGATAATCGCCGGTGGCTCCGACCGACGGCGCGTCAAGACGCAGGAGCACGTGCACGCGCGGACGCGGGTTGTCGCGAAACGTGTAGAACTCTTCGTTGATCGAAAACCGATCGCCGAGACCCGCGGTTGGCGGGCTCGACGTATCTTCGACGACGACCACCGCCGATTGCGTCCACGGGTGTTCCTTGAAGTAAGCACCCACGAGCCGGCCGTAATCGGGCCATTCGTATAACGTGTCGGTCGCGCTGTGCACGCCGAGAAAGCCTTTGCCCTGCGACACGAAATTGAGGATCGCGCTCCTCTGAGTCGGAGTGAACTCCAGCTCTCCCGTCGTCAGCGCAAAAAAGATGACGTCGTAGGCTGAAAGCGTTGTCGACGTGATCGATGAAACATCTTCCGTCGCCGAAACCGTAAAGGTTCCGCTCGAGGTTGCCAGGCCGTTCATCACGTCCTTGGCGACGGCGATCGAATCGTGACGAAATCCCCGGGTTGCAGTCAGCATCAACACGCGGACCGGCGATCCTGGATTGGTCGGCTGCGTGACACCACCTGAAGACGCCGAGGGTGAGCCGGAGGAACACCCGGCGATGAGCGAGACAGCGACGACGAGGAGACCGCCGCGGAAGATCATGATCCCTGAGTAGCCTCAGCGCCGGTCTCGCGACGCGCTGGTCGACGTTGACTGACCCGTCAGTGCCTTCCAATGGTCTTCGGCACGGCGGATGATGCCGGGAACGTCCTCGGTGAGCAGGTGCCGCGCTTTCACCAGCGCATCTGCCGCATCCCGAACCTGCTGCAGGTACTGGTCGCGCGATCGATAGCGCTCTTCAATCGACCGACGCGGATCGCCGGCAGTTTCTCGCGCCGCCTTCGTGGCGGAGAACGGAAGGTACGACCCAAGCAGCGGATACAACTGATCCGGAGCCCCGACTTCCGGCTTGCGGAAGTTCCACCCGGTTACAGTCGCTAGCGGAACCGACACGTCGGGCAAACGTATTCCCGCGCGCTCGTTGCCATCACGATCGACTTGCGGGACCAACAACGGCAGCGGCGTCCCCGGCGCACCGTCCTGCGGCACGAGCGGGTTGGGCGCGCGTCCACCCGCGGTCAATCCGTTCGGAGATCGAACGTTGGGAATCGAAGGAAAGGTCAGGTGAGCCGCGATCGTCAACGTTTTGTCCGCGAGCCGTGGATATCGGCTGTCGGGCGGCGGCGTGCCTTTGAGCACCCACTCTTCCATTCCGACGAGCAACGCACGCATTACCCACCAGTAGTCGGTCGGATTGTCTTTCTGTTGGCCATTCGACGCCGTCGGCGGGAACGACGCAGGTCCATGTTGCGAGCCAGCGAGAAAATATACGCGTTCGTTGGCAGGCAATTCGAGATCGCGTGAACCGTCGAGGCTCGTGTGCACAAGCGCGGCGACGCGGCCGCCGCCCCAGTACTCGACAGCTGTGTTGGTGTAGAAGATTTTCGGCTGATTGGTGCGAGCGCGTGGATTCTCGAGCGCACCTTCCACAGCACCAGTGACTGGATCCCGTTGTGATACATCGGCAAACGGAAACGATGTCGCGGTGTAAGTGGCAAGACTCGTCGGCGTCGCCCAGCGCCGATTCAGATCGATCCGTGCCGCCCCGGCGATGTGCGCCATCACGCCATCGAACGCTGGCCGCCCCTTCTCGTCGGTGTTGAATCCTTGGTATAGAAAGTTGCGCAGAAACCGACCACTCTGTGAAGAGCCGAACCCGACGGCAAACCGCACTCGCGGCGCGTCCGTTCCATACTTGATCCAGGCGGCCGTATCTCGAACGGATATGAATCCGACTCCACCGACTGGCGGATCCGCAGCCGTGTAAGAGATCTCATACCATCGTCCCGGCTGGAATCCCTCGTCGACGGTCACAGTAGTTCCACCCAGGTGCCACGTGTTTTTTGCAAGCGCCACGGGCGGCGCGAGTGGCGCGTCGCGCACGGTTAGCGTATTCTGCGGTCCCTCGGGATCGACCGGAGGGTAAGGCGCCAGATCGTTGACAGTGAATTCGCGAGCGTTCGATGCCGGTGTGAACATCGCACGGACCATGCCGCGAATGCCGGCGGCCGACGGCGCGTCGATTCGAACGGCACTCTCGCGCTTCGGCACATCGAACTCCCATCCGACACAGACCACCGTGTAGCCACGACTGAACACAAATCCATCGCCGGCTTCGCGATCGACCGCGAGTCCGGGCCGATTGAAGCTACCGATCACTGTTTTATTGCCGCGATTGACGACATCGATGAGCGCGATCCCGTTTCCGCGCGCGGCGTCGCGTGGCCGGTAAATCACTACGTCGGCGGAGAACTCGACGCGCCCGTTGGCGTTCTTCGGCGCCTTGTCGAGATCGACGACAAGCTTGTTGGCCGGATCCGCGGGATCCACCGCGAAGACCAAGCGGCCGGAGACCTCTTCATAGGGACCGACAGACCCGAACGAACGCCCGCCGCTTACCTCGCGCGCCGAGCGGATCTCGAATCGAATGACCTCGCCGTCCGCAAGCGAGGGGATGAACGTGAGTAACAGCGCAGTTGCGATTGAGAGCCTGGTCATATCAGGCTCATTAAATACCCACCCAGAGGCTGCGTAAAGACACCTTTCATGGTCATGCTTGCCCGCCGGAGCCTCACGCAAAGGCGGGTTGAACGAGCCCGGTGGGTGGGCCTGAGCGCGGCCGTGAACCATGCTGAATTGGTTCACGGCGTCATCAGATGCCGATCGTAGCCCGCACGAACGAGCTCGTCATACGCATCCCACACCTCGTCGGGAATATCTTGCGGGATTTGAAACCCTCGCGCCGGGTATTCGCGAATGCGCTGGAGATCGCCGACCATGATGCTGATCACATCGTCGACAGTGAGCGACTGGTGGGAATAGCGGGCGAAGTAATCGTCCATCGATAACTGCGGTGAGGTGACGCGGACGGACTTGCCGGGCCACACCTTCTGAAATGTCGCGAACGTCCGACGTTCCATGTACGGCTTCTGCACCAAGATGAAGGTCCCGGGGTCGAGCCCGCGTGACGCGAGAAGGTCGCGGGTGAATACAACGTTCTCTCCCGTATTGGTCGCGCGGTTTTCGATGAGGATGCGATCGGCAGGCACTCCCATCCCCACCGCAATGCGCGCAAACCGTTCCGCCTCGGGATCGCTCCATAGGTGCCGGGTGATCGCACCGAGGCCGCCGGTGAACACGAGAAGCGGCGCCCACCCATCCAGGAACAGCCGCGCACCCCGCTCGGCGACGATCGTGTCGTGACTGCAGAGGACGACAATCACGTCGGATTTCTGCAGCTCATGGTTCATATGGTGGTAGCGCCAGACGCGTTCCACCAGTGGTCGCACTCGGTCGTCCATCTCGCTCTCGAGTTACGTGGTTCCTTGACAGCCCACTCGGCAACGGTGAAAAATTCCAGTGTTTTGCGCTTTTTCCATATTCACAAAACAGGTCACACCATGCGAACGATATTTTCTCTCACACTGGTTCTCGCCACAGCCACGTCGCTGACCTTGCCCGCACACGCTCAACAGGCGCCCGCTGCGCCGGCGGCTCAGACACCTCCCGCCGGGGCCAGCCAGACACCGCCGCGGGGAAACCCCAAGGACACAGAAGTCTGGGAACCGGTGCCTGCGGTCGTGACGCCGGGTCAGGCCAATAGCGATCCGCCGTCGGACGCGATCATCTTGTTCGACGGCAAGAATCTGGATCAATGGGTCTCGGTGAAAGACAAGTCGCCGGCGGGATGGAAGGTTGCCGATGGCGTGATGACGGTCGTGAAGTCCGCCGGCAATATCGAGACGAAGCGCAGCTTCAAAAGCTATCAACTGCACCTCGAATGGCGCATCCCGACCGAGATTACTGGTTCCGATCAGGCGCGCGGCAATAGCGGACTATTTCTTGCCTCGACGGGCGCCGGCGATGGTGGATACGAGCTGCAGATTCTCGATTCGTATAACAACAAGACCTACGTCAATGGCCAGGCGGGCAGCATCTACAAGCAGGCCATCCCGCTCGCCAACGCAATGCGCAAGCCCGGCGAGTGGCAAACGTATGACGTTCTCTGGACGGCCCCCACGTTCAATGCCGACGGAACGGTAAAGACGCCGGCCTACGTCACCGCATTTCACAACGGTGTACTGATCCAGAATCACTTCGAGTTGAAAGGCGAGACGCTGTATATCGGCAAACCGGAATATAAGAAGTACGACACGGCGCCGATCAAGCTGCAGGCCCACGGCGATCCAAGCCCGCCGATCAGCTTCCGGAATATCTGGCTCAGAGAATTGAAATAAGAAATGCTGAATGCTGAATGCTGAATGAAACGCGGCGGGCTCATTCGTGGTTCTGCAGGGTTCTGACGCGTTCTCGAGCGAACCTCGTAGAACCCGGTAGAACCTTGCAGAACCTCGCAGAACCCGGACTACCCCGCTTTCTCGATGTGAATAAGGTAGGCCTCGACCATGATCAGATTGCGCTCCCCTGACTGGCGAATGATGCTGAGGAGGTTGTCCATCTTGACCACTTCCTCCAGCTGCTCGTCGATGAACCACTGGAGGAAATTGCTGGCGAGGTAATCGGTCTCTTTGACCGCGAGATCCATCAGGCTGGTGATCTGGCGCGTGACTTCCTGCTCCCATTTCAGCGCCGCTTCAACCGCTGCTTCGGCCGACGCAAAGGTCGGCACCGGCGCGGCAATCGAGGGGATGCGCAGATCCCCTTTGGTGTCGAGCACGTATTTCACGAACTTCATCGCGTGCTCTTTTTCCTCTTCGGCTTGATCGAAAAACAGCTTGGCTAGCAGCTTCAGCTGGCGCTGCTGGAAGTGTCCGGCGATGCTGAGATACTGCATGCTCGCGCCGAACTCGTGGCCGATCTGCTCGTTGAACGCTTTCGCGAGACTTGAACTAATCAACAAAATTGCACTCCTCCTCCAAATCATATACTCGCGGCGCTCAACGCGTGAGATGGGTCGGCGGCGAATACGGATCCTTCTCTTCATCGTCGCCGTGGAGTTGCAGGATGTAATCGAACACGCTGGCGGCGAAAACAACCACGGCAGAAAACCCTGCCAACCACGCACCTCGTGAACCTGTGTGCAGCCAGTGCGCGAGGAAGTACACGGCAAGAGCGAACGCCAACCGGCCCAATCGGCGACGGAGCCGACCGTGGGATCGTGAATCACCCGGTAGCGGTGGCGGTCCGAACTTGTCCGCGGAAGGGTTCTCGTAAACGGGGGAGCTCATCCCGATTACGTCCCCTGAAAGAGCGGCAGGCACGCTTTGGCGATGCACGTAATGTGACGATGATCGGTGCCGCAGCAGCCGCCCATCACGTTGAGCCGGGGCAAGTGACTCATCAATCGCGCGTAATCACCGCCCAGTTCGGCTGGACTACCGATATCGAGTTCCGGTGAGTCGTTCAGCTCTGCGTGGCTCCGCCGCGACGCGTTCGCTCGCACCGCGCGAATGCGTTCGATCCAGTCGCCCGTCTCCGCAACGGCATCTTCGAAATGCGTCGGGTGTGCACAGTTGATGGCGTAGTACGCCGCATAGCGGCCGGTTTTCGCGTCAACTTCCTCAATCGCCGATCGCAGCGACTCGCCGGTTGGCAGACGACCGTCGGTTTCGACGGTAAATGAGATCGCAACCGGCATGTCGGCAGCGCGAGCGGCTCGAACGATTCCGACCGCCTCCGCCACGTAGTTCATCGTGATTGCTGAAATCATATCCGCCGCGGTCCCCGCAAACGCCTGGACCTGGTCACGGTGATATCTTTCCGCGTCGGTCTCCGACATCGCGGAATTGGGAACGTATCCGTCGCCACGCGGCCCGATACATCCGCTGATCACGATCGGACTCTCGCCGGTCTCGTACTCATCACGAATCTCCTCGAGCAAGCGAATCGCTTGCCGGTTCGAGTCGGCCAACGCTTGCGCCGAGTAACCGAGGCGAGTCCCCCAATCGCCACTGGCCCTCCATGTCGCGCTCTCGAGGATCAGACCGGTTCCGAATCGCTTCGCGATCTCGGCATAAGTACGGAAGTATTTGCGGAGAGCAGCGGTGCCATCGGCGGTCTTCAGGAGATCGAAGGCCGCAAAGTCCGGGAGCGACAGACCTTCATGGAAGATCAGTGAGGTTTCGATACCACCGTCGGTCAGGAACAGCCGTTCGCTCAACTGCGGAAGGTGACTTCGATATTTCGTTACCATGACCACAGAGAGAATAGACGTGAGCAGAGGGCCAATAAGTTCGGTCTAGCGGAAGACAATGCCGGCTCGGACACCCAGCATAATCGGAAACTGTCCCCGTACTTCGACCCGAATGCCGGCACGGCGACTGGTCCACCAGTCGACTCCCCCCGAGAGGAGGATCATGCCGAATTCACCCTCTGGGCCCTGGAACAAAAGCGACAACCCTCCAGCCATGAATGGACGCGCGCCTGACCGGGTCCCGTCCTGTCCGAAATGATAGGTGGCTTTCAGCGTCGCCGCCGCCATGTTCAATGAGGGCTCCGAGCCCGTTCCGTGTCCGCCGCCGAGTGCGTAGGTGTCAGACGGGAAATAGACGTAATCGATGTCCGCTCCAAATCCCACCGGCCCCTTCAATCGTTCCGCGCCAAATCCGACCTGCCAGGCGGAATCTCGATGACTCAAGGTTTTCACCAGCGCAGGCCCGCCGGTCGCGGCAGCGAGAGCCGACTGCGCACTCGTCGTCGGCGCATGGATGGCCATAACTATCAAGACAGCGAGCGATTGCCGTCCGACTCGAACATTCTCGCTGCGCATCGTGGCCCTCCGGCTATCAATGTGAGAAGGGCCAGCAAGGAGGCTCACGGCAGTGTCATTTGGGCCAGCCTGTCGCTGTTGGATGCCGAGGCTTCGGCGGTGCCGCGAAGATCAACCAGCCTCGTCCAGCATCGACAGAGCGGAACCCGAGAACGTCGCTGAAGAATCTCCGCGTCTCGTCCGCCTTGGTTGAGTAGATGAGCGCGTGCATGCCGATAATGGACATTGGTTTTGCCTCTGTGAAACGTGCGGCTTGGCGAACGCGAACGCGCCGGTTCAACAATCAACCGGTAATGACCCGCGACGCGCGCGCGCCTGGTGTGGCGCCGACGGCACGAGCGATCGCCGAGGCGATCTTCCATCCACCCGTTCCCGACGGCTCAATGGGGTTGGCGTAATCCGAACGTTCGACACAGATGCCGCGAAGATCGATCACGCTGGCGCAATACCCGAACGCGACGCGCAGGATGACGTCATTGAAGGTCATCAGCGCCACTCGTGCCGGCCGCGCCAGTTCGGGATCGAGCGCGCCGTTGTAGATCGTGCAGATCGTCACGTCGCGCTTCAGGCTCATCAGACGATCGATCAGACACCGGTACGCTTTCTCGAACGCATCGATACGGCTGGCAAACATCAGCAAGACCTCCGCCGAAGACCGCGCGGGCGCTTCGAGCAGATCGCTGTTGAGAAGCGCATCGTTGCCGCCGACCGACAGGACAAGATGAGTCGCATCCCTGGGAACACGGTCCAGCTGCGAACCCACCTCTGGTGTGCTGGCGCCGTCAACCGCGAGTAGCGTCGCACGCCACGTCCACGGAATCAGCGACGCCAGGTGGCCGACCACGTCCGGTTCGCCGCGCGTGTACGACCCGTTATCGAAGATGGAGTCGCCAAGGAGAACGATGTGTCCCGTCGATGGAGGGTTCATGCCAACGAAACACAGGAAGGGAACACCTGGATGGTCGACCTCACGGGTGCATTGTATGCTGGAGCGGCCCGATCACTTCTTCGTCGCCGACCAGATACCGAGCGAATTCCCGCACCCCGAATACTCGCCGAAGATCATCGTCCCAGTCGCGGCGGTACCCGAGCTGAACGAGCCGTAGACCTGCGTGTAATTAGGACGGTCTGGTGCTCCTGATCCGTACCCGAAGCCCGGTCCCATGTACGGCGAGGCGGGATTCGGCGGATATCCGATCGGCAGACTCAAGTTGGGATACGTATTCGTGCCGGAGCAGCCATTGAAGTTGTACCCGATATCGAGGGACGTCACCTTCTGGTCTGCCACGCTGAAGGTGATCCGCATGCCCTGCGAGGTCATCCCGCTCCATTGTCCTTCGTAGCTGGCCATCACACCCGGAGGACTCGTCGGAGGCGTCGAATTGCTGCTGCACGCGCTGACGCCAACCGCGAGGAGCAGCACGAAACGAAGCTCGATACGATTCAGCCAGGAGCGCGGTCCCATGCCAGATCCCTTCGATCAGCGACCCTTTGCGCGGCGCTCGTCGCGGCGGTCGGTGTCGCGACAGACAAAATTCGACGCGTCGTTGATGCTGCCCGTGCCGGCGTATACCGCAACTTCCGGGTACGGGCACAACGGCCGTGTCCGATCGACGATCCTGTTGGCAGCATGGCTGGCAACGATCTGAGCCGGCGCCTGACCGCGTTCAACCCATTGCTCCAGCGCGGCCAGCATGTCGAATGTATTCGGTCCTTCCCCGCCGCCGCAGTGTCCCATGCCCGGCGCCATGAAGAGACGATAGGCGTGGTGAACTCTCGATCGACCGCCGAGTGCGTCCAGCACGCGCGAATAATACTGCGTGCTGTTGCCTGGAGAAATCTGCGGATCGCTCCACCCGTGGTACTGAATGAGCTTTCCTCCGCGATCCAGGAATGGCTTCAGATTCGGATCGAGCGCGTTGATCGTGCCGGCGTCGGCGTCTTCGGCGCGCGCGACGTCGCGATCGCCGCTGAACCGTGAGATCTCCCACGTCGGTTCGCGAAAGACGAGAAACCGAAAATGATCGAGCCCGGTGGCGCGAGCAGATGCGGTCCACCCGAGATCCGTCCACCCCAGCTCGCTTCCACGCTGCAGGGCCGTTATCTCGCGGGCCGTCGACGCATTCGTCATGGGCGAGTAGATCAGCCGCGCGGTCTCCACCTGTGCAGCCGTCAAACAACTCCTGTCGTCGGAACCCTGGCAACCAAGCGTGGCCGGATCGAACGTGCACCGACTGGGATTCTCGAGAAGTCCATCTTTCACGCCGTCGTCGGCGTCGCAGGCATCGAGGACGGCCTTGTGCAGTCGTTCACGATCTACGGCAAGCAGACGTGCGGCGTCGTGCTTCTCCACGTGCTGCGCAATGCGAACCGCTTGCGACGCACGCGAGGTCCAGTCGAGGGCCGGCGCGCCGGCGACAATCCCGTCGAAGTCATCGGGAAATCGCTGCGCCTCTTTCATGGCCTGACGGCCGCCTGCCGAGCAACCGTTCCAGTACGAGTACTTCGGGCCGGCGTTGTAATACGTCGCAACGATTTTCTTCGCCGTCGTCGTCATCTCGTGGACGGCGCGCCACCCGAAATCAATGACCTTTTCAGGATGCCCCAACGCGAAGCTTGCGCTGCCACCGGTGTGTCCGGTGTCGGTAGAACTGGCGGCATAGCCCCGCCTGATCGCCGCCATCAACGCCGTATAGCCAATCGAGCCGTTGAAGGCGCCATTCCCGACCGCCTGAAATCTGCCGTTCCAGTCGGACGCTGGCAACCAGACTTCGATCTTGATATCGGAATCGCTCGTCGGTTTGAGTGTTGCGGCGACACGACAGAACGCGGGCAACGCCCGGACCGCGTCGCCGTTGAGCTGCACCGGCGCATTGAACGCTCCCGCTTGAACGCTTTCAGCCAGATTGATGGTGACACCGGGCAGCGTGATTCCCGAGAGCGCTTCGCACGATCCCGCGGCGTCGAGAGACTGACGCGCAATTGCGGTCGCAACGGCCAGCGACGCGAGCGCGGCGATGACCATCCTGACCAGCGATGTCCGCAGATCCGGAGCGTTCATTTACCGAACAACGACTGCCGCAGGCGCGTCGCCGCGTTTTCTAGGCATGTTGTCGATTCGCACGATCCATTTGAACGCGCGCTCGGCAGCATCCTTGGCCGCACGGCTCCAGTACCCGGATGCCACGCCCTTGACGTCCGTTTCATGCTCGCCGAATTTCAGATGCACGCGGATGAGCACATCGCCCAGGGGCGTTACTGACGCGCCGCCGAATCCTCCTCCCGCCTGGGTTCTCTCGCGCTCAATCACTTCGACGAGGACGGTCGCCTCCGCTGCGCTGGTCACCATGACGAGGCCGGCTTTGCGGCCGAGCGCCTCGCGCACATCCTTCACGGAATCGAGTCGTCCCTGCTCTTCTTCGGTCGGGGTCTTATCCTTGGGGTCGGCGGTGAAGACGAACACGCGAGGAGCGGGTGACGAGGATTGATTGGCGACGAGGCCGGCGCTCAGTGCGAGAGCGGCGGCGATGATGAATGAGGTTCGCATGACTTCAGCCCTGGAGCGACGGGGACCCATTCGTCCGTCCAGAATGGGCCGGCGGGCGTGGCACTAAGTAATTTACCCGATCAGGAGATGCGCTGAAATCGGAAATGCCATCCGCTTCTCTGCCGTCTCGTACGTCGCCAGAGCGCCGCAGCAGATCGGAATCGTGGCTCGTCATCTCGTGTTCGTCGCGAGGGTTGAACATCACGATCTCCCTCGTGCCAAAGCGAAACGTGAAAGGTTCGAAGAGCACCTTATACGACTCGCCGTTCTTTTCGTACTGATATCCTCGGATACCGATGACCGCCGGTCGATAGTCCCCCCAGAGAGCCACAAGCGACATGGGGTACTCGCCGTGTGCTTGACGGTACCGTTCGATGTCGCCGATCAACGAAGCGGATCGTACCCGCCGGGCAGGAACGGCAGGAGCGTAGAGAAGATGATGACAGCGACCGTCACGATTAGGCCGACGGCGTGAGCGCTCATTTCCCACCGCCTGCTAACCTCGCATCCGTCACAACCATTCGGCCACTGCAACGATCCATACTGCGGCGGGGACGAGAATCGCCTGCGCGAGCACCGTGCCCACCAGCCGCGTTCCCGTGAGCACCACAACCGATCGACGGAAGAAAAACGAAGGTCAGTGCGCAAATGATCAACAGGCCTGAATCCATACCGTTACTCTTCAGCGTCACGACCTCTCCACCTCGGGCCATCCCACGCACCGGGCGGCCGGTAATGAAACCGGATCAGGTAGACGTTGTCGCCGGGGCCGTGCTTTGCTACCTGCAGCAGGTCGTCGACGCTCGCGAAGCCTGACTCGCGCGCGAGGTCGCAGGTAATGTCGTCCATTGAGATTGGCGTAATGGAGTCAACGACGATGTGACCATCGTCCATCTGATATCGATTTCCAGCCTTCACGTGCGGGCGCGTCCACACGCGCACGCTACATCGGATCCGGCCGCGTCGGATTCCTTCACGAAGGCGTTTGGTGAAGACCATCTCACTCCAGGCGTCTGCTGGCCGAAATCGGCGCCCGCGCAAGCGAGGAAGAATTGGCGCTACTGTCCACTCCCTCGCCCGCCGCGCCCTTGACCCTGGGTCGGAAACTCCAGATCGACAGGCCAGCCGGCGACGAACACGTGACGAATGCGCGGGCTGTCGAGCAGATTGCCGTCCGTGACGATCACATTCGCAATCTTCCCTTTCTCGATCGTGCCGAGCCGATCGCCGGCACCCGCGAGCCTGGCGGCGTTGACGCTGAGCGCCTTGAGCGCCGAGTCTTCGGATAATCCCCCTTCCTTCACCGTGCGCCCGACGCTGCGCACGAAGTCGACGGGATTCTGCAGTCCGCCGGTGGTGAACGCGAATGGGATCCCGGCCTTCTCGAGCGCAGCCGCGACTCTGACGGCGCTCTGACGCATGTGAGTCACGCGAATCGGCGTATCAACTTCTCCGCCGCCGCGGCCACCGCCGAACCCACCGCGTCCGCTTCCCCCGATCGCCTGGAAGTTCGTCGACACGATCACTCGCGCCTTCGCCGCCTTGAGTTCGTCGAGGACGTTGGCCGCTTCGGCACCGCCCACGATGATCGGATCGAGATTGAATTCCTTGGCGAACTCGAGGGCGCGCACGATCTCGCGTTCCTCGATTGCCTCGAACGCGACCGGCATCTTGCGATCGAGCGCCGGCGCAAGGGCATCGAGCCCGGGCTCGAACCCACCCACTGCCGCATCCTTGTGACGCTCCATGAACGCGCGCGCATCCTTCTGCCACTGCGCATCGAGAAACGCCTGCCGGGAGAACGCGATGACTCCGAGAAGCGCGCCCGGATACCCTCCGCCTCCGCCGCCGCCGCCTTCACCTCCGCCACCGCCGCGGCCGGTCGCAAACACAACGTGCTGTGCGACACCCGATCGCAGGACGACGCTGCCGCGCCGATAGGTCGCGAGCGCGCTGATCTCGTTGGGATCCGGCGGCGCGGTGATGTTGACGAGCGCGCTCTGCCCTCGAATGATTCCCTGAGCGGGAACAGCAAGCGCCGAGGTGATCCCCGCCGCCGCCAGCCGCCGCACCATATCGCCGTCGTAGACGACGATGCGCGATGCATCGACATCCGGATGTAGGAACCGGGTGCGCGCCTCGCGTTCCTGATCGGCCCAGGTGATGCTGTCCGGGGTCGCGACCGTCGTACCGCGTCCGCGGCCAGTCGGAACGGGAGCCACATCATTGGCGGCAGCCGCGACGATGCCACCTTCCACGATCGTGCTATTGGACATGTCGATGACGCCGGGATACACGGCGAGCCCGCTGCCATCAATCACCACAGCATCGGCTGGAGTCGCCACGGAAGGACCGACGTCTTCGATCACACCATCGCGCAGTACGAGGGTGCCTTTTTCAATCGGCGCACCCGCAAGCGTGACGATGCGCGCATTGGTGATGGCGAAACGGGGAGCGCGAACCGGCATCTGGCCGCGCACCGTGAAGCCGGGCAGCGCCGTCGCGACAGCGGCGATGGCGATGACCACGAGTAATCGCGCAATACGGCGTGTCATCATTGGTCTCCTCAGCGCGACATGTACTTCTTGAACAACTCGACTTGCGAGTTGTCGAGCGGCACGTCGCGCCCGGCGACGATCACGTGCCGTACCTGCGATCGGACTTCTAGTGGATCACCGGTGAGCACGACGAGATTGGCCACCTTGCCGGCGTCGATGCTGCCGACCTGACCGTCGACGCCGAGAATGCGCGCCGCGTCGAGCGTCAGCGCTTTGATCGCGTCATCGTGCGAGAGACCCCACGCGACGGCTCGCCCGGCCTGGAACGGAACGTCGCGCGAGAACTGGAAGCCGCCGCTCGAAAATGCAAACGTCACACCCGCCTTCGCCAGCGCCGCGGGCGTCTGATACGGGTAGGCGTGGAATTCATCTTCGCGCGGGGGCAGTGAAAGAATGCTCGACAAGATCACCGGCACGTCGCGCTGCTTCAAGAGTGGCGCAATCTTTTGTGCGTCGGCGCCGGCCTGCAGCACGATGCGGATGTTCTGTCGATCGGCAAGGGCGATCGCATCGCGCATCGTCTGCTCGGTGTTCGCAGCGACGTAGAGTGCCTGACGACGATCGAGCACCGGCAGAAATGGCTCGAGCGTCCAGTCGACTTGCCGAGTCGCCGGCTGTTTCGCGTAGACGCGCGCACGCTCGAGCAGCTGATTGAACGTCTTGATCGGATCGGGTCCTTGTGGCGGCGCGGCGGCGCCTCGTCCACCGCCTCCACCACCGCGGCCTCCGGTTCCGCCCGGATAGTTGAACGCCAGGCCGGCTGACGGCCGCAGCGTCGCCTCCTCCCACGTCCATCCGTCGAGATTCATGACCGGAATCTCTCCACTGATCGTGCCGCCGCCTGGCCGCACGCCGATCGTCGTGATGCCTTCACTGCGCGTCACCGGAATGGCGATGCTGTCGGCCTTGTACGCCACGCGCGTGCGCAGCATCTGGTCGAAGGGCAGAATCTCGGTCACGTCGTCGTAGTTGCGGACACCGGGTTCGTTCAGTCCGATATCGGTACTCGCGTCGATCATCCCGGGAATCACGGTCGCGCCCTGCACATCCAGGGGTTTCGCGCCAGCTGGCACCGCCACGTTCGCGCCCACGGCTTCGATGCGATTGCCCTTGATGACAATCGATCCCTTCGGGATGACGGGACCAGAGACCGTCACGATGCGAGCGTTGGTGATCGCCCAGGTCGGGCCGTCGGCGTTGCCCTTGACGTCGAATCGTTCGGCCGCCGGCGCCGGGCGCGGTGACGCCTGTGAGCCGTTCGTCGAACCATCCGTCGTCTGCGGTCCATTGGAAGTCGACTGCGTTCCATTTGTAGATGCCGGCGATGAATCCGTCGTCGAACGTCCACTCTTCTCCCGTTGGATTTCGGTAATCCGCTGCAGGTCCTTCTCCCGGTCGTAATACGGGACGCCGTCGATGTAGCTGCGCTCGACAATGGCAGCTGTCGAGAGCGGGTGATGGTTCCAGATGACGACGTCGGCATCCTTGCCGACCTCGATTGAGCCGACACGATTCTCGACCTTGAGTTGCTTCGCCGGATTGATCGTGACCATCGCGAACGCCTGTTCGTCGGTGACGTCTCCGTATCGCACCGCCTTGGCCGCCTCCATGTTCAGCCGCCGCGCCTGCTCCGCATCGTCCGAATTGATTGAGACGACCACCCCTTTGTGCGTCATCAACGAGGCGTTGTGAGGAATGGCGTCGGCCGCCTCCATCTTGTAGCCCCACCAGTCGGAGAACGTCGATGCGCCGGCATTGTGCGCGGCGATCTCCTTGGCCACCTTGTAGCCTTCGAGCACATGCTGAAAGGTCGTAATCTTGAAGCCCATCTCGTCGGCCAGGCGGATGAGCATCAGGATTTCGTCGGCACGGTAGCTGTGCGCGTGAACGAGGCGCTTGCTCTCGAGCACTTCAACGAGCGCGTCCAACTGCAGATCGCGGCGAGGCGCAAGGGCGTCCTGACCGCCCTTCTTTTTGGCATCGTAGTCCTGCCACTCCTTGCGATACGCCTTCGCGCGCGTGAAGGCATCACGGATCACGTACTCCACACCCTGGCGAGTCGTGGGAAAACGCTGCGGGTTGCTCGGTGCCTGACCGCGCTTGCGGGTCACGTTTTCGCCGAGAGCGAACTTGATGCCTGGGAGCGCTCCCTGAAAAACCAGATCGTTCGCGCGTCGCTTGCCATAGCGCAATTTGATGACGACTGTTTTTCCACCGATCGCATTCGCGCTGCCATGCAGAATGTTGGCGGTCGTCGTGCCGCCAGCGAGATCGCGATAGATATTGATGTCGGTGGGATCGAGGACGTCCTCCATGCCGGTCATCGAGCTGACCGACACGGTCCCTTCATTGATGGCGTCGTTGGCGATGTGAGAGTGCGCATCGATAAGGCCAGGCGAGACGAACTTGCCGGTGGCGTCGTATACGTCCGCGCCGGACGGGATCGGCACGTTCGTGCCAACCGCGGCGATTTTGCCGTCGCGGATGAGGACGGTGCCGTTGTTGATCGTGCCGCGCGTGGCGGTGAGGATCGTTCCGTTACGAATGGCGACGACTGCCGGCGTCGCGCCCTGAGCCAACACCGGTGATGTCGCTTTCGTCGGCCCCTCCAGCACCAGAACAGCGACTGCACCGAGTGCGAGACAAGCGCATAACCAACGGCCAATCACGTAGACCTCCGACGAAAGAACGCCCACACGGCGGGCGTGGCGGTAACTCTACCGTACAAGACAAGTGGATCGGCGCCGAGCCAACGCCCTGGCGCGCGTGCTTAAGAACGCATCAAGCCCGGAGCTACTGTCGTTCACCGAACCAGTAACACAATCCATCCGGCGCCACGACGTAGAACACCTTCCATGAGCTGCCGCCGTGCTCTTCGATCGAAAAGTCGGAGAGCTCCTTCTGTAGACCGTTGGTTTTGAATTCTGCGAATAACGACGACAGGTCCTTGACATGGAACGCACACCCATCCTGCGAGGAGTCGCCGCCGTTCTCTGCCAATCGCATCTGAATCTGGTCGCGAGCAAGCACGGCCGACTTATGCGGGACCGTGTCTCGACCCACAACTCGGAACCCGAGCACAGTTTCATAGAAAGGCAAAGCGGCGTCGACATCAGGAACCGGGAGGTTCATGTTGTCGCCTTGATAGCCAAACGCATTTTCGAGTGTTCCCATCGGACGACCCGCCTTCCTTGACGATCAACGTCCCGCCGATCCACCCACCCAATCGATGCCTCGACCTGTCGCCTGACGAATCCGCTCTGCGAGCTGTCCTGTGTGGTGCTGGAGGTGACGCAGATTCACGAACTGATGCTCGAGCTTCGACATCTTGTACCAGGAGAAACCGCTTTCCGCCGCAGTCAGATCGAGACGATCGACGGCCGAATCAATCTTCTCGTCACACCGTTTGCAGTACGCACGGATTTCGTCAACCGAATAAGGAATGATCGACCCAGATTTGAAGGAATTGTACCCGGGGCGGTGATGCTCCCACGGCACGAAAACCGATTCGGACGGCTGAAGATAGAGGTCGGTATAGAAGAGCGTATGGTAAGCCACGTGCCAGAACTGGTTGACGTACGATGCGTCGGTCCAAAGATCCGGCGGGCACGCATCAATCGCGTCGCGCAACATGGCGAGCGACGCGTGATACTGACTCTTGAGTACAGCCTGGACGGTCATGCGGTCACTCCGTCATCGAACAAGCCGCGATTACTTCACGAGATAAAACACATCCGTGCGAATCTGTGACGGATCCGCATCCCATTCGTTTTTCCAGTGACCGTAGATCTCCCATTTCGGACCGGCCAGTCGATGGTTCGCGCCCTGTGCCCACTCGTGAATGGCCTGGTGCGCGGCGCCGAGTCGGTGGTAGGGCCCGAGATGCGTCACCCACGCGACGGTGCCGGCGGGCGTCGCCGAGCGAACGACCTCACCATCCTCCCTGAACGGTCCTTCCAGCTCGACACCGACTTCGAGCCGGATCGAATCGTCCCAGTAAACGGCGACATGCCGGCCTGCTTTCGTCCTCTGTGCACGGACTGCGTTCCACACGAGGCCGCAGCACTCAGGGACGACGCGCGATAACTCTGACGAATGCGCCTGGCGGCGACGAACTGCGAGCGGAATGCTCTCGAGCTGTTGAAGGTGGACATGGTAGGTCGACATAAATCGGTGCCCCGTCCTCGGGCCGTGCTTCAGGGTTGCGTCGCCGTGCGGCTCCTTTTTGTCTCGTAAAGGACGATCGCGGCGTGACTGTGAACAGCGTTGATTAAAGATCGATCACCCGGTGCTCAACCGCATTTCATTTGTCGCCACGAACCCCAGCCGCTCGTAAAGTCGCCGCCCATCGTCCGACGCGTGCAGCACGATGCGACGGATGCCGCGGGCTGCGAGGTCCTGCAGGAGCGCACGCATCAACGCGTCGGCCACGCCGCGTCTTCGCCACGTCGATTCGACGTAGACGTTGAGCACGATGGCCTCGGGTCCGAGTTCCAGATTGTCACTCCCGGGACGGGGCCGCGGCAGAATCGATCGCAGTTGAACGCCGGCTCCGCCAACGATCGCAGGATCTGCAGCGGATTGCTCGGCGACCCACGCCAGGTACTCGCCACGCGGTAGCGCCTCGCGCAGGTAGGATGCCGTCGCGCGCTCCAAGGCATCCATCTGGTGCGCCGGGAGGGTTCCCATGTCGTGAAACATTGCCGCGCGATGGTACGCGAGAACAGCGATATCGTCGACTCTGGCCGGGCGCAGGTTGAACAACTGCGTGCGATCCGACAGCAGTGGCATCGTGTAAGGGATTTCTAAACGATCGGACTGCGCTCGCTGCGGTGCTGACGCCATCCAAGCCACAGCAGCGCGATGGCAACTGCCCAAAACCACACGTAGGCCGCCGGCAAGACGACGTACTCCAGCCGCAACCCTGCCGCCATATCCCGGCCAATGGCACGCTGCGCCCACACGCCGGCGATAAGCGCCAACGCCGAGACGCTACCCAGAATGCGGTGATGAGTTCGCCACAGACGCACGCTAACGAACGCCAACCAGGCGGCGCAGATCGCGAGGGCGGAGTACTCGACCGAGAACGTCGTTGCATTGTCGGTCGTGATGTCATCGAACGCCGCAAACACCAGCAGCAGTGCGATGATCGTAATCACGGCGTCCCGGACGACGCCGATTCCACCCGTTGGCCCGTCGGAACGATGATTTGTCATCAACATACGGTCAGCCTCTTTCGCATGAACACGCATGGCATGGATCGTCCTGACATCAGGATCGCCTCTCCTGTCGAAAGTTCTTCGAAGCCATTCGCCTTATAAAAGTCGACGCCGGCCAGCGATGCCTGGATCTCGATGCGCGTCGCTCCATGTTCACGGGCGTGCTCTTCCGCGAGGCGCAGGAGCCTCGAACCGATCCCGTGTCGCGCGGCAACACCTCGAACGTAGACCGAGACGCCGTCCTGCGCGTCATCGACCCGATGCGTTGCAAACCCCAGCACCGCGTTCTCGCCATGGAGGCGGCCGACGGCGATGAAAAATACTTCACCATCCCGCATCGCCTGCACGTACACGTCGGGCTTCAACCCCGCCTTCCAGACGTCGACGAGTTCCGGTGGATAGAAGCGTGGACCGATTGACTCGATCGAGTCAATGTGCGCCAGCGTGATCGCTTCGGCGTCGTCGGGATGGGCGCGACGAGTCTCAATCTCTACAACTTCCATGAGCGCTAATTGATTGCCTTTCCGTCATGCGCTCTCACTGGCCCGCTGTCGCGCAGACCTCGTCGATCCCCTTGCACCGCGATACGCCGCTCCAGAACGTGCACCAGGCTGCAAAGCTTTTGTCGGACTTCGCGTCGATCGGATGGTCACGATCGCGCGGCAGCCGCACGCGATCCCCGCCGATCGCGCCGGCGATGTCGTCGCGCCGCAGCGTGCCGGTGAATTTCACGTCGAGCGCGGAGAAACTCAGACGGCCGCTCCTGGCATCATAGGAAACGTTGCGCAGCGCCTCGCACGGCGGATCGCCGCACAAGCCTTGATGATGATCGAGCAGACCGATCAACTTCCCGTTGTGTCGCCACAGCTCCAGCGAGTAGCCGTAGCAGTGCTCTCCGTCCTGGCCCTGGCGAACGTTGCCGAACGAACCGACAGGGACGAGCGCATCGGAGGTTCCTTGGACGATCGATAAGACAACGGCGATCACGAGGACCTGGATACGCATCGACCCTTCCTGACTTCCGCCTAAGGCGGATGTCACAAGTGCAATATTTACGACTTCCCAACCATCGGCACGAACCTGACTGGCAGCGTGGCGAGCGTCTCCATTCCCGTCGCCGTCCGGCGCATGATCCGCAATTCCTGATCGCTGACGCCGACCGGGATCGCCATCAGTCCGCCGACTTTCAACTGCTGCACCAGCGCGGGCGGCACCGCGGGAGGCGCCGCGGTAACGATAATGCGATCGTACGGGGCATGCTCGGGCCACCCCAAATATCCATTGCCGGTGCGGACCTCGACATTGCGATACCCGAGGTCGGCGAGTGTCGCGCGCGCGCGTTTCGCCAGTGGTTCGACGATTTCGATCGTGAAGACTTCCTTCGCCAGCACACTGAGGACCGCCGCCTGATATCCCGATCCAGTTCCGATCTCGAGGAGGCGATGCTCCGCCGCAACCTTCAACGCTTCGGTCATGAAGGCAACGATGTAAGGCTGGGAGATTGTCTGTCCGTGGCCGATTGGCACCGGGAAGTCGCCGTAGGCGCCGCCCCGCGCCGATTCAGGAATGAAGAGGTGCCGTGGCACGCTCAGCATGGCGGAGAGCACGCGCTCGTCGCGGATATCGCGTTTCTTGAGCTGTTCCTCGACCATTCGCGCGCGCTCGCTCTGCCAGTCGCGCATGTCTGGCTGAAGCTCGCACGTCGCGGACATGCAGAAGAGGACGGCGATGAAAAGAACAGCGACAGGCAGCACCGTGCCTCCGATGATAAGAGGAACGGAGGTCCTCACCACAGAGGAAACAGAGAAGGTAAATTTAGTGATCTCTGTTATCTCTGCTAATTCTGTGGTCGGGACCTCTGCTCCCTCTTGTATCCTCTGTGTACGTCAGGACGTCAGCTCCCGCGCTTCTTCCGCAAATTCTGAAAAACAAATGTCCCGAGATTCGTGGAAGTGACGATGTCCGGCATGCCGTCGGCGTTCATATCGGTAATGACGAAATGAGACCCGACACCGGATCGGTTGTGCACCAGCTCGGGGACGAACTCGGCGCCGCCGGGCGCCTGCTTGTTGCGCACCAGACGATAGAGGTACAGCACGGGCTCGCCCCACGGATCGGGATCTGTATATCCGAAGTGCGACATGTAGCGTTTCCCGGTAACCATGTCGACGAGCCCGTCGCCGTCGACGTCGGCGAACGCGGTCGCGTGCGGTTCGGTGAAGATCACATCTCCTGCGTTCTTGGTTGTGAAGTCTCCCATGATCGTGTGCTCGACGAAGGTGATCTTTCCGGCCTCACGCTTCTGCTCGTACCACGCGAGCCCGAACCCGTGGCCCTCCATCGCCGTGACGATATCGTTCAACCCGTCAGCGTTGACGTCGTAGACGGCGATCTCCGCGCCGCCGGCTCCTCCTTGCGACGCACCCCACCGGCCGAAGGCCTGCGGATGCATCGTCCAGAGGCCAGTGTTGCCTACTGACGGCTGCTCCCACCACCCGTAGCAGTTGATGTAGTCCATCCGTCCGTCGCCGTTGATGTCGCCGACTCCCAGGCCATGACCGATGTTCACGCCCCACGGACCGGGCTCCGAAATGGTTTTCGTGATCCACGTGCCGGTGGGATTCGCAGGGTCGGGATGTGAGTAACGGAGCGTGTTGTTGCCGGCGTGAATGATGTCCGGCTTGCCATCGCCATCGATGTCCTTCATCACGGTTTCTTCGTTGCCGACTGGTTGCAGCACAACGTGCTTCGGCCACAGACGCGAGGCGTTCTTCGGGTTCACATACAGCGTTCCCGTCCCGTTCCCTGCATTGCCGCTCATGACGAGAAGATCGATCCATCCATCACCCGTGAAGTCGTACGCGAGGCTCACCATCGACGGGATGGGATATTCGGCTGTTGGATTGAAAGAGTGTGGCGTGTAGATCTGCCTCGCGACCTTGTAATCAGGTCCGAGATAGAGGTATGGGCCCGCCGTCACGTCCATGATCCCGTCATGATTGAAATCACCCGCAGCCGCCGTCCACGAGTAATAGTGGGGATCGACCGCGATCGTTTTGAAGTTCCTGCCCGTTTCGATCGGTCCCCACGTTCGCGCGAGGAGGTCTTTGTACATGAGATCCCTCACGCGGATCTCGCCGCTGCCGCCGACGAACAATCCGATCTGGCCGTAACCATCGGCATCGGACTCTGGAATGGCGCCTTGGCCTGGGCCGCCGCCTCTGCCGAGCGAACCGCCGTTGAATTTCGGCCGCACGCTGTTTTCAGTCAGGAGGATCTCAACCTCGTTGTAACCACCAGGAACGTAGGCACCCGCGGGACGCTCGGCGAGATTCTTTGGAAGTTGCGCGGCGATCTCGGGAGGCAACGGCGGCGCCGGCCCACCGCCACGGGTCGCACCCGGTTGAGGAACTCCGCCAGGTCCGCCTGCTCCGCGTCCTGCGCCTGCTCCGCCACCTGCTCCGCGCCCTCCACCGCCCGCCGCGGCGGCAGCTGCGGCATGCGGTTCGCGCTTCGTTTCCTTTCCCTGCGCATCAATGGTGACGCTGTAGGACGCGAGGTCGCCTTCAGTCAGCGACATCAGCATGCCTTTCATGCCGCCGTCCGGCGTCTTCTCCACGCGCATGAGAATCCCGCCCTTGCAGCCCGAGGCGCACTTGACGTTCGCGTAGAGGCCAACGTCCTGGAAGGCCTTCCCGTCGAGGATCAGCCAGCCGCCGCCGGCGTCTTTCGGCGTGCCGACGATCTCGCCGTTCTGTACTTTCCAGTCGGCTTGACCGAACGATTTGAATGCCGTGAGGTTGGAGCCAGAAAAGCGATAGTCGGCCCTGAAGGTCGGTCCGGCGCCGGACACGGGCAAGATCAACACCGCGAACAGTGCCGATGCGATTGCCGTCACGTGTGCACTTCGCTGGCCCATCGTCTCCTCCCTTGTTGCCACACGACGAGTTTTCCGCCGCGAACTCCACGATCCGTGTCGGTCGGGTAGGCCTGATAGTAAACCGCTTTGATGCGCTCGAGAGAAACACAAGCAACTGTTGAGTGTCCACGCCGATGATGATCCTCGAGGCTAATCCTCAACTACTTCGCTCGCGACTTCACCCTCGACCCATGAGGAAAGCCCGGCAACGACGACATCGTGGAGCTCCCTGAGCTCCGGAGTGTCAACGACCGTGTCGAGGAGGAGCATCCGTTTGACACGCGATGTGAGACGGATTCGAAACTCGCCTCGATCGGGATCATCCGTGAAAACGTCGATCGCGAGTTTGACGCCGCCCTTGTGGAACCACAGAAACCAGCCCCAGTCCTCCTCAGTG
Organism: Vicinamibacterales bacterium; assembly: GCA_035758845.1. Taxonomy (GTDB): domain Bacteria; phylum Acidobacteriota; class Vicinamibacteria; order Vicinamibacterales; family 2-12-FULL-66-21; genus JALZOC01. Next base: position 32,793 of record DASTVZ010000224.1, read on the forward strand.
GGTTCGACATCGCCGTATCGGGCACGCACCGCGGGCAGAAGCTGTTCGAGGACGATGTCGCCACCAACACAACACTCGTTGATGTACTGCTCACGATCCGCAATCGGAACGCGCTTGGTGAAGCTCAGTTCGTACGGCATGGTGTCCCGGTTCGGCGATCACGATCGAGCCTTCCGTCCGACAAGGAGCGCGAGTTCGCGCCACTTCCAGTAGCAGTCGACATCCGCAAACCCGATTTCACGCAGCCACACCAATTGCGTGTGGACATCCAGAAGCTTGTTCGAAGGATCCTCGTCGTCGGCCGTCCGACCCATTGCCTCGAGAAATCTCACATGGCCGTAGTCGGATGCGGAGGCAACATGCTCCAGGTTGCAGAACACGCCGCCCGGCGACAGCGCATTCCAGATCTCAACGTAGAGCCGACGCTTTCGCTCATGCTCGACATGGTGGATCGCAAAACTCGACACGATGACGTCGAAGACCCCGAGTGATGGAAGTGGATCTTCCAGATTGTGCGCGATGACCTGCACGCGTTCACTCCCGTCGAACCGCTGACGCAGCCGCTCGAGCATGGGCGGTGAGAAGTCCACCGCCACCCCGAGCGCCGACGGGCGAGCGCGAAGGACCAGATCGAGGAGTCGTCCGTCGCCGGAACCAAGTTCGAGAATCCGTTGAACGGTCTCGGGCAACTCGTCGAGCAAGGTGGCCTCCCCCTCGCCTCGATGCGGAACGCGGTCGGCTTTTTCAAGGTACCCGAGCGCGTGCTTCGCCGTTTGCCATTCACTCATCGTGACCGTCCAACGCGGCTCAGTATCACATCATCCGGCGTTGGGTCCAACGGTTACTTCGACCTTACCGTAGGTACGTCTCAGCGTGGCACTGAATGCTCATGACTGAGCGGTGCCCCTAATCGAGCAACCGCAGCCCGGGTACTGATGCAAGCAGCTGGCGCACGTCGACGGCATCCGGATCAATAAATGCCGCGCGTTCGTGGGCTATCGACGCGAGCCAGTAACGTCCGCTGGCCGTGTAGAATGCGAGATCCTCTGGGCGATTTGGTGCGAGCCACGCGAAGAGTCGTCCCGCATCTTCGAGCAGGGCTTGCGCGGCGGCCGAAAGTTCATAAAACCGTACGATTGCCGCATGTCCAATGAGCTGCGTTCCCGGCCACGTCTCAGTCGTCTCCAGACGGATGAGTGATGAACGAAGGGCATCCTCAACCTGCTTTGTGTTTGCATCAAACTTCAATTGATGCCGCCACGTTAACGAAAATGTGCTTCGCTCCGCGGCCGCAAAGCGGATGAGTGCGACGTAGGTCGTACCGCGGGGTTCCCTGTCGATGGCACGTAACGCGTTCATTGTTTGAGTCGACTTGTCGAGCCACCTCACGTCGCGCATCTCGGTGGCCGACTGCTCACACGGCCGGGTGGATTGGCTACCGCATGACGAGTGAAGCCACCAGTCCGCCGATCGCGCCGAGCGCCCAGGTTATCGGTCGAATCCGGCAAGAGACTAAGGACGGCCGCGGGTGCGAGGCGGAACGTCAGATTCGCTGAAAGTTCTTCTCAATCTCCCGTCGCGTGATCCGCAATACGACAGGACGTCCGTGCGGACAGACGCTTGAATACGCCGTGCGACGCAGCTCCTCAAGGATGTAACGCATCTTCTCCATCGTCAGCGGATAATTCGCCTTGACGGCAGCATGACACGCCATGGTTGCTGCGATCCGGCGCAGCGCTTCCTCGACGCGAGATCCGCGGTCGAGCCCCTCGAGATCGCTGGCCAACGCGCGGATGGCGGCCTCGCATTCACCCGGATCGAGCGCGGCGGGAAGCGCGGAGAGACGAACGCTGTCGCCGCCGAACTCCTCGATCTCGACGCCGAACTTCTCGAGCGTCGCCGCATGTGGAAGGAGCGCCTGCCGCTCAGCGGGTGAGAGCTCGATGAGAACAGGCGTCAACAGGCGCTGGCTTTCGAGCTGGCCGGACGTCAACCTCTCCATCACCTGTTCGAACAGCACGCGTTCGTGCGCCACATGTTGATCGACAATTGCAATCCCTTCATCGTCAATCGCGATGATGAACGTGTCGCGAAACTGGCCCAGGGGGATCATTGGGCGGAGGTCACCCGGTTCTACTGGGTTCTGCGTGGTCCTACCGGGTTCAGCAGGGTTCGACAGGGCGCTGCCGACAGCGTTCTCAGTTGCTGGCTCCATAAGATTGCGCCATGGCCCGAGCGGTTCGGGCGCCCACCGGTTTCCAACCGTCGCGCCGGCAAGGACACCAGGAATCGCCATCGGACGCGGCTCCAGCTGGCGCGGCGAGAACGGCGTGAATTGCAACTCAGGGGCGCGGCCTTGCCCGAGCGCTTCCGCGAGCGCGCGGCGAAGCACTTCGTGCACGAGTGACTGCTCGAGAAACCGCACTTCCGCCTTGGTCGGGTGAACGTTGACGTCGACGCGATCGGCGGGCATGCGGATGAAGAGATGCACTTCGGGACTGCGTTCTTTGATCGTCGCCACGCTATACGCTTCCGAAATCGCGTGCGCGATCGTGCGGTCCTTGACGATGCGGCGGTTGACGAATACGTTTTGCGCGCCGCGCACCGGCCCCTGATCGCCGAGCGCCGCGACGTACCCGTGAATCTGCAGCCCGGCGGCCTCTTTGCGGACTTCGATCAAGTCGAGGCGCTCGCCAAACAGCTGATAGAAGCGGTCGCCCAGACCGTTGGCTGGCGGGCACTCGAGCAGCTTTCGTCCGCCGCTGGTGAGCGAGAAGCCAACCTCGGGATACCCGAGGGCCATCTGCGTCACGAGGCGGGAGATCTGCGCGGATTCGGCGCTATCCGACTTCAGGAACTTGCGCCGCGCCGGCAGGTTGTAGAACAGATCCGCGACCTCGATCGAGGTGCCTTCGGGGACGCCGACTTCGCGCTGCGAGGCAACCGTGCCGCCATTGACGCGTATCTCGGTGCCTGACGCGCTGCCGCGCGCGCGTGTGCGCAACTGGAAATGCGACACCGACGCGATACTCGGCAGGGCTTCGCCTCTGAATCCCAACGTGAGAATGGCGCCGAGATCTTCCGGCGTCGCAATTTTGCTCGTCGCGTGACGCTCGATCGCGAGCCGCGCGTCCTCCGGATCCATCCCCTCTCCATCGTCCTCGACGCGAAGCAGCTTCTTGCCGCCGAGCTCGATGGTGATCACGATGCGCGTCGCCTGCGCATCGAGCGAGTTCTCGATCAGTTCCTTGACCACCGAAGCCGGACGCTCGACGACTTCGCCGGCGGCGATTTGATTGGCGAGGCGGAGGGGAAGACGATGAATGCGAGGCATCTCGATTGCCGATTGTTGATTGGTGAATGCCGATTTGTCGATTGCTGATTGTCAATTGGTCATTGACGATCGCTGACTGGCGATTGGTGATTGGCGATTGGTGATTGCCGACGGGTGTTCGAGTATGACCAGGAGGTAAACACAATCGTCACTCCACAATCGTCAATCCAAACTCCGCAATCTACAATCCGCAATCCGCAATCGTCATATCCAGCCTTTCTTCCGAAAGAACCCGAGCATCGCCGCCGACAGGGCGAGCATGATGCCGCAGACCCACCAGAACTGCGCGTGTTCGCCGCCGGGCAAATGCGGCAACGGCACGTTCATGCCGTACATGCCGGTCAGGACGGTCAGCGGCATGAACAGCGTTGCGATGATCGTGAGCACCTTCATCACCTGATTGAGCTGGTTCGATACCGCAGACAGGTGGGCGTCGAGGATACTCGTGATGCGATCCTGAAAAAACATCGCCTCGTCCGACAGCCTCACCAGGTGGTCATGCACATCGCGAAAACCGTACGCGAGCTGTTCGGTGATCAACGGGAATTCGCGGCGCGCCAGCCGGCCGACGACGTCGCGTTGCGGCAGCACGGTTTGGCGCAACGACGAAATGTCTTTCTTGAAATTCAGAATCCGGCGTGCCAGCTGCGTGTTCGGGTGCTCGAACACTTCCTTTTCGAGTTTGTCGAGCTTCTCAGACAACTTGTCGACTTCGGGCCGGTAGTTGTCCACCATCGTGTCGACGATCCGGTAGAGCAACATGCCGGGCCCTTCGCCAAGCATGCGGGAGTCACGGCTGCACACCACGCCCACTTTGCCGATTGACCGTGAGACACCGGGATGCACGGTCACCAGGAATTGTGAACCGAGAAAAAAATCGACGTCCTTGGTGGTGAAGCGATGTTCGGACGCATGAAAATCGATTCCGTGCAGAATTACGTACAGGTAGTCGCCGTAGGACTCGATTTTCGGGTGATGCAGCTCGCTGAGAGCGTCTTCAATCGCAAGCTGATGAAAATGAAAGGTGTCGCTGAGGACTTTTGTTTCGTCAGGAGTCGGTCGATCGAGATCGACCCAGACACATATGCCGCTGCCAGGCTTGATCCAGGCGGGGTCCACGCGATCGACGAGCTGAGTGGACCCGCCCTCGTGCTTGTAGATCCTGATCAATCCCCGACCTTGGAGGTGAGCGCCGCCTGTGCCGCCGCGAGCCGGGCAACCGGCACGCGGTACGGCGAACAGCTCACGTAATCGAGACCAACCTTCTCGAAGAACTGAATCGACGACGGGTCGCCGCCGTGCTCGCCGCAAATCCCGAGCTTCAGGTTTGCGCGCGCGCCACGCCCCTTCTTCACCGCGATGTCGACGAGCTGTCCGACCCCGGTCGCATCGATCGTCGCGAACGGGTTCTTCTTGACGATCTCGAGCTCCTGATACTGCGGCAGGAACGAGCCCGAGTCGTCGCGCGACATGCCGAGCCCAGTCTGCGTCAGGTCGTTGGTGCCGAAGCTGAAAAACTCGGCCGACTGCGCGATCTCGTCCGCGGTGAGCGCGCCACGCGGGATCTCAATCATCGTGCCCACCATGTAGGAGAGCTTCCTCTTCTGCTCCGCCTCGACCTCGCGTGCCGCCTGGTGGACGACTTCGATTTGGAGATCGAGTTCCTTCTTGAACCCGACGAGCGGGATCATGATCTCCGGGCGCGCTTTGATCCCTTTTTTCTCGACGATCGCCGCAGCCTCGAAGACGGCGCGCGCCTGCATCGCCGAAATCTCGGGGTAGCCGATACCAAGACGGCAGCCGCGGAATCCGAGCATCGGGTTGAACTCGTGCAACTGCTCGACGCGCTGGTGAATGCGCGCGGCCGGCACCCCGATTTTTCTGGCCAGCTCCTCCTGCTGTTCCTTCGTGTGCGGCAGGAACTCGTGGAGCGGTGGGTCGAGGAAACGAATGGTCGCCGGGTATCCGTTCAGCGCCTTGAAGATGCCGACGAAGTCCTCGCGCTGGTAGGGCAGAAGCTTGGCCAGCGCAGCCTTTCGCTCCTCGACCGTTTCCGCCAGGATCATCTCGCGCATCGCGTCGATGCGGTCCCCTTCGAAGAACATGTGCTCGGTGCGGGTCAGGCCGATACCAACCGCGCCGAACGCAACGGCGTTGGCCGTCTGTTCCGGCGTGTCGGCGTTGGTGCGGACGACCATGCGTGTCGCATCCGAGCACCACTTCATCAGCTGCTGGAAGTTCTTGAACTTCTCCGTCTTCCTGGCCGCCTCGTCGCCGTCGATCAGCCCGGCGACGATTTCCGACGGCGCCGTTTTCACCTGGCCGGCGTAGACCTTGCCGACCGTACCGTCGATCGACATCCAGTCCCCTTCCTTGAACGTCTTCCTCTCGACTGTGACGGTGCGCGCCTGATAGTCGACCTCGAGCGCGGATGCGCCACACACACAAACCTTGCCCATCTGCCTCGCGACGAGCGCGGCGTGCGACGACACGCCGCCCCGCGCGGTGAGGATGCCTTCAGCCGCGATCATCCCGCGCAGATCTTCAGGGGACGTCTCAACCCGTACGAGCAGCACCTTTTCATTCTTGTCGGCGGCGGCAACGGCGCGCTCGGCGTTGAGATAGATCTTGCCGGATGCCGCGCCAGGCCCCGCGGGCAATCCCGTCGCGATCGCCTTGGCTTTCGCCACTTCGCCAACATCGAAGACTGGAGCGAGCAGTTGCTCGAGCTGGTCGGCCGGGTTGCGCAGGATCGCGGTCTTCCAGTCGATCAATTTTTCCTTATACATGTCGATCGAGAATTTCAGCGCCGCCATCGCGGTTCGTTTGCCGTTGCGCGTCTGCAGCATGTAGACGACGCCGTCCTCGATGGTGAATTCGAAGTCCTGCACGTCCTTGAAATGCTTCTCGAGCGTCTGACGAATGCGCTCGAGCTCGGCATACGCCTTGGGCAGTTCCTTCTTCAGTTGCGCCACCGGCTCCGGTGTCCGCACGCCCGCGACGACATCCTCTCCCTGCGCGTTGATGAGGAACTCGCCGTAGAACTCCTTCTCGCCGTTGGCCGGGTTGCGGGTGAACGCAACGCCCGATCCCGATTGATCGCCGGTGTTGCCGTAGACCATGGCCTGGACGTTGACGGCGGTGCCCCACTCAGTCGGGATGTTGTACTTGCGGCGATAGACGATCGCTCGATCGTTCATCCATGACCCGAATACCGCACCGACCGCACCCATCAGTTGATCCCAGGGTGAATCGGGGAACTGTTTGCCGACGCGCTCCTTCACCAGCCCCTTGAAACGGACAACGAGCTCCTTCAGGTCGTCGACCGTGAGCTTCGTGTCTTCGATGTGCTGGTGGTGACGCTCGCTCTTGAGCGCTTCGATCACCGTCTCGAACGGTTCGTGGTCCTCGTCGGCGCGCTTCTGCACGCCGAGGACGACGTCGCCGTACATCTGGACGAAGCGACGATAGCAGTCCCAGGCGAACCGCGGGTTGTTGGTCTTCCTCGATAGCGCCTCGACGGTCTGATCGTTGAGACCGAGATTGAGGATCGTGTCCATCATCCCAGGCATCGAGTCGCGCGCGCCCGAGCGCACCGACACGAGCAAAGGATTTTTCAAATCACCGAACGTCTTGCCTGTCTGCTGCTCGATCGAGGCAATGCCCGTTTCCATTTGCTTGCGCAACGCCGGCGGGTAGCTTCGTTTGTTCGCGTAATAGTAGGTGCAGACTTCGGTAGTAATCGTGAACCCTGGCGGCACCGGTAGACCGATGCGGCACATCTCGGCCAGATTCGCCCCCTTGCCCCCGAGCAGCGGCTTCATCGAGCCGTTTCCGTCGGTCTTGCGGCCGAACAAGTACACGTACTTCGCGCTCGTGGCACCCTTGGCACCCGTACCAGCCTTCGCCGTTCGTGACTTGGTCGCGGTGCGCAGTGCCACTGCGCTCTTCGCGCCCTTGGTGTTCGCCGTCTTCGTCCGTCCAAGCGTCTTCGCCATTCCAGTGCCTACTCCGTTTGCGGAATGATTTCCGAGATGTCCGCGAGATCGAGAATGAGGTCGCGCAGATCCGCCATGAGCGTCAGGCGCGCGTCTCTCGTCCGCACGTCGTCTGCCATCACGAACACCTCGGTAAAGAACCTGTCGACGGCCGCGCGAAGGCCGGCGATTTCAATGAATGCGGCGCGATAGTCGCTGCGCGCGGCGGCAGTTTCGATTCGCGGGCGACGCGCGTCCAGCTCCTCGAGCAGGGCACGTTCTGCCGCCTCGGTAATGGCCCTGCGATCGAGCGCACCGGACGATCGACGTTCGCGAGCGATATTCTTGACCCGCTTGAACAACACGGCCAGCGCCTGAAAATCCTCCGAGCCGCGCATGCCCTGGATCGCTTCGGCGATCCGCCTGGCGCGGAGCGGACTGACATCTCCAGCCGATGTTGCGGCACGCACGACCTCAATCCCGAACCCACGTTGTTCCAACGCAAACCGTACTCGCTCGGCCGCGAACGCGAGGGCGGCCTCGGACAGTTCCGGCGTCCATGGACCGGTCGTGCCGATCGTTCCTTCCGCGGCGCGCGCGAGAATCGGTCCAAGCCAGACTTCCCTGTCGATCCCGGTTAGCTGCGGAAGATCCATCAGGATCCTGACGGCCCCCTGCATCTGCCGCCGCAAGCCAAATGGATCGCGAGACCCGGTGGCACGTTCGCCCGCCTTCGCCAGCGAGACGAACGTGTCGATCTTGTCGGCAAGCGAAACAGCCGCCCACGTCGTCGCGGCCGACCCCAACTGCTCGCGTGACGGCGGCGCATCCGCTTCGACTCCCACGGGAAGGTACTGGTAATAGATAGCCTTCCACACCTGCTCGGGCTGCCCCTGCTGGCGCGCGTAGATCCCACCGATCGTACCCTGAAGTTCGGTGAACTCGAAAACCAACTCCGTCGTGAGGTCGGTTTTGGCGAGCCTCGCCGCCTCGGCGGCATGCTGGGCGTCTTGCGGGTTGCCCAGGACATCACGCGCGATCCATTGCGCAAGCGACGAAATTCGCTCGGCCTTGTCTCGATAGCTGCCGAGCTTCTTGTGAAACAGCAGCGTGTGCAGGCGATCCAGTCGCGACGCGAGCGGCGTCTTTTGATCGGATTCCCAGAAGAATTTCGCGTCCCTGAGCCGCCCGGTGACGACGCGCTCGGCATTTTTGGCGATCAGACGCTCATCAGATGGCTGCGTATTGACGACTGCAAGGAACGCTTCCTTCAACTCTCCAGTCGCCGTGACGACCGGGAAGAAGTGCTGATGGTGCACGAGCGTCGTCGTCAATACCTCGTGCGGAAGGGAAAGAAAGCCGCGGTCGTAAAAGCCGGCAACGACGCCCGGATATTCGACCAGGTCTGCCACCTCGTCGATGAGCGTGCTGTGCTCCTTCAGATGGACCCGTCCACTCAGCCGCCGCGCGTGTGATTCGAGTTCGCGCGCAATGCGATCGCGGCGATCCTCATGCCTGAGCACGACGAAATGCTCGGACAGCCGCGCCTGGTACTCCTCGAAGCTTCGAACCTTGATCGATCGGCCGGCGCGGCCACTCGTGGCAAGAAACCTGTGGCCGTAGGTGAGCGCACCCGATTCAATGTCCAACACCTGCGGTCCGGCCGCATTCGCGGCACGGCTGATCGTGAAAGGGACCACGCGTCCGCCGTAAAGGAACAGCAGCCATCGAATCGGTCTTCCAAACAGCAGCTCACCGCGTCCATCGTCCAGCTTCGCGTCCCAGTGCATCTGCTTCGGGAACGCGAGATCGCGCAGCACCGCGCCGAAAATCTCCGGCAGCGCGTCGACGGCGCTCTTCCCGCGCTGACGCTTGTGATACGCGAGGTATTCGCCTTTCGGCGTCGACAGCCGCGAGAGTTCCTCGAACGCGACACCTTGTTTGCGGGCAAAGCCGAGCGCGGCGGGCGTGGGTTTGCCGTCGGCATCGACCGCGGCCGAGACCGGTGGGCCGCTCAATGTTTCTTCGAGATCCTCCTGGCGCTCCGCGATCTTCGCGATGCGTGCCGTCAGCCGTCGAGGCGTGCAATAGCTTTCGACCGCTGCCATCGGAGCAATACGGAATTCGGTGAGCCGATCCTTCAACCGATCCGCGAGCTGCCGCGTCAACCCGGGCATCCACGCTGCCGGCAGTTCCTCGACGCCAATTTCGATCAGCAGTTCTCGATCCATTCCAAATCAACAATCCACAATCACAATCGCCCAATCGACATTCAAAAAAATCAGCAATCAGCAATCCGCAATCAACAATTTCAGGTCTCAGCCTTCTCCCCTACCCAATGCTTGGCAATCGCAATCGCAAGCTGCCGTACACGAAGAATGTACGCGGTGCGCTCGGTGACACCGATGCCGCCGCTCGCGTCGAGCAGGTTGAACATGTGCGAGCACTTCAAACAGTAATCGAGCGCCGGCAGAGCCAGGTCGCTGCGCAACAGCGTCTGTGCGAGTCCGTAATACTTGTCGAACAAGTCCCGGTGCAGCGCGTGAAATTCGGCCGGCGGCATGTCGACCTGGCCAAACGCATACTTCGACTGCTCGACTTCGTCGCGGTGGCGGACGTCGCGATACTTCACGCCGGCGGCCCATTCGAGCTCGTAGACATCGTCTACGTCTTGAAGCGCCATCGTGAGGCGCTCGATTCCGTAGGTGAGCTCGACTGAGATCGGTGAAAGATCAATCCCGCCTGCCTGCTGAAAGTAGGTGAACTGCGTGATCTCCTGACCATCGAACAGCACCTGCCATCCGATCCCCCACGCGCCCAGTGTCGGAGACTCCCAGTTGTCTTCCTCGAACCGAACATCGTGCGCGCGAAGATCGATCCCGCACGCCTCCAGGCTTTGCAGGTAGAGCTGCTGCACGTCGTCGGGCGCCGGCTTGAGGATTACCTGGAACTGTTGGTGCTTCAACAGCCGGTACGGGTTCTCGCCGAAGCGACCGTCCGCCGGACGACGAGATGGTTGAACATAGGCGACGTTCCAGTGCGCCGGACCCAGGACGCGGAGGAAGGTCTCCGGATGCATCGTCCCGGCGCCCATTTCGATGTCCAGCGGCTGCTGCAGGAGGCAGCCGCGTGAGGCCCAGAATTCCGAGAGCTTGAAGATGAGTTGCTGGAGCGTGACCATTCGATTCACCGGGTGTGGCGCAGTTCGCGCAACACTCGGGCTGATTTCAATTCCTTCTCGAGGTGAAGGTGTAGAAGGCGCCGATGGACCGTCTCCAGCTCACGGGACGCGCGCGGCTCGAGCGGCAGCGTCTCGAGGCGATCTGGAGACGTGGCTCCAGCGGCCTTGAGGAACTTCAGCGCCTCGACGCTCACACGAGTGCCGCTCGTCGGGGCGCACGTGGGACAGACGAACACATCCTCTCTTGGCGGCATCACCGCCCCACCCACCAGCGGCGCTGCACATCCTGCGCACGAGACCAGGGACGGATAGACACCCTGGAGTCGCAGCAGCCAGTACTCGAAATATCGCGCCAGCGGATCGGCCATCGCTCCTGTTGCGATGGCTTCGGTGATCGATGCGCCAAGGCGGAACAGCCGTTCATCGGCATGGGCTTCCGGGGCCCATTCATCGATCAATTCCGCAAAGTAGCCGACATATCCCAGCGCGTCAGTGCCAGGTCCCGATAACGGCGATCGTGTGGGTTCCACGTAGTTGATCCGGACGAGATCCCGCTGTTCGCGTTCGTAATAGGCCACGCCGGCCCGCGTCATCGGCTCGAGCGCGCCCATGAAGCGCGAGCGCACCCGCCGCGCTCCCTTTGCCACGCCCCGCTTCTTGCCACGGTCGCGTGTCAGGAACACGACAATCCGATCGACTTCACCCAGCTTGTAAGTGCGCAGGATTAGCGCTTCGGACGTGTAGACGGGCATGCAAAATCAGTATTCTACCCCGACTGATGCAGATACCTGAGGAACACCTTTGCAAGCCCGAGGAATGAAAAAAAGCCAAAAACGTCGGTCAAGGTCGTAATGAATACGGAAGATGCGAGGGCGGGATCCACCTTGAGCGCGCGCAGCATCAGCGGAATGAGCGTGCCCGCCGTCGCCGCGACGAACATGTTGATGATCATCGCCATGGCGAGGATCCCGCCCAGCCACGGATCGCTGCTGAAGAGCCATGCCACCACCGCGCCGATTGTGCCGCACGCGACTCCGTTCCCGATCCCGACCGCCGCTTCCTTGAACAGCGCCTTTCGTGTGTTGCTCCACGTCAATTCGCCGAGCGCGATGCCCCGAACGATCACCGTCAACGTCTGCGTCGCGGCATTACCTCCCATTCCTGCGACCACCGGCATATAGATCGCCAGCGCCACGACCTTGTCGATTGTGCTCTTGAAGAGGCCGACGACTGAGGCCGCCAGAAACGCCGTTGCGAGATTGATCAGCAGCCACGGGAGACGCTTGCGAAGCGATTCCGACGCGGGTGTGAACACCCGGTCGTCGCCGGCCACGCCGGCGAGACGATAGACGTCCTCCGTTGCCTCATCCTTGATAACGTCGATGACGTCATCGACGGTAATCACCCCAACGAGCTTGTTCTCTTCGTCGACAACGGGGATGGCGAGGAGGTTGTACGACGCGACCAGCCGCGCGACTTCTTCCTGATCCATGTCGGCGCGGACGCTGATCAGGTCGGTGGTCATGATCCGCTTCAGCGGCGTATCGGGCGCGACGAGCAGCAACCGACGAAGCGAGACGACACCGACCAGATGTCTTCGGACGTCGATCACATACAGATAAAACACGACTTCCACATCGCGCGAACCCTGCAGCGCGGTGATCGCCTCGCCCGCGGTGATGTCCTCCGCCAGCGCGAAGACCTTCGGGTTCATGATGCGCCCGGCGGTCTTCTCCGCGTATTCGAGCAAGTCCCCGACGTCGCCGCCGGCAGGACGCTTCTGCAGAAGTTCCAGGACCGCCGACGAGAGTTCTTCCGGCAGGTAATCGATCAGCGCCGCCGCGTCGTCGGACGGCAGCTCCTGGGTCAATTTGACGATTTCCTCGGCGGTGCGATCGCGCAGCAGCGCGGCGGCCGCTTCGGGCCCTAACTCGCTCAACGCCTCCATCGCGAGCTTGCTGTTACGCTCGGCGAGCAACGTAAACGCCGTCTGGCGTTCCTTGTCTGGAAGCTCTGAAAACAGCTGCGCGAGGTCGGCGGGGTATTGCTTCTGCAGCAGATTGACCAGATTGGCCGTCGCCCCCATGCGCATGAGTCGCTTCACGGAGTCGAGCACGACATCAAGTTTTCGCTGGGGCATAGGCAACGTCCAGATCGACGAGACAGAACCACTCAATCTATCAGTTTCTCGGCTGCCGCCGTACAAAAAAACAGCCACGATGATGCACGCACCATCGTGGCTACTGGCTGCCAGCTTCTGGCTGCTGGTTTATTTCAATGGTTCTCGAATGCCGGACTCCTTCAGCGTGTAGTCGGACGGAAGGGTAAAGAGTGATCGGTCGGGTTCAGCGCGCACGATTGACTGCAGCCGATAGATCGTCTCGCCGCTGCGTGGGTCGCTGTGCTTCGTCATCACCAGCACCTGCAGATCGGGCGAGAGCCACTGTTCGGAGACAATCTTGATCGGTTGCAGATTGCCAATGGCGCCAGCTGGAATCGTTGTCGTCGCCCGCGAGCCAGTCGCGGAGACTCCTTCGATCGTTTGACGGCCGAGGTCCTCGCGCGCGGTCGCACTGGCGGCGGTGCGCTCGATAGCCATCTTGTCTTCCGGGAGCGGAGCCGGCGGCGGGGGCGGTGGGATGGGTGACACCGCTTTCGTTCGCACGAATTCTTCAGCCGTGGCTTTCACGCGTCCTTCCACTTCGGCTGGCGGTGCATCGGCAGAGCGTCGCATCGCGCCGCCTCGTCCACGCGCGCCCTCTTCCGGCATCGCGAGCCGTACGTCATTGCGAAATGCCGTCCGCGAGGCCGGCTGCAACACATAACTCACGTGCGCCACGGGGTCGACGATCGAGACGCTGACGACCGTGCCCGTATCGTCGACTTCTTCGCGCCTGGTCCGCCCTTCACCGTCTCGATAGACGCGTGTGACCGACTTGCGGTTGATGCGGTTTCCATCGGCAAGGACCTGCGTCGATTCGGTGATTGCTTCAGCCGAGTACGGCGCACCGGTTGTGATCTTCGCTTCGACGGCCATTCGCGCGCGTAGCTCGCCCGCGAGTTTCTGGAGAAGGATCTCTTTGCCCGCCGGATCCTGGGCAGATCCGACCGTACTACGCTGGGCCGCCAGCGGGGCGGACAAGCCCAAAACAACAAACGCCAACCATACCTTCTTCATTGCGTGCTCCTTATAGTGCTCGTCACGAGCCGGATCGCGCGCGCAAGCCCGTCCTGACCAATGAGAACGTCCGCTGCCACCGGTCCATTTCCCGCACCCGACGAAATGTCGATTCCGTAGGTCGGCAGCGAAGCGACCGGCACTTCCACTCGCACGATCTCGCCGCTCTCAAACGCCGGCAGACCCGCGGTTCCCGGCAATTCGACAAAGCCGCTCGGATTGACGACGCGTGCCGTGTGAGCTCGCTGGACCGGGCGAGTCGCGCGTGGTGACAGTGGAGCCTTCGCCGTCGTGACCACTGCTGGGGTCGGGAGTCCGTGCGGAGTACTCTCGCTCGCAACTGACGGCGCCCCTGCCGCTACCTGATTCGTTACCGCCGCCGGGTTTACCGGCGTGCGGGTCACCATCCAGAGCGAGAGGGTCCCGGCGATCAGCACGAGCGCCGCAGCGGCGGCCAGCCAAGGCGGAAGCCACGGCGATCGCTGTGACGCTGCGCCATCGCGCCGATCGATCGCGCTCAGGATCGCTTCTTCGATTCGCGCGGCGCTGCCATCAGGCATCCTGGTCTCGCGAGCCAGCGCTGTCGCCGTTCGCCGATATTCCTCGCCGGTCATGCGAGACACCTCGAAATCCTTTTTGCTGCGGTAACTGCCTGCGCCTCGTCGTGCGCGTGCATTTTCGCCGTCAACAACTGTCGGCCGCGATGCAGACGAGACCGCACGGTCCCGATTGAACACTCGAGCGCCGTCGCCGCGTCCGCGTAGCTCAGTTCCTGAAGATCACAGAGCACCACCGCCTCGCGATAGCGCACCGGAAGCGTGAGAACCGCACGGCGCAGCCTTTCGATCTGCTCTGCATTCGACATCTCGCGCAGTGGATCGGCCTCTATCGCTGCCTCGCCAGGGAGCGGCTCCGACTGATCGGGCAACGGCCGCATCCTCCGATCGCAATCCAGCCGTCGCCGCGCATGATTGCGCGCGATTCCGCACAGCCACGCGGTCACCGATGCACGCCCCGACTCGAACCGCGACGCATCGTGCATCACCGCGAGAAAGACATCCTGTGTCACGTCCTCGGCTGCCGCTGCTGAACCGGTCATGAGCATCGCGACGCGATAGACGTCAGGCTGACGGCGACGAAACAGCACGCTCAATGCCGTCGCGTCGCGCGCTGCTATCCGAGCGAGCAATTGCTCGTCGGTTGCGCCGTCCGCTAAAAGTTCGTCGCTCATGCGCTCATCGATTCGACGTGCACATGATCTATTCAGTTGGGAGGATGGGAAAGTTCCAGAATCCCGCTGCTCGCTGCTAACGCGTCGGGATCGCTCCGAATGTGACCGAATACGTACTTCCGCCGCGGAGCGCCACACGCGCGCTGCCGTCCGGCGCGCCGCGAAATATCGTTCCACCCCCCGTCACGAAGACCACGACGAACCCCTTAGGGGGACGGATCACCTGCTCACCGTCCGTATCGGGTTTTAGGCGCACCAGCCGCGGCCGTCCCGCTTGCCACGTGATGTCCACGCTGACCGCGCCGCGGGCGCGGAGGCCGGTGACCGATCCGGATGGCCAGGCAGACGGCAACGCGGGAAGAATCGCAATCTCGCCGGCGTGCGACTGGAGGAGCATTTCGGCGATGCCGGCCGTGCCGCCGAAGTTGCCATCAATCTGAAATGGCGGATGGCTGTCGAGCATGTTCGGCTGCGTCGAGTGCGCGAGCAGCGCGACGAAGTTCTCGTGCGCGCGATCCCCTTCCTCGAGTCGAGCCCAGAAATTGACGATCCATGCACGGCTCCATCCGGTGCCACCGCCGCCGGCGGTGAGGCGACGTTCGAGCGTGACGCGCGCCGCGCGCGCGAGATCCGGTGTGCCGCGAAGCGTGATCTGGTTGCCGGGGTGGAGCGCGAACAAATGCGAAATGTGGCGGTGACCGGGATCGCGCTCGTCATAGTCCTCCAGCCATTCTTGCAGTTGTCCGTACTTCCCAATCTTCAACGGCGGAAGCGTCCGCCGCGCCGTGGCGAGTTGATTCCTGAAGTCTGCGTCAACCCCGAGGATCTCGCTCGCCTGCATTGCCCGGCCAAACAGCGCATACGCAATCTCGGTATCCATGTAAGGGCCCATGGTGAGCGACGCTGATGTGCCATCAGGGAGCTTGTACTGATTCTCGGGAGAGATTGACGGCCCGGTGACGAGCCTCCCCTGCTGATCGGTGACCATGTAGTCGAGCAGGAACTCGCTCGCTTCTTTCAGCACGGGATACGCGCGCGTGCGCAGGAACTCGCGATCGTGGGTGAAGTCGTAGTGATCCCAGAAGTGCAAGGCGAGCCAGGCACCCCCGGCCGGCCAGATACCGGATCGCACGCCATCAATCGGACCGGCGTGCCCCCACGCGTCCGTGTTGTGATGAATCACGAAACCGCGGGCGCCATACATCGTCTTGGCGACGTGACGGCCGTCCTCGCGCGACTTGTCGACCAGGTCAAAGAGCGGGGCGTGCAGTTCGGAAAGGCTGGTGACCTCGGCCGGCCAGTAATTCATCTCAGTGTTGATGTTGACCGTGTATTTGCTGTCCCACGATGGCGCGAGCGAGTCATTCCAGATGCCCTGCAGGTTCGCGGGCAGCGTCCCGGGCCGGCTGCTTGAAATAAGCAGATATCTGCCGAAAACGAAGTAAAGGGCTTCGAGTGCCAGATCGGTGGCGCCCCCCCTCACGCGAGCGAGCCGTTCGTCGGTCGGCAATTCTGGTGCCGGCGCATCGAGACTCAGCCGCGTCCGTTTCGCGAAACGCTGATAATCCGCGATGTGCGCGGGCCGCATTTCCTCGTAATAGTCTCGGCCGCTCGCCGCGTTCAGCGCTGCGCGCGCGGCCTGGGCCGGATCGCGCTCCTTCATCGTCGTCGCGGCCGCAATCAGCACCGTCGCCTTGTTCGCCCCCGTCACGGTCACCGATGCCCCGTCCACCCGTAGGTGCCCCGCCTCGGTCAGGACACGTGCGATGCCGGCGAAGCGTACCCCCGCCTTCGGCTCGTCGGCGTGCCGCGCCGACGCGGGCAGCGCCTGGCCTTCGAGCACAATCGAGTTGTTTCCCTCGACGCGCGAGGTCGCGTCACGTTCGCGCGACATCGAAGCGGTGAACGAAATGGCGTTCGGTCGATCGGAGGTGAGCCGCACCGCGATGACTTGATCGACAGCCGTCGCCAACATTTCGCGTCGAAACGTCGTTGCACCGACGCGGAATCGGACACGTGCCACGGCTTCGTCGAGATCCAGTTCGCGCTGGTAGTCGGACGCTTCCCCGTCGAGCCGAAAACGGAGTCGCAAATCGCCGAGCGTCTCGTACGGCGGCATACGCCGCGGAACCGAGATGATCGTCTTGTCAGCAATGGCTTCCGCTTCCGCAGGCTTGCCCGCAAAAAGTAATCGCCGGATCTCGGGAAGCGATCCGGCCGCCTTCGGGTTGACGCGATCGAGCTTCTGGCCGGCCCACACGGTCTCTTCATTCAACTGCAGTTGCTCGTCGGCAACGCCGCCAAACACCATCGCGCCGAGCCGACCATTTCCGATCGGCAAGGCTTCGTTCCAATTGGTTGCCGGAGCGCGGTACCACAGCACGTTGCGCGACGGTACCGGTACCTGCCCGAGCGTCGACGCACGAAAGCCGAAGGACAGTCCGATCACCAGCAACGCGGCCAGCGTCTTTTTCATGAGCTCACCGTTTTCGGCGATCGTTTCGTGCCTTGGCACTCTTAGCACTCCTGGCACTCGGAGTCGGCACCCCAATTTCGTCGAGTACGCGGTCGTTGTCACGCCAGTTGGAATTGACCTTGACACGCAGATCGAGAAACACCTTCGTGTCAAAGAACGCTTCAAGATCACGGCGCGCCTCGGTTCCAATCTGCTTGATCATGTCACCGCCGCGCCCGATGACGATTCTCTTTTGTGATTCAGTTTCAACGAAGATCGTGCAGTACAACCGCAGCAGGCGATCGCGCTCTTCCTCGTCGAACTCGTCGACCACGACCGCGGTTGAAAACGGAAGCTCTTCGCGCGTGTGCTGAAGCACTTTCTCGCGAACGGTTTCCGCCACCAACACGCGTTCCGGTTGATCCGTCAGGTAGTCATCAGGATAGCCGGGCTCCCCTTCCGGCAACTGATCGAGAAGCACGCGCTCGAGGCGATCGACGCCGTCGCCGGTCGTCGCCGAAACCGGAACGATGGCGGCAAAGTCATGCCACTGCCGGGCCTGGTCGATCAGTGGAAGCAGACGCGCTTTCGCCACCCGATCGATCTTGTTGAGGACGAGCACGGCGGGTGTTCGAAGGTCTTTCAGCAATGCGGACACGTATTCGTCCCCATGACCCGGCCTCGTCGAGGCGTCGAACACGAGCGCGATCACGTCAACCTCGCGCAGAGTGTCCACCGCCGAATCCACCATCCTGACATTCAAGCGGTGGAGCGGCCGATGAATCCCTGGGGTATCGACGAAGGCAATCTGCCCCTCGGGATAGTTCTTCACGCCGAGGATACGCGTTCGCGTGGTTTGAGGCTTGTCGGAAACGATCGCAATCTTCTCGCCGATGATCCGGTTGAGGAGGGTGGACTTTCCGGCGTTGGGACGGCCGACGAGCGATGCGTATCCCGCTTTCGGCATGGAAGAGGCGTTCCTAGACTTCCGGTTGCGGTTGCGGCGCTAGTCGCATGCGCACCTTGTGGATGCGGCGCCGCTCGGCTTCAAGCACTTCGATCTGCAGACCGTCGCTTTCGAACGTCTCCCCGACCGCCGGTACGCGACCGGCTCGGGTCAGCACGTACCCGCCGACTGTCTCGAACCCTTCCGGTTCGATTTCGATGCCGAGTCGATCCCGCACTTCGGCGATATTGACTTTCGCGCTGAACACGTACGATCCGCTTGCTTCCTCGATGACCGGCTCGGTCTCGACGTCGTATTCGTCGCGAATCTCGCCAACGATCTCCTCCAGCAGATCCTCGATGGTCACCAGCCCGGCGGTGCCGCCGTATTCGTCGACGACAATGGCGATCTGAACCTGCTGACGCTGGAACTCTTTCAGCATTTCGGCGACGCGCTTCGTCTCGGGAACGAACGTTGCCGGCCGGATGAATCGCGTGAGATGCAGAAGCGACGTCTGTCCCGACTCCGGTGGATCGAGCCGGAGCAAGTCTTTGATGAAGACGAACCCGACGATGTTGTCAAGATTCTCGGTGTAGATGGGGATACGCGAGTACTCCTGCTCGCGAAAGAGCGCGCGGAGCTCGTCGAAGGTGGCCTCCGCCTGAATCGCCACCATGTCCGGGCGCGGGGTCATGACCTCGCGCACCAGTGTGTCGCCGAAATCCACGATCGATTGCAGCAGACGACGTTCGTCCACTTCGATGATGCCCTGTCTCTCAGCCGTCTCGTTCGGCGGCGCCTCTCCTGGCTGATTCTCGACCGGTTCGCCGTCGCCGTTGCTCGGCTCGGCGCGTTCACGCTCACGCCGCGGGACCGCGGCTATGAGCCGCACGAGGCCACCGGTCAACGGGTGAAGAAACCTGGCGACGACGTCGAACGGCGGCAACAGCACTTCAAGCACTCGCTCGGGGTTTCGCCGCACGATTAACAGCGGCAGAACGTGCTCGAACACGAGAATGAAGATCGCAACGAACACGAGCAGCATCCCAATCGACTGGAACCCCGTGCGTCCCGTCAGGATCGCGATGAACATCGTCGCCAGCGAGAAGATCAGGCCGAGCAGAAGTCGCGCAGGAATGAAGAGCTGCGTGGGATCCTCGAGATAGAAGCCGAGACGGTCGTCCCGTCCTCCGCGTTCGGCCATCAGCCGCAGTGAGAGGCGCATCAACGCGGTGAACGCTGTTTCAATCGTGCCGACGTACACCGCGGCAATCGCGAGCAGAAAGAGCAGCAGCGGAATCATGATCGCTCGATCAATCCCGCACGAAGGCCGCCGCGGCGGCGGAGTCGTGTTTCGACGCGGCGCATGCGCCCGGCGTCCTCCTGATTGTGGTGATCGTACCCGAGCAGGTGCAGCAAGCCATGAAGCGCAAGCACGCGCAACTCGGCCTGGTACGAGTGGCCGGCGTCCCTCGCCTGCTTCCTGGCAGTGCCGGTGGCAATGACGATATCGCCAAGGAAACCTGTCGGGATCCGTTGTCCGGGATCCGGGATCCGGGATCCGGGATCAACCGGAAACGATAAGACGTCGGTCGGCCGATTTTTCCGGCGGTACTGTGAATTGAGTGTCTGGCTGTGGGCATCGGTGACGAGCGCGATCGCTACCTCGCCGCGTGCGACAGATGGCGCGATCGAGGCGAGCCACTGCGAGAGCCCGCCGTCGCGGACCGATCGTCCGCGACCGTCAGTCACGCTGACATGCAAGCGTCGACCGCGCCGGTTCTCGGCGCCACCCGGCTGGCGCCGGACTTTACTGTCGGGATCCACCGTAGGCTTCGTACGCCTTGACGATCTGCTGCACGAGCGGGTGCCGCACCACGTCCTTTTCATCGAAATGAATGAACGCGATGCCCTCGACGTTGCCAACCACCTTCATGGCCTCGACGAGGCCCGACTGGCGTGCCGTCGGCAGATCGATCTGCGTGACGTCTCCAGTGATGACGGCTTTTGACCCGAACCCGAGGCGCGTCAGAAACATCTTCATCTGTTCCGAGGTGGTATTCTGCGCTTCGTCCAGAATCACGAACGCATCGTTCAGCGTGCGCCCGCGCATGAACGCGATCGGCGCCACTTCGATCGTTCCACGCTCCAGCAGCCGATCCGCGCGCTCGATTTCCATCATGTCGTACAACGCATCGTAGAGCGGACGCAGGTACGGATTCACTTTCTCCTGCAAATCGCCTGGCAGGAAGCCGAGCTTCTCGCCCGCTTCAACCGCCGGACGCGCCAGGATGATCCGGCTCACGCGCTTCGACAAGAGAAAGGAGACGGCCTGCGCCATCGCCAGGTATGTCTTCCCGGTGCCGGCCGGCCCGATGCCGAATACGATGTCCCGCTGCTCGATGGCCTCGAGGTAGCGTCGCTGATTGACGCTCTTGGCCATGACCTGCCGTTTACCGGTCGCGCGGGGCGCACCGCGGAGGAAGTAGTCCGCAAGCTCGACGCGTTCGTCCTGCTCGACGAGCTGCGCGGCCGTCTTCACGTCGCCCTTGGCGAGCCGGTACCCCCCTCGGATCAACGACGACAGCTGTTCCAGCAGGTTTTCCGTTCGCGCGACGTCGGACGCCTCACCCTCGACGATCACTTCGTGGCCGTTCGTACGAATCTTCACATTGAACAGCGACTCAAGATGTTTGAGGTTCTCGTCGTAGGGGCCGTACAGGGACTCGGCCCCGTCATCAGGGACCGAAATTTTGCGCATCACCGTGGCAGGAGGGATGGGGTTCTCCTTCGAAACACGCAGTCAGTAACCAGGATCGTATCACGGGTGCCGGATGAGTTGGCTCGCGGCTCTGCCCAGCAGCCAGCAGCTTACTCACTTTAGCCTCAGTTCTTTCAACTGCTTGTCACTGACGGGCGAAGGCGCTCCGGCCATCAGATCCACTGCCTGAGCGGTTTTTGGAAACGCGATCACATCGCGGATTGATGGCTCGCCACACAGGATCGCCACAATCCGGTCGAGGCCGAGCGCAATTCCGCCGTGCGGCGGCGTGCCGTACTCGAGCGCATCAAGAAAGAATCCAAAGCGAAGCTTCGCTTCCTCTTCCGAGATCCCGAGCAGTCTGAAAATGAGACGCTGCAGCGTCCGATCGTGGATTCTGATACTGCCCCCGCCGATCTCGCTGCCGTTCAGCACGAGGTCATAGGCGCGTGCGCGCGCGCGTCCCTGATCCGTGTCGAGCAGCTGCCGGTCGCTCTCGAGCGGCGCCGTGAACGGATGGTGCATGAACTCGTAGCGCTTCTCGTCTTCGAGCCACTCGAACATCGGAAAGTCGACCACCCACAGGAATGCGAATGCGTCCGGGTCGAGCAGACCTTCCTTCTTTGCCATCTGCAGTCGAAGCTGCCCAAGCATCCTCGACGTGGCTTCGTGTGGACCCGCCGCGATCAGCAGCAGATCGCCAGCGGCGGCGCCAGCAAGATCCAGCGCCTGGCGAATCGCATCTTCACCGGCGGCTTTCAACGCAGAGCTTTGCACTCCTGCGTCCGCACGCCGCGCCCACACGAGGCCGCTGGCACCGAGCTGCTTCGCCTGGTCGACCACCTCATCGAGCTCGCGACGGGAATATTTCCCCGCGGCCGGCATCGCAAAGCCACGAACCTCGCCTCCGCTCGACATCGCACTGCGAGCAATGGCGAACTCGGAGGTCGCGAATGCGGCCGACAGATTCTTGATTTCCATCGCGCATCGAAGGTCCGGCTTATCCGACCCGTACTTCGCAATTGCCTCGGCATACGGCAAACGCAAGAAAGGTCGCGGCGCTCCTTTTCCAATCAGCGCCATCAGGTGCTCCATCAACGGTTCGAGCGTGGCGAAGACGAGTTCTTCGGTCGCGAACGAGATCTCGAGATCGACTTGGGTGAACTCCGGCTGCCGATCGGCGCGGAGGTCCTCGTCGCGGAAACACTTGACGATCTGAAAATACCGATCGAGCCCGGAAATCATCAGGATTTGCTTGAAGATCTGCGGCGATTGCGGCAGGGCGTAGAACTCACCGGGATGCACGCGGCTCGGCACCAGGTAGTCGCGCGCCCCCTCGGGCGTCGACTTGGTGAGCATTGGCGTCTCGATCTCGAGAAAGCCGAGTTCATCGAAATATTTTCGGATCGCCATCGTCGCGCGGTGGCGCATGATCAGGTTGCGCTGCATCCGCGGCCGCCGCAGATCGATGTACCGGGATTTCAGCCGTGCCTCTTCCGTGATCTCGACGTCGTCGCTCACCATGAACGGCGGCGTTTTCGCTTCGTTGAGCAAGCGGATTTCGCTGGCTGCGACCTCGATCTGACCGGTCGCAATCTTGGTGTTCACCGTCTCCGGGGCACGATCCTCGACCGTCCCCGTCACGGCGATCACAGACTCCGCGCGCAGGCGCTTCGCATCAGCCACCAGCGTGTCGTTGTCGCGGACGATCACCTGCGTGACCCCGTAGCGATCCCGGATGTCGATGAACACGAGCGATCCCAGGTCTCTGACGCGGTGGACCCAGCCAAGCAGGACGACATCTGTGCCGACATCCTCGACGCGAAGGGCACCGCACGTGTGTGTTCTCGCCAACTTCCCTAACGGTTCAATTTGCATGGCCAAGACAGTCTCTACCTTAGAAGCGCTCTCGCATCGTGGTCAACATCAACCGCTTCACTGTCAAACTGCATTCATGTCTTAAGAGAACGACAGGAGAAAGGAGAAAAGAAAAAAGACTCTTGTGATCCGATCGCAGTGTGACCGTGGAGTGCGCTGATTGAACCGTCACGCTCAACATTACTGTGATGCCTTCACCAGGTCAGCGACTGCTGCCCTCGGGACCGATTGCTGAACACCGGTTTCAAGATTCTTGATCGTCACTTCTCCGCGGCCGATTTCGTCGCCGCCGAGTATCGCCGCGAAGCGAATCTTTCTGGTCGCCGCGTACTTCATCTGCTTCCCTAGCTTGTCGGCCTCGGGATACATCTCGACGCGAATCCCGCTGGCCCGCAATTCCGCGGCCAGCTTCAACGCCTCAGGAATCGTCGACTGGTCGAACAGCGTCAGCAAAACATCGGCCGACGCCTGCTCCACCTGCAGCGGAAACATCTTGCGCTCGGTCATGACAACCAGGATGCGTTCGAGCCCGAGCGAGAATCCGCATGCCGGCACATCTTCGCCGAGAAACATGCCGATCAATCCGTCGTACCGCCCTCCGCCACCGAGGCTGCCGGCCAGGTCCGGGACGGTGACTTCCATGATGGCGCCGGTGTAATACGAAAGTCCGCGGGCAAGAAATGGTGCCGGCTTCACATGAGGCGCGGCGGCAGTCCCCTGGCAAAGGTCGATGATCTCGCGCAGGTTTTGCACAGCAGCGGACCCCTGTTCATCCGAAAACGAACCGAACTCGCCCGAGTGTGCGTTATCGAGCACGGCCTTCGCCGCGTCGGGCGGGACGTGTCGCGAAACCATCTCCTTGAGCACGCCATCGACGCCAATCTTGTCCAGCTTGTCGAGCGCGACAAGTGCCGCGGTGTGGAGCGCGGGTTCAACCCCCGCCCGGTTCAGTGTGGCGGTGAGCAACTGGCGGTGGTTCAACTGGATCGCGAAGTCATCGAACCCAAGACGCGTGAGCACATCGCTGACCGCCGCAAGCATCTCGGTCTCGACCACGGGCGACCGGGATCCAATCGCATCGACGTCGCATTGAAAAAACTCGCGGAACCGTCCCCGGGCCGGACGATCCGCGCGCCACACTGGCTGAATCTGATATCGCTTGAAAAACTTCGGCAACTGGCCGCGGTACTCGGCCACGACGCGAGCCAAGGGCACGGTGAGGTCGTAGCGCAACGCCAGATCGGTTTCACCCGACGATTCATGCTCGCCGCGGCGCAGCACCTTGAAGATCAGCTTGTTGCCCTCTTCGCCGTACTTCCCCATCAACGTGTCGATGTTCTCGAGCGATGGAGTTTCGAGCGGCTCGAATCCGTAGCGCTGGTAGACGTCGGATACGATTCCGATGACGTAGGCGCGACGGCGGACGTCTTCAGGCAGGAAATCGCGCATGCCGCGCGCCGGGCGGGTCTGCTGCGATGGCATCAGCGCACGGATCCCGCGCCGGCGGCATTCATATAATCGAGTCGATATCCGACATAACGCTCGGCGTAGGTGCGAATGCTCGCAACGTCCTCGTCGGTCAACTCGCGCCGCACCTTCCCCGGCGACCCCATCACCAGCGACCGCGGCGGCACACGAGTCCCCTCCGCCAGCAACGCCCCGGCCGCGACGATGGAGTCCGCTCCAACGACAACGCCGTTCAAAAGAATCGCGCCCATCCCGACCAGGATCCGATCCTGCAGCGTGCAGCCGTGCACGATTGCCCCGTGTCCAATCGTCACATCGTCGCCAATTGTGGTGGGATGCGTTCCGATCATGACGTGCACGATCGTGCCGTCCTGGACGTTCGAGCGCGCGCCGATGCGAATCCAGTTCACGTCGCCGCGCACGACGGCATTCATCCAGATGCTGCTGGCCTCACCAATCTCGACATCACCGATCACTTGTGCGCTGCTGTCGACGTACGCCGTCGCGTGCACCCTCGGGGTGATGCCTTTGTAGGGGCGAAGCATCTAACAATGATACTTCGCGATTCGCGCGTTAGCGATTCGCGCGTTAGCGATTCGCGCGAATCGCGTATCGGGATCCGGTGTGCGGGATCCGTAGTCCGGATCCCGGATCCCGACAAGCGACAGCCTCCGACCGCATCCCGATCACTTCTTCACAGTCGGATACGCAATCCCCAACTGCTCGAGGTATGTCTTGTACTTCGCGGGATCGTAGTAGAACTTTTTCATCTGCTCGCGATACTTATCCATCGTCGGCTTGTTCAGTTCGATGGCTGGACGGTCGTCCGGGCGGATAAGCGGTTCGTATTTCGTATCCTTCGTCTGCACGTTGCGGAAGTAGTCCCAGGCAGCCTGCACGACGGCTGGTTTCATCAGCAGGTCGATCATCGTCATCGCCTGCACTTTCGCACCAGCAGTCACACCCTTGTGCGCGATCGGTGTCGCCATCGCGATGGCGTTCGCCCAGTTGTGCCCGGGCAGCCCTGGGATGTTGGCCGGATATCGCAGCGTAATCGTCGGGACATTCCACGAGACATCGCCGATGTCATCCGACCCTCCGCCGGTGTTTGTGGTTGCAGGGCCCTGAAGCGCAGCCGCGAGCTTGATCGTCAAGCCCGTTTCTCGCGATCCGAGTTCTTTCTGGAGCGCCTTCGCCAGCGTCTGATCGTCTTCAGTCCACTGCGGCAGTCCGACGCGCGTAATGTTCGCGAATGCCGCTTCCGCCACGGCCTTGTTGAAGTGCTGGGGCCAGGCCGACCCGAGCACGCGCGTGGGTAGAAGCTCGGTGCCGGTCATCAGCGCGGCGCCCTTGGCGATCGAATCGCCAATGGCCCACATCTCCTTGATCTTCTGATACGTCGTCTGCCGGAAGTAGTACCACACCGATGCCGTTCGCGGGACGACGTTGGGTTGATCGCCGCCGTCGGTGATCACGTAATGCGAACGCTGCTCGAGCGGCAAATGCTCGCGGCGGAAGTTCCAGCCGATGTCCATCAGCTCTACGGCATCCAACGCGCTGCGGCCGCGCCAGGGCGCTCCGGCGGCGTGCGCGGTCTCTCCGCGGAATGTGTAGAGCACTGAGACGAGACCTGTGCCCGATCCTCTATCTCCCCACGAGACGCCCATCTCGTCACCGACGTGGGTGAAGAGCGCGACGTCGACGTCCTTGAACAGCCCGGCGCGTACGAAGTACGCCTTGGTGCCGACGAGCTCCTCAGCGGTGCCGGACCAGATGCGCAGCGTTCCGGGAAGCTTTTCGCGCTCCATGATCTTCTTCACGGCCAGGGCCGCAGTGACGTTCAGTGGCTCGCCGGAGTTGTGTCCTTCACCGTGGCCAGGCGCACCTTCGATGATCGGATCGTGGTACGCGACGCCTGGCTTCTGCGACGCCTGCGGAATCCCGTCGATATCAGAACCCAGAGCCAGAACCGGCTTGCCGGATCCCCAGGTCGCCATGAATGCCGTGGGAATGCCGGCCACGCCTTCCTCGACCGTGAAACCGTTCTTCTTGAGAATGTCGATCAGATAGCGGTTCGTCTCGAACTCCTGGAAGCCGAGTTCGCCAAAGCTGAAGACGGAATCGACCATCTGCTGCGTGAACACTTTCATCGAGTCGATGTCCGCCACCGCTTCGCTCTTGAGCTTGGCGACGCGGGGTTCGTCAGCTGGCGGCGCCGGTGGACCCTGTGGCGCTGGCGACTGCGGCTGATCGCCACGTCCCTGCGCCAGAACGGACGCGCCGGCGAGAGCGAAGATGACCGCAATCAATCTCACATATCTAGTCGTACCGCTCACGGTGACTCCTTTGGCTGCCGATGTGGCTGGAAGGATAGCAAACGATGTCATACTTAGGCGATCCATGCCGCTTCTCGATCGTTTTAGCCGTCCGTTGCGGAGCCTCCGCATTTCGGTGACCGATCGCTGTAACCTGCGATGTCAGTACTGCATGCCGGAGCCGGACTATCTCTGGCTGCCCCGCGAAAGCCTGCTGACATTCGAAGAAACTGCCGCGATCGTTGACGCGTTCACGCCGCTTGGCGTCGATCGGGTGCGGATCACTGGCGGCGAACCGCTTCTCCGCCGCGATCTGCCGGTGCTTATCGAGTCATTGGCGGCGAAGCCGGCAATCGCTGATCTTGCGATGACCACCAACGGGGTTCTGCTCGCGGCGAATGCATCGCGACTGCGCACCGCCGGACTGCACCGAGTGACCGTCAGTCTTGACACGCTCGACCGCGAGCGCTTCCGCGCGCTGACGCGGATGGATGATTTGCACGAGGTGCTCGACGGCATCGCTGCTGCCGCGGCCGCGGGATTTACGTCGCTCAAGCTCGACACCGTGGTGATCCGCGGCGTCAATGACGATGAACTGGTGGCGCTCGTCGAATATGCGAAGAGTGTGAATTCCGAACTCCGATTCATCGAGTACATGGATGTTGGCGGGGCAACGCGCTGGACACCTTCTGCGGTTGTGTCGAGGCGCGAGATCCTCGATCGATTGCGCGCACACTACGGGGGTGTCATGCCGATTGCGGAACAGTCGTCAGCCCCCGCGGATCGATTCCTGCTGCCTGACGGGACGACGTTCGGAATCATTTCGTCGACGACCGAGCCGTTCTGTGCATCGTGCGATCGTAGCCGCCTCACCGCGGACGGTGTCTGGCTTCTTTGCCTCTATGCAGCCACCGGCACGGACCTTCGTCGCCCGCTACGCGCAGGGGCTAGCCGCGAGGATCTTCAGCGGTTGATCGAAGCTGTATGGTCGGTTCGTGCCGACCGCGGT
The DNA here is from genome assembly GCA_035758845.1 of Vicinamibacterales bacterium. Lineage (GTDB taxonomy): Bacteria > Acidobacteriota > Vicinamibacteria > Vicinamibacterales > 2-12-FULL-66-21 > JALZOC01. The sequence continues at coordinate 60,525 of DASTVZ010000224.1, forward strand.
GCCGAAGAGCGTCTCGGGATGGATCGCGAAACGACGCTTATCCCCGTCCGGACGCTTAAGAAAGACGCTCACCTCGAAATGCATACCCGCGGCGGCTGATTGCGGATTGCGGAGTGGCGATTGCCGATTTCTTGATTGGCGATTGCGGATTGAGATTGCCCATCTCAATCGACAATCTCAATCGACAATCGACAATCTGAAAATCCGCAATCTACAGTCCGAAATCGGCAATCAGCGGTGTCACAAACCCCCGCCCTGGAACGTTGTATAAGAGTGAGCGCATCAGGGCTGGTGGCGACGTATCCTTCGACCTACACGGCTCCAGAGGCGGTTGAGGCTCTCACCCCGACAGTCTCATCGCTGTTCGACCTGCACGCGAGTGGTTTGTATCGGCTGGCGCTTGCCATGCTGCACGATCCCGATGCGGCGCAGGATGTCGTTCAAGACACCTTCGCGCGTCTGATCGAACATCTTCGTCAGGGTGGACCGCTCACGAATGCCCGTGGATGGCTGTACACCGTCGCTGCACATGCCTGTCGGGATCGGCAACGAGGAAGAGGTCGGTGGTTGCCGTGGCTGATGGAGCGCGACACGCGCACCGCGGCTGAGACTCCCGATCGCTTCGACGACAAGCAAGCCATGTTGCACGCCATTCGGGCGCTTTCGGCGCGCGACCGGATGCTCATCGCTCTTCGCGCGCAGGGGTTGTCCTATCACGAGATAGGCGACGCATCAGGCATCCGGTACACATCGGTCGGCCGGCTTTTGACGCGCGCGCTCAACCGTCTCGAGAAAGAGTTGCATCGCCGGAGCTGATTGGGCCATCCGGCTGGGAGCATTTCACATGTCACGTTGTTTAACTGATGACCAACTCCAGGCCATCGCGGATCGCGAGGCCGCTTCGGAGGATGTGTCCCACGTCGAGCAGTGCCAGCGATGCGCGGAACGCCTTGCTGCGCGGGTCGGGCTGATGGCTCGCATTGAGGACACGACGGGGAGCGACGAACTTCCAGGCGCCGCCCGGAGTGCGATGCTTGCGCACCTTGCCCGTACGACAGCCGCTGGCGCAACCACACTACGGCCTGTCCGTCGTCTACGACGATGGGCATGGGCGATCCCGCTCGCAGCGGCGGCGGCGATCGCGCTCCTGGTCTATGTCATTCCCGGCATCGATCGGCAAACAACAGTGTCCGCGGCCGAAATCCTCGGACGCTCGCGATCCGCTCTTACCGCTCCGACTTCAGGTATCGAGGTTCTGACCTACGACCTCGAGCTGTCAGGCGTACTCGCGGATTTGATCCCCGAGGAACAATCAGGACGATTCACGGTCCAGGAACTTGTGGATCACGATCACGACGGGCGGTATCGCATTGTCAAGCTGACCAGCAGCGGTCAGATTGTTGGTGGCGCGGCGGACGATCCGCTGCGCGGCACTCGCACGCGATACATGAGAGCCAACGGGCGTGGATATTTGTTGAGATTCGACGGAGCCGCACCCACCGCACTGTCGATTCCCGCGCTCAAGCGCACCGCTCTTCAAACCTTCATCGGTTTCATGCAAGCGAGCAGTACCCAGACGCTGCGGCAGGTTCAACGCGGCGCCGACGCGTGTTACCAAATCGACATTCCGGGCGGTGCAATGGTCGGCGGTTCGCTGATTGCGCTCGACAGCGCGCGTGCCGTTGTCGCCGTCGCCGACTCGCGGCTCGTCGAATTCTCGGCGAGCGGTCGGATCGCGGACAAGCCGTTCATGATTGAATTCGCACTTCTCACCCAGGACATTCGCCCCGGTGATTCAGCCGAAGCGGCCGACTTCGATATCGCGGCCCAACCAGGCGACGTCGTCCTAGAGGGGGACGCCTCACAGAATCCTGTTTGGGATGTCGTGACGCGGGCGCTTCGTGCGATCCCGCCGGACACGGCCGGAGAACCGAAGCGCTCGGTCACCACGGACCATTCAAGGCACTGACGTTGGCCGACGCGGTTCGTACTGAGTCGCTGACGAAGTACTTCGGGGCGGTCGTCGCGCTCGAATCCCTGAATCTGTCGGTCGCGGCCGGAGAGGTCTACGGCTTTCTCGGGCCAAACGGCGCTGGCAAGACAACCACGATCCGAATCCTGCTCGATCTGGTCAGAGCGACGAGTGGCCGCGCGCTCATCGACGGGCTCGACTGTCGCGCAGCCAGCGTCGAGATCCGGCGGCGGGTCGGGTACCTGCCGGCCGAAATGCCGCTCTATCGCGAGATGACAGGTGTCGGCTACCTGGACTTCCTTGCCGCGCTGGAGTCGCGCCCGGCGGATCTGTCGTTTCGCCGGAAGCTGCTGACACGGTTCGATGTCAGCGACATCGACTTGCGGCGGCGCCTCGACCGCCTGTCGCACGGTATGAAGCGCAAATTCGGAATTATCCAGGCGCTGATGGGCCGCCCGTCGCTGCTCATTCTGGATGAACCGACGTCGGGACTCGATCCCCTGATGATCGAGGCGTTCGCCGAAACGGTCCATGAACTCAAAAGCGAAGGGCGAACGACAATTTTTCTCTCGTCACACGTCCTATCTGAAGTTGAGCGTCTCTGCGATCGCGTTGGAATCATTCGCCGCGGTCAGCTCGTGCGGGAGACGTCGATTGCCGATCTGCGTCGTGACACGCCGCGGCGACTCCGAGTGTTCTTCGATCGGCCGGCACCGCCGCTGCCTGCTGCGCTCGCGGGAGCCGTGCGCCGGAGCGGTGGCCGGCACTGGGAGCTCGAATGGTCGGGCCCACTCGGGAGCGCCCTCGATGCGATGCAAGGCCTGGCGGTGGCGGACATCGAGATCGAGCCGTTCAAACTCGAGGATTACGTGTTGCAGATCTACTCGGGCACGGCGGGAGCTCGAGATTGATGCTGTTTGCCCTCTTCCGGCGATCGTTGGCGCGGCATCGTGCGCTCATCGTCGCGGTGGCAGCCCTTCTCTCCGCGTTTCAGATCCTCGACATCGTCGTTGCCTACAACCTTCAAGCGAATGGGATTTACGCACAGTTCGCGACGCTGGTGCCCGCATTTATCCAGGAAGCGATGGGCGGGGTGCTGGTTGGATCGTTTCCTGGCGCCATTGCACTCGGGTTTGCTCACCCACTTGTCATGTTGTCGCTGTCCTGCGTGGCGATCTACCTGGCGAGTGAACCGGCCGGAGAGGTCGAAGACGGTCTCGTCGACTTGGTCGTCGCGCGTCCCGTTCCGCGATTTCTGATCGTCGCCCGCTCCACACTCGTCTACCTCGTCGGCAGCGCTGCGGTGGTTGCAGCGATGTTCGTGACCAGCCGCATCACGGTGCGGGCGCTCTCGCCGGCGACCTTGACCGCTCTGCCCGCGGTCCGTCTGGCCTGGGTCGCGGCAAACCTGCTTGCGATCGTCTGGTGCTTCGGGGCGGCGGCGCTGGCAATGGCGGCGCATGTCCGTGAACGCATGCGCGCGGCCGGCACCGTCGGCCTCGTCGCCATCTTCCTCTATCTACTGCAATTCGGCGCCACCGCGTGGAATCCCTTACGACCAAGCGCGCGGGTTTCACCTTTTCATTACTACGAACCGATGAGAACGTTGTTGGGAACGGTGTCGCCAGCGAAGGACGTCGTCGGACTGCTTGCCGCGAGCGCCGCGCTCATCGTTCTTGCCTGCGTTTTGTATGAGAAGCGAGACTTGTGAAGCTCCAGCGATCAATCCACAGTCTTCACCGTCGGCTGAAACGTACCCACGGTTTTACGTCGAAGATTCGAAGGCTCGAAGAAAACAAAAACTCGGCGCGTTTGATTGTGCTTAGGGCTTATCCACTCTGAACGCAAAATACATCATCGTGCTTCCGCGTTCGATGAGCAGAACCGCTGCCGCACTGGGTTTCAACTGACCTGCGAACACCTTTAAATCGTCGGCGCTCCTGACGATCTGTCCGTTCAGCGCGTAGATGACATCACCAGGCTGCAGTCGTCCTTGCTGTGAGTACGGCGACTCAGGTGTGACTCGCGCGACGACCGCTCCGTTCTGACGCCTCACCGGCGGCAGCAATGCTGCGACGGACGGATTCAGATCGAGTGCAACAACGCCGAGTGGGCGGATCGTCTGCTGCGTGCCGATCAGCGATTCCAATTCGCCCGTGTCGTTGGTGCGCTCGACTACAGGAACGTTCACATTCAGCGTGCGCTCGCCTCGGCGGACTTCGAGTGACACTTGTTCGCCAGCGCCGCGCGTGTACACATTGATCCGGAACTGCCGGCCATTCTCCATCGGCTTACCGTCGAGCGACAGCACCACGTCCCCCGGTTCGAGACCCGCCTTCTCCGCCGGCCCGCCTGGCAGCACGTCGGCAAGAATGACACCGGCATCCAAGGCCAACGCGAGCGCTTCGGCCATCAATGGCGTAATCGTCTGCGAGTTGACGCCAATTTCTCCACGACGCACTCGACCGTGTTTGCGAATCTGGCTGAAGACATTGCGGACGATGTTGCTTGGCGCGGCGAAGCCGATTCCCTCGCTGCCGCCTGATTGCGAGTAGATGAGGGTGTTGATCCCGACAAGCCGGCCGGATGTATCCACCAACGCACCGCCGCTATTACCGGGATTGATGGTCGCGTCGGTCTGGATGTAGATCATCGGGTCGTCCGGCGTAAGCTGACGGGCAACGGCGCTGACCACGCCCATCGACACGGAAGACTCGAGCCCGAGCGGACTGCCAAATGCCAGCACTAGTTGCCCTGCACGCAGCGAATCCGAATCGCCGAACGGCAGTGCCGGAAGTCCCCTCGCTTCCACCTTTACAACCGCAATGTCGGTCTCGTGATCGATCGCGACGATCTGTGCCCCTACCGTGCGGCCGCGTCGCTTCAGGATCGATCGTCCGCGCGCTGCTACGGCGGAGTCCGGCGGTAACTCGACTTCGATGCGCGTCGCATTCTCGACGACGTGAGTGTTGGTCACGATGTAGCCATCTGCATCGACGATGACGCCGGAGCCGCTGCTCCGTTCGAGCTGCGGTTCGACCGAGGCGGTCTGATTCTCCTCGTCGGGCGGCGGATAGCCGGTGACGAAGATCTGTACAACGCTCGGGCTGACCTTGGTGGCGAGATCCTGGAGCGATCGGGACAGTTCCGCCAGCGGTGGCGCCGCAGTCGTCTGGGCGAACGCAGGGGACGCCGCGCAGAGGAACAGCCAAACGTAGAGAACGCGGCGCATTTCGATGATCGTAACATGCCAGTTTGATGCCCACCTTGACACGGCCCGAAAGATTTATTCCAATCCGCCGCATGCGTTCCTCTGTCCTGCTGATGCTTTCGCTCGCGACGACGGCGTGGCTGTCTCAAGGAAACAAGCCGGGAAGTCCGGAGGAGAAACTGCCTCCGAACATCAAGCAGTTGACGCACTTTGGCGAACGTGCCTCATGGTCGCCCGACGGGAAACGCATCGCATTCATGGAGAAGAGCTTCGGCGACGCGTATGAAGTCAATGTGGCGACGGG
>DASTVZ010000263.1:0-5678 GCA_035758845.1 Vicinamibacterales bacterium
AACGCGAACCGCGCGCCGACCTGCACGGTGCGCGGTGCACGGTTGGGAACGAACCCGCGAATCGTCATGAAGTTCGGATCCGTGAAGCTCGTGTTCGGGTTGCCCCACTGCGGCTGGTTCAACACGTTCTGGGACTCGACCCGGAGCTCGGCCCGGTAGCGACCACCCATGGGAATCGTGCGGAAGACCGACGCGTCCAGATTCCAGTTGCCCGGTCCCCGGAACTGGTTGCGGCCGCTGTTACCCCACGTCACCCCCACCGGCTGCGCGAATGCCGCCGGGTTGTACCACTGCTCGTCCGGTCCGGCATCGCCGAAGCCAGGCTTGGCATCTCCGACCACGTTGATGGTCTGACTACCACCGGACTGTTGCAGGCCTCCGTTGTCTCCGCCGATCGTGAACGGCCTGCCTGACAGCCACGACGCGATGCCGTTGACCTGCCAGTCCTTGAAAACGTATGCAATCGGCGACGTGCTCGTTTTCATGAATGGGATTTCGTAGACGAACCCCATCTGCAGTGTATGCGTTCGGTCAAAGCCTGCCGGCGAGTAGTTACGGCTGAACTGGGACTCCTGCGGCCAGGTATATCCGGCGCCATCATCATCGCCGACGTTCATGGCTCGAGATAGCGTATATGCTCCCTTCAAGAGAAAACCGTTCCGGAACGGTCGATTCACGGCAACCTGGAGCGAGTTGTAACGGGCAATCCCGTCGCCGGCGAGCACGTTAATCGTCGCAGATCCGGCCTGCGTGAACAGTTTCCGGTTCGCGTTGCCGCCGCTCTCGGCGTAGTTCAAGTTTCGCGTCGTGTAGGTGCCATCCGTCCGCGTGCCGACGTACCCCACACTCGTCACGATATCGAGCGGCAGACGACGTTCGATCGTGACGTTATAGGACTGGGTCGCGCCGCGGTCGAAGTTGTTCGGGTCGGGCGTCGTCATGTCGACACCGCGCGGGAGCAGCGCCGTACCGGTGTTGAGGATGTCGTTGGGACTGGGCGCGAAAGGAATGCCGGTCGCCAAATTTCCAAACGGCGTGAACGTGTTCGGCCCTTGATCGCTGTGCGCGATCGTCAGCGGGAATCGTCCTCGCATCGGACGCGTGATCGGGAATGGGTCGAACGTCTTTCCGTACCCGGCACGAAGCACCGTGCGATCGTCGAGGCGGTAAGATGCCCCCACCCGCGGCGCAAACAGCGTCTTGCTGACCTTGATGCCAAGGTCCATGGGATTGTTGCCCACGCCGCCGAGCCTGACGGTGTAGGTCGGGATGTCCATGAGTTCGATGCCTCGATTCTCCCGAGTCATCAACGGATAGTATTCATAGCGCACACCGATGTTGAGCGTCAGCTTCTCGTTGGGCGTCCAGCGATCCGAGGCGTACAGGCCGTATTGATTCTCGCGTCCGCTCAGTTCTTCGAACTGCTCGCTCTTGTTGAAACTGGTCATCTCACCCATGAGGAAGCCGGCGTAACTGTTCCAGCTGTTGCCGCTGTAGCCGGTCGTGCTGGTGATGCCGCTGCCGAACGTGAGAATGCCACGCGGGTTGCTGACCTCCGGCTGCCAGTGATTGAGCCGCAGGCGGATGAAATCGAAGCCGGATCGAATTTCATGGCGACCGCTCACTTTCGTCAGGTTCGCGGCAACCGTGTAGCTCCGTTCGTCGCGCCAGACTGGTGTCCAGGTATCAGTGTTGCCCAAGGTCGACATCCCGGTGGCGACTTGCGGCATGCCGCTGTACCGGTTGAGATCGAACGATCCCGGGCCAGAGGTGCCGTCCCCGTTGGTACCGCGAATGCCCCACACTTCGCTGCCCCAGTTGGTCAGGTAGTCAGGTCCCTGAAAGTTCTGCTGCATCCCGTTGACGCCGGCGTTTGCGTCGAACACGAGGGTTGGGCTGAGCGTCCAGGTCTGACCGGCGGTGAAGATTCTCGTGTTCGTGGGACCGCCGCCGACGCCGTCCACACCGAAGTAATACCGGTCAATTACGTTGGCATGCATCATCGAGAACTTCGCCCAGATCTGATGCGAGGCGGTGCGATTCCAGTTGACCTTGGCATCGTAGTTGTCGCGGTCGGCTATCGGCTGACGCGGAAGCCGCACGTTGTTCTGCAGGCCGTTGTTCGTGCCGGGCGCGTTTGGCATCGGATAACGCGACTGGATTTTCAGTGCAATGGGGCTGATCCGATCGGTGGGCAGGAGTGCGTTGTCGAAGGCCGTACGGTTCGCGCCGGTCGAGGTGCCCGTTTTCGGGTCGTAGATCCTGAAATTCGGGTTGATCGCCAGCACTTCGCTGAAGTCCCCGATGCGCATTTTGGCGGTAGGCACCGTGTACTCCGTGTAGAAACCCTGGTGCTCGCTGTTGCGCTCCCACGATGCAAAGTAGAAGAGCTTGTTCTTTCGAATCGGCCCGCCGAGCGTGCCGCCGCCGATTGTCGTGCTCGCGTCCACCTTGTTGGGATCGAAATATCCGCGGCGGGCGTTGAACTCATCCTGCTGACGGAAGTAGAACGCGGAGCCCCTCAACGAATTGGTGCCTGATTTGGTCTGCACGGTGATTGCGGCACCACCGGTCATGCCCTGCGCCGCGTCGAAGTTGTTGGTCGAGACGTTCACGACCTCAATCGTTTCGACTGGCGCCACATAGCCGGCGTGATGTGGGAGCCACACGTTGATGCTGGCGGCGCCATCGATACGCGTGACGTTGTTGTTACGGTTGGTCCCGTTGACGTTGACTGAAAGCGAGCGTCCGGGTGTGTCGGTCTGTGCGTTTTGAAACTCGGGCGGCGTCGCGCCGGGCACGAGGTTCATCAAGTATTGATAATTCCGGTATTGATTGAGAGGCAGGTTGACGACGTCGGCGGGTCTGAGTTCGGTGCTGACGTCCTGCTTGTCAGTCTTGAGTACGGCGGCCTCGGTTGTGACGGTTACCGTTTCGCTCAGCGCGCCGACTTCGAGCTTGCCGTTGATCCGGACGACGCTGCCTGCTGTGATGGGAATGCCCGTCTGGACGAATTCCTTGAAGCCCTGGAGCGACACGTTCATCGTGTATGTGCCGCCGGTAATGTTGCGGATCGTATAATTTCCGGTCGAGTCAGTGACCGCGCTGAGCGCGAGCCCGGTCTGCTCATCCTTAATAGTAACGGTGGCGCCTGGAATCGCGGCACCGCTCGAGTCAGTGACATTTCCTGTCATGCTTCCGTACAGAACCTGTGCGGCAGCCGTAGCTGGTAGCAATCCGAGCCCGACGGCAAGACACGCAGCTGCCGCCCACTCGAGGAGCACACGAAAGGTTTCCCGATCCAACACCTTGCGCTCGCTCACATAAACCTCCTTGTGAGACCCACGTCTTGTTGAGCAGATATGGTACGGACTTCCCGGTCTACGCGCCGCGGGAGAGGGGCGACACGTTAAGTAGTGGGAACGGATTATCATACGGCTCGGAGTATGTCAAACGACATATGGGACCGCTTCCGGACGGGCTGATGACGGGGATGCTCAGACAATCGCGCCGGCTCAATTTGTCGGCGTTTTTTGTCGTCCTATTGGCGCCAGGACTACTGTCATGCACGGCTCGGACGCAGGATTTCACGAGCGGCGGTGCTCTTCCCACAGTTACAGTCGAGGCACAGCCTCTGGCAGCCAATGTCGAACGGCTGGACCAGGCGCTCGACTACCTCGGTGCGCCGCTGCCGGTCGAGATGCGCGCAGCGATCAAGCGCGCCGGCCAGGCACGCGACGCCAGGGTCCTTCAGGAACTCCTTGACCCTCGTGTATTGATTGGCGTCCGTGTCAATCCGGAAGCGCGGGTGAAGCTGGTTCGCGGACCAGCGAATGCCGACATCCAGCAAGCGGGGTATACACCGGTTCTCGTGAAGGTTGTGAACGAGAGCGGTACCACCGGCCGGCTACACATTGGAAGTCCGCAATCCGGGCCAGTGTATGCCGGTATGTCGGAGCTCTCAGGCAACCGGATGCAGCAACAACATCTCCGTCAAAACGAGAACGTCGAAAGGCGAACCGATCGGTTTCTCGACCTGGAGATGTTCACTGCGGCTCCGATGACGGCGATGCTGAGCGGACTGCAGGTCGAGTACGCGATCGCCCTGGTGTACTCGAGCGAATCAGGACGGCGCGAGGCAACCATCACGTTCGACCTTGGACAGGGGACGCAGGATCTCGGATTTCGGGCGGAGCTCCCGGTGTTGTTCAACGTCAGACCGGCGATTGCGGTGAAACTGCGTGTTCTCGACGACGATGGAACACCGACGGTCGGCCGATTTCAGTTCGTCGATCAGGATGGGCACGTGTTCCCGCCGCAGGTCAAGCGCGCCGCGCCCGATCTGTTCTTCCAGAAACAAATCTACCGCGGCGATGGCGAAGAGGTTCTGCTGCCTCCGGGGACGCTGACCATGTTTTATGGTCGCGGGCCGGAGTACCGTTGGGTGAAGCGACAGGTGACGATTCCCGGCCAGCCCGCATCCGGACTTGGCGGAGGCCAGAAGCCTGAGATCGAGGTCCGTCTCCAACGGTGGATCAATCCATCCGCTCACGGGTTCTTCAGCGGCGATCACCACATTCACGCCGCCGGGTGTGCGCACTACACATTCCCCGCCGAAGGCGTCGATCCCGCGGTCATGTTGCGTCAGATCAAAGGAGAGGGACTGAATGTCGGCAGCGTCCTGACATGGGGACCGGGGTTCGATCATCAGAAGCAGTTTTTCGCACCGGCGCCTGACACACGGAGCGAACCTCTCTCGGTGATGAAATACGACATCGAGGTGAGCGGCTTTGGATCGGAAGCGTTGGGGCATCTTTGCCTGCTCAATCTCAAGGAACAGATTTATCCGGGCGCGAACGGCAGCAAGGGGTGGCCGACGTGGACACTCCCGGTGCTTCGGTGGACGAGGACGCAAGGCGCGGTGGCAGGCTACGCGCATTCCGGAAGCGGGCTGCAGATCGATCCCGCAGCTGCGACGGCGCGTCTGGTCGAGCAACTCGATTCCAACAAGGACAGCAGGCTCGATCGCAACGAAAGTGGGCGAGGGTTGCTGCCTGAGCCTTTCGTTGACATCGACACCGATCGTGACGGCGTGCTCACCGACGCGGAGCTGCGGGCCAGCCACGATCGCGCGGATGACCAACTTCCCAACCCGGCTATTCCCGAACTGAACAGCGTTGGAGCTCAGGAGATTTTTGTGACCGCCGCGCACGGGCTGACCGATTTCATAAGCGCCATGGACACGGATCGGATCCGTGAATGGAATGCGTGGTATCACCTGCTCAATGTTGGATTCCATGTGAAGGCGAGCGGCGAGACAGACTTTCCTTGCATGAGCGGGACGCGAGTCGGGCAGGGGCGCAGCTACGTGTTTCTCGGACGACAGACTGCGATCGATTATCGACAGTGGATCGCTGGAATCGCTCGCGGCCGCAGCTACGTCAGCGACGGCTACGCGCACGCGTTCGATTTTGCGGTCGATGGCAAACCTTCCGGCGACGAAGTCAATCTTGCCCGTGCGGGGAAGGTGACCGTCAAAGCGACCGTCGCGTTTTCACCCGAGACACCGCTTGAACCTGCGTATGGCGGCGCGATGCCAGTTGGAGGCCGACGGCATATCGGCGACACGGTCATCAAGCGCGAAATACAGTCGCCTGATCCGCTGTATCAGCGCGGCC
>DASTVZ010000013.1:0-19044 GCA_035758845.1 Vicinamibacterales bacterium
TCGTACCCATGCCGCCAGATTGATGATCCAGCAACGTGGACGCGACAAATACCCGAGAGGGCCGGAGATCTTCCGGAGGTGTTTCGGTATCGAAAACAATCCGGCCGCGGGCGGTCACGCCCTCGGACAGCACGAGGCTTATGCCGGCGACATCTGAGCCATCGACGACGACCTCGCGCGAAGCGAACTCCTTCTCCGACATCGATCGCGCTTCAACCAGGTACGTGCCAGGCAGCAGTCCGGCGATATTGAAAGATCCGTCGTTGGCGGCGGTGGCCATAGCCATGTGGCCGTCGGCCCTCGCCCCGCCGATTTCTCGGGCCGTAATGAATGTGAATGGGCCCACGGGCGTTTGGCCAGAGGCGCGCACGGTGCCGCGAATAGTCGTTGTCGCAGCGCGAGCAAGCGGTATGACGATGCCGGACGCCTCCTGCCCCGCGGCTACGGTGACGCGTTGTGCTTCGCTTGCGGCCGGTGTGCCAGGATAATAGGTGGGCACGTACCGCACGCGATCGCGGGAGCCAAAGTCCATCGTCTCGAACCTCGCGACCATCACGTATTCGCCCGGCGGCACACCGAAGATCCGAAACTCCCCGCGATCGTCCGTCGAGCTCCCGTTCTGGCCGACCAGCTGACGCTCGCCGTCGACGTAGCGCCGCCGCGCGAGCGAGACGGACGCCTGCGCTACTGCCTCGCCCATTTCGTCGACAACCCGTCCCGTCACCACGCCCCCGAGCGCCATCGCAAAGTCAATGTTTTCGAGAACGGCCCCTTCCGCCACTTCGACCGGGCGCCCGCGCTCGAACGGACGTCGTTGCCCGTACCCCATCTCGACATACTCGCCCCGCGTCGCTTTGAGGTGGTATGTCCCGGCGGGAAGTTGCGTCAGTTCATATCGACCCTGCGCGTCGGTCATCGTGGAAGCAGGCCCGCTCTGGTCTTTCGCGCTCCATTCATCGATGCGGATTTGCACCCGCCGCAACGGCTCACCCGTGTCCGCGCGAACCACGCGGCCGCGGATGGCGCCAGTTCCCACACGTGGTGTGTGCCGCGGATCACGCGCGGTCGACTGTGCACTGGCCGCTGTGGCCACAGCGACTAAGCCGAGGAGCATGATCCAAGACAGTGAGGTGGGCGCGACGAGTGGCCGGTCGCTCATTGAGATCTCCAAGACTGGCGAAGCACATACTAAATCGGCGGGCCCAGTTCTTGGAACGCATTCCGAGTCAGTAGGTTGAGCTTGGTGATGTATGCAGAGCCGAGCGACAATCAGTGCCCGCGAGATAGCCGTCGGGGGGGAATTGGTGCGCCCGTTTGGTCGGACCGCGATAAGTTTGGGTGAAGTGATGCGTTTACGACGAGTTCTTTTAGCCCTGGCAGCCGTCACCACCTCCGGAGCGTTTGTCTTCCTCGACGCGCAGACGACCACGCTCGGCGACTTCGATGGCCACGGCGACGTCGGCGCGCCGAAGATCCCGGGCTCGGCGGCATACAATCCCGTCTCGCAGGAGTACACGATCACCGCGGCGGGCACGAACATGTGGGCGCAGCGCGACGAATTCCACTTCGTGTGGAAACGTCTCACGGGCGATTTCATCCTGCAGACGCGCGTGCAGTTGATTGGCAAAGGCACGGAAGCCCATCGCAAGGCCGGCCTGATCGTTCGATCGAGTCAGGACCATGATGCCGCCTACGCCGACGCAATCGTCCACGGCGACGGGCTGACGTCGCTGCAGTTCCGCCGAAGCAAAGGAGCCCTCACCGAAGAGAAACAGGCGGCCATCAAAGGCGCCGATGTTCTCCAGTTGGAGCGCCGCGGCTCGACGTTCATTTTTTCGGCGGCGAAGTTCGGCGAGACGTTCGTTGACACCGAAGTCTCGGACATCAACCTCGGAGACGAGGTATTCGTTGGCCTTGCCGTTTGCTCGCACAACGCCGACGTCGTCGAGCGAGCGGTCTTCAGCAACGTTCGCATCATTCGTCCGGCGAAGGCTGATTTCGTTCCGTACCGCGACTACATTGGCAGCGTGCTGGAACTGCTCGAAGTGCAGACCGGTCGCCGCGTGGAGATTTATCGATCGCAGCAACCGTTCGAAGCGCCGAACTGGACGGCCGACGGCCGCGCGCTGATCTACAACAGCAGCGGACGCGGCGAGGCCCGCGGCCGGCTATTCCGATTCGATCTTGCGACGCGACAGCCGTCGTCGATCGAGACCGGTGCGCTGAATCGCGCCAACAACGATCATGTGCTCTCCTTCGACGGCACGATGCTCGGTATCAGCGACGGCAGTGCCGGCGGCGGATCGGCGATCTACACCGTGGCGACTGGCGGCGGAACGCCGAAGCGCATAACGCCACTGATGCCGTCGTATCTTCACGGTTGGTCACCCGATGGCAAGTGGCTCGTTTACACCGGCGGCCGTAACAAAGAATTCGACATCTACAAGATTGCGGCGGACGGCAGCGGCGCCGAGATCAAGCTGACCGACGCGCCAGGCCTGGACGACGGGCCCGAGTACAGCCCGGATGGGAAGTACATCTACTTCAACTCGATCCGGGGCGGGGCGACGATGCAGATCTGGCGGATGACGGCGGACGGAAAGAACCCCGAACAGATCACCAACGATGATCTGAACAACTGGTTCCCGCACATCTCGCCCGACGGGCAGTCGATCGCGTTCATCAGCTTTCCAAAGGACATCGATCCGTCGGACCATCCGTACTACAAACGCGTGTACTTGCGCTTGCTGACGATCGATGGCGGCACGCCGAAAGTTATCGCGTACGTCTACGGCGGACAGGGAACCATCAACGTGCCGTCGTGGTCGCCCGACGGCCGGATGATCGCCTTCGTGAGCAACAGCGGCGAGTGACGCCCGCGGCGCGCAACACTATCGTTTCCCGGACATCGCCGTGGGGGTTATTCCTTGACGAAGCATTGCTCCGCATCAAGGCGGTTCGAACTAGAATGATTGGCCGAGTTCACAGTCATGGAAGAACAGCACCCCAGGGGCACCCTCGCGATCGTGGCCGTGTTCGGCGTGCTCTTCGCTCTCGGATGGCTCGCCATGTTTCTCCTCGTCTTTTTGAAGCGGGGCGCTCCGCACCTCTAGTGGGCACTCTCTCTGCGCAAGGGGCAAGCCGATGAACGTCGAACTCTATGAGCGGATCTGGATGTGGTGCGCTGGCGTCATCGTCGTCATCTTCCTCGGCACCATTTTCGTGATGGCAGGCGCGCAGGCGGTCCATCCGGCAAGTCACCTCGAAACAGTTGACCCGACGGCGCTCGCCGAACACCCGGAATTTGCAAATCCAGCTGTGACGTCACGCCCCGACGGCACGGTTGTCGTGTCCGTCGTGGCGACGATGTTCTCGTTCGCCCCGGATCCCATCGAAGTTCCCGCCAACCGGCCAGTCGTCTTCCGGTTGACGAGCGACGACGTGGTCCATGGCTTTCAAGTCGTGGGCACCAATGCTAATGCGATGGCGATCCCCGGCTACGTCAGCCAGTTCACGGTCACATTTGCGAAGCCGGGTGAGTATCTCATCACGTGTCACGAGTACTGCGGACTCGTCCACCACTCCATGGTCGGGCGTTTGATCGTCAAGGGGGCGCAATGAACGGCCGGCACGGGCTCGCGGCATCTCACCTCGGCGTCGCGGTGTCGGCGTTCGGTGTCGCCTCAATCATGGGCGTACTGCAGGCCCTGTCGGTCGCCGATGTTGCGTTCCCGCTCCGCAGCGATTCTCTCTACTACATTGCGGTGACGGCGCACGGTGTCCTGATGGCGCTGGTTTTCACCACCTTTTTCATCATGGGCCTCGGCTACGTTTTCTCGCAGGAGAGTCTTGGGCAGATCTCCGGGCGTGGAATCGGGTGGCTCGGGTTCTTCGTCGCCGTGATCGGATCGGTGCTGGCTGCAATCACGATCCTGCGGGGGCAGAGCACGGTGCTCTACACCTTCTACCCGCCCTTGCAGGCGCATCCGCTCTTCTACATCGGCGCCACCCTGCTCGTTGTCGGCTCGTGGATTTGGGGCGGCGTCATGATTGCCAGCTACCGCGCATGGCGGCGTCAGCACGCCGGCGTCCCCGTTCCGCTCTCGATGCACGGCATGCTCGCGACGGTCATCATCTGGTTTCTCGCAACCGCTGGCCTGGCCGCGGAAGTGGTGGGGATGCTGATTCCCTGGTCGCTCGGTCTGGTTGACAAGATCGATCCACTGCTGGCGCGGACCTATTTCTGGTGGTTCGGCCATCCGCTCGTGTACTTCCTCCTGCTCCCTGCGTACATCGTGTGGTACTACGTGCTGCCGCAGGTCGCGGGCGGCAGGCTGTTCAGCGATCCACTTGCGCGGATGGTCTTCATCTTGTTCGTCGTGCTGTCCACGCCAGTCGGTTTCCACCATCAGTTCACCGATCCCGGCATCAGTGCCGGATGGAAGCTTGCCCATACCGTGACCACCTACGCCGTCCTTTATCCGAGTCTCGTAACGGCATTCACGGTCATCGCATCGCTTGAAGTTGCCGGACGGATGAAAGGAGCGACAGGACTCTTCGACTGGATCGGACAGTTGCCCTGGGCCGACCCATTCTTCTCGTCGGTGGCGCTGGCGATGATCGCGTTCGCCTTCGGCGGATTTGGCGGCGCCATCAACGCTGCCTACGCGATGAACGCGATGGTGCACAACACGGCATGGATCCAGGGGCACTTTCACGTCACACTCGGCACCACCGTCGCGCTCACCTTCATGGGCGCAACTTACTGGCTGTTGCCGCGTCTGATCGCGCGCGAGCTGCGACTGCTGTGGCTGGCACGCATTCAGCCCTACCTGTGGATCGCCGGGATGGTGCTGTTCAGCACCAGTTATCACATCGCGGGACTGCGCGGCATGCCTCGCCGCGTCTACAGCGGGGCGCTGAGCGGCGAGTACGGCGGTCCCTGGCACGCGCTGACGATGGTGGCAGCTGTCGGCGGGGTGATCCTGTTCGTCAGTGCGCTCGCGTTTGTGACCGTCGTGGCTACTACATGGATCGGAGGACGGCGAATCCAGGCGCCGCCGTTCGAGTTTGCGGTTGCGCTGCGGCCCGTGACGACGATCGGCGTGTGGGACCGATTCGGGGTTTGGACAGCCATCGCGGTTGTGCTTCTCGCCGCGGCCTACGGTTATCCGTTGTACACGCTCCTCGTCCACACGCGATACGGTTCGCCCCCTTTCCAGCCGTTCTGACAGGGGTTCCAACACGGAGCCCAACTTCCAGCGAGGCAACGTGGGGTCAGACGGGGGTCTGACCCCACAACGCGCCTAGCAGAGTCGTGACAACTCACAGTCAGAACCTGATTCGCAGACCGCCGCCCGCTTCGAGCCCGCCCGCCTTGACGGTCTGCGGACCGGTGTCCGGGTCATCAAACTTCACATCACCCCGGCTATAGCGGATGA
Source organism: Vicinamibacterales bacterium (assembly GCA_035758845.1). Taxonomy (GTDB): domain Bacteria; phylum Acidobacteriota; class Vicinamibacteria; order Vicinamibacterales; family 2-12-FULL-66-21; genus JALZOC01. Next base: position 5,442 of record DASTVZ010000013.1, read on the forward strand.
GCGCGCCGATTCCGACCTGCGGCGAGAGCGGACGTGAGATATCGACACCCGCGTTGAATCCCACCGCCGACTTCGACAATCGCTTCGTCGTCGCGCTGGCGAACGTCGCGGTGTCGAACGGATAGCTCTCGTTGACCGTTACGCGCGAGACCAAGTCCTGCTTCAGATTGAAGAACGTCGGTCCCCCCATGACCCTGACATCGACGGCACGGACCGGAAGTGCGTACATGAGATCCACGTGCACGTTCTGTTCGTTGTGGACGACGTCGTTACTCGATCCCTCGACTGTTCGGGAAGCGTTGAACACCAGCGGGTGAGGAATGACCGCTGTGATCGAAGCACTTGGCTTCATCTCGGCCATCGCGTACTGCACGCCGGCCCAGAATTGCGGGACGAGCCTCACCGCGGCGCCGACGTTGAATCCGAGCGCGGTCTTCACGTCATGATCAACAGTGAGCGTCTCGGTCTCGCTGTTGAAAGTGAACGAATGTGATTGCGTGAACTTGCTGGCGCCAGTCTGCGCGCCGACGTTTCCGGAGATCTCGACTCTGCGTTGCGAGTATGACTGCGCAGCGGTCGGTGTACTGGCGGCGCTCGCGATGACGAGCACGGCCGCGAACCAGCAGATCGTCGATTCGGGAAGTGTCATGAGTGAAAAAGCCCTTCAAATCAAATCGCGGCGGTTAGCGCAGGCCGACGGCAGTCATTGCCTGGGTGACCGCCTGTGTCGCGGCGCTGCTTGGTCCGTATAGGTCAATCGCTGCTTGGATCACGGTCGCGGCCGCCGTCTGAAAGTTCGCGTTGTTGGGCATCAGCTGCGTTATCGCGCGGAAAAAGACCTTTTCGATTTGCGCGCGGTTTGCCGCGCCCACGCCCGAGACCGACACTCCGGAAGTCGCGTTGCGGCCGCCTTCAATCGCAAGATAGAACGTGTGGCTGAGCAGCGTCGAGTTCAGATGTACGCCGCCGCCATCATGACCGCTATTCAGGAAGAACACGAAGTTGCCATTCGAGAACGCAATGGGGAAGAAGTTCACCACGGTCGGATTCGTCGCCGTACCGCCGCTCGCCACCAGCACGTAGTTCAGCATTTTGGTGACATGATCCGGGTACTCCATCGTCCCGAAATCATGGCGGATACCAATCGATGCGGGATCAACCAGGGACCGGTTCGGTCCGAAACCGGTGATGTCTTCGCCCATCAGGTAGTCGGCCTTCAGCGGTCCCGACCCGGCCGGTTGGAAGAAGAACTCGACGCTTGTGCCGAAGATGTCCGAAACTGCTTCGTTAATCGCGCCCCCGTGGAGGGCGCCGAGTCTGTATTGTCCGCTGCTGCTGCAGACGAATGGCCGCCGAATGCCCTGGCTGTCGACCACGCCGGTCGTGCTGCAGGGAAACGTCGTCCCGTTGAGCACGAACGACGTTGGGCCGAGGACGGTGTAGACGATAGGGGTAAAGCCACTACCCGTTCGGTTGCTCAGAGAAAAAAACGTCACCCCGTGCATCAGCTCGTGGGCTGCAACATCCATCGAAGTCACCGGAACGCCGCCGCTGGTGCGGCCGTAGACCATCGCGCCGTTCCTTGTCGGACCGAAGGGTGGCCGAATGAAGCTGGCGTTATCGCGCGACTCGGGACCGCTATGCACAATATCGCTCAGCGGCGCGTTCGAGCCGTCCAGCCCCGACCAGTTGTGCTGACGAAAGAAGTAGTCGTAGCTGAGCCCTGTGTTGGAGTGCGCGTCGACAACGTAGCCGTTCGTCCAAGTGTTGGTCGCGTTCGACGCCAAGTCGCTATCATTCGCGTTGTTTCCGTTGATAAGGCGGTCGTAGACGATCGAACTCCCGCCGGTGTCGTACGTGCTGATGCCAGCCGGCCTCAGTGTGTCCCTGGTCCGGTACGTGCCGCCCATGAGTGTCGTAGCCATCTTCTTCGGCTCGCCGAGCGTGCCAGTGCCGAGCCCGGTGTCGTAGTTTTTTTCATCGACGACACGCACGACGTCGCCCGTGAGTGCGTCGACGTAGTAGGTGATCGCGTAGGCGACTGTCGCCTTGTATGTCAGCGCGAATGTACCGACTGGTGACGGGACGACGACCAGCGTCGGGGAGGCCCCGAATGCAATCGAAGCATTGGCAGCTTTCTCGATGATGCGGGCGGCGTCGATTGCAGCAATCGCCGGCGTGACGTCGATCGAAATGTTGTTGAACAGTGTTCCGAACACTGAGACCGTCGTCGACCCGCTCCGCTGTAACGTGACGCTGCCACCTTCGACCGGGATCCCTCTGTAAATCTGCTGCAGCGTCTGAGTCTGTCGCCCCGGAATCTGTCGGTCATCCACGACTCGCACACTTCTCAGCTCGCCAACCTGGACCATGCGTGCGATGAGGGTGTTCGATTCGACAACGGCGCTTTGCGTCGTCGCCGTCAACGTGATTCGACTCGAAGCGGATCCGTCACCACCTTGCGCCGTTTGTGCGCGTGCGGACAGCTGCATCAGCAGGGCGACCGCGACAAAGGTTGTGACCGTTTTGAGCACAAGCAAGCGCATGTGTCTCACAGCGCGTCCCCTTTCGAAGTGAGGATGAAAGGCGCGCAAAGGCTAGCGCAGCCAATCGGTTCGATGCAAGGCGGTACGCGAGTACCCCGCGAGTCGCGCGCCGCCGAATTACCTCACCCCGTGTGCGCTTTTGGCATGGGCGCAGGCAATGGGAAACACAGCCAATGTGTCGGTCGGCGATCCTCTGACCATTCAGGAGGGCTATTCAGGGTGGTGGTCGCCCTATTCGAGCGGGTGGGGTCCGAGATACGGCGGAGGTGCGGCGCAGAACGTCGTCCAGGAGAGCGGCAGCCGCGGGGCGGGTGCGGATGATGCGCCCGTTCCAGGGCAGATTCCAACGTGACCTTCGAGGTCGCGCCGCGACGACAATTCTGGTTCGTCGCTCGCCGGGCCGATCCGGTCGCGTCGCTGCGCGCGGAATAGCGTCGCCGCTAACGACATTTGTCCGCTTGCGGCGCGCCTTCGATACCGGAACAAGCGGAAATCACGGCCACAGGACGGGATCCATAGGCTCGACTGTTGCTACTGGTGGCAACGGCGTCATGGACACCCAGAGCTGCCCGAATTGCCAGAGTCCAGAAGTTACGGCCGCACTGACGATGGGTCGGTTCGCGTACCTGCGATGCTCTGAGTGCACCAATGTGTGGTCGATCCGCGACCGGCGCGACAGTCTGACTTCGACCAGGCACTATGAAGGGAAAGAGCGACGCGTCGCGCGGGAATCTCCGGTGATACACGACAACGTGCGCCTGCCGACGTAGCCGTTCACACTTTCTTATTTCAGCGTGAAGCTCATCGTCACGCTGACGACGACGGTGACCGGCTTGTCGTCCTTCGTGCCCGGCTTGAACTGCCACTGCTTCATCGCTTTGACGGCTTCTTCATCCAGCCCGTACTTGTCGTCCAGCGACCGCGTGATCGTGACGTCGCCGACCGAGCCGTCTTCGCGCACGACGGCGTCCATCTCGATCGTGCCTTCGATTCTCGCCTGCATCGCTTCCCGCGTGTAGCGGGGATGGACCTCTTTTGTCAAAATCGGATCCGATACGCCGGGATCGCCTTTGCGGAACGGTGCCTGTCTTTCTTGTGCGAGAACTGTCGCAGTCACAGACAGCACCGCACATGCGACGATGACCCGCCAGATGTTTCCCATATCCCCTCCTCGACCGGATATAAGACGTCGGTCCCTGCCATTCGGCCTTGGGTTGACGAGTGAGGCCGCAATTGAGCCAACATGCGGCGTTCAGCTGGATGTCACTCTCGCCGAAGTGCGACGACAGGATCAACGCGAGTCGCGCGGAACGCCGGCACATATGTCGCGACAATTGCGACGACCGCTACGAACAGCGTTGCGGCGACGATGCTCATCGGATCGCGCGGCGATACGCCGTATAACAGCGCTCCAACCACTCGCCCCACGGCGAGCGTGCAGCCGAGACCCACGATCGCGCCGACTCCCGTGGCCACCAGACCGGTCGACATGAACAGTCGAATCACATCACGGCGCTGTGCGCCGAGTGCAAGCCGGACGCCGACTTCACGCGTCCGCTGCAGGACATCGAACGAGATCACGCTGTACAGCCCGATCGCCGCGAGAACGATCGCCACAACCGCGAAGCCGGCGAGTACCAACATCGTAAACCGGGGCCTGGCAATGTCCGCGGCGACGAAGTCATCGAGCGTGCGGACATCCGACACTGGCTGTCTAGGATGGCTCTCAGTGAACGCACGCGTGAGCGCCGTTGCAGTATCCGACGCACGACCGTTCAATCGCGCGACCAGCGTAATCTCGCGGCCCGGTTGTTGCGGGAACCACAGATATGTCGTTCCAGGCGGTTCGGCGGCCGACGCCATCCATCGAACGCTCCCAACAATTCCGATGACGACGGTGGACGTCTTCGCGCCATCCGCATTCTTGAAGAGCAGCCGCGTGCCAATCGGATCGCCGTTCGGCCAGTACCGCCGGGCGAGCATCTCGTCAATGACCGCAACGGGTTGAGTACGATCCGTGTCACGTGATCCTGGCAAACGGCCGCGCAGAAGTGGGATTCCCATGCTCTCGAAGTACCGGCCGCCAACCACGCTGCGCCACGAGCCTGGCTGCTCATCCGGACGACCGTACGTGCGCCCTTCAATCTCGAAGGCGGCGCCTTCGCCCACGTTGCTCAATGGCAGGTAGTTCGCTGTGCCAACCGATTGCACTCCTGGGATCGCTGCAGCGCGTGTGAGTAGCTCTGTCGTAAAGCCCCGGATGCGGTCGGCGCCGTCATATCGCTCGCCGGATAACGTCGTCCGCATCGTCACAACGCCCTCCGGCGTGAAGCCGAGATTCACCCGCGTCAGCGTCTCGAAACTGCGAATGAGAAGACCTGCGCACGCGAGAAGGGTTACGGCCAGCGTTATCTGACCGACGAGGAGGACGTCCGCTGCAAATCGCCTGCGGCTCGACGTCGACGTGGTTCGGACGTTTGTCGAATCCTGCCTGACTAGCGTGACGGTGCGGAACGCGGCAAACAGCGCGAAAACAACGGCCGTGAAGGTCGTTGCGCCAAGCGTGAAACCAAGAGTCCGGTAGTCAGCTGAAATCTGACCCACGCGAGGAAGATCGAGCGCCGATGGAAGTCGGGTTGACACCAGGTGTGTTCCCCAGAATGCGACCAACGCCCCCGCGGTTCCGCCGACGGCCGCCAACACACCGCTCTCGGTTACCAGTTGTTGAATCACTCGTGCGCTGGTTGCGCCCAGCGAAATGCGGACGGCTATCTCCCTGGCACGGGCGGTCGTTCGACCGAGCAGCAGAGTTGCGAGATTCACGCACGCGAGCAATAACAGAATCCCTACGGAGCCGAATAGAACGACGAGCGTCGTGCGGATGTTCTGTACGGTCGCTTCTCGCAACGGGACCACCTGAACGCGCCAGTTCCGCGTGAAGGAAGCACGTTCGGCCTCCAGTCGATCGGAAATTGTCGCAAACTCGACTTGTGCTTCCTTGAACGACGCGGTCCTGTCCAGACGAGCGACGACGTTCAGCGCACCGCCCATGCCGCCTCCGGCATCAGGATCGATTTGAAACGGGGTCCAGAGTTCTGCCCGAGATTCGGGGAGTTCATTCGTTCGAATCGCGAAGCCTGGAGGCATCACGCCGACGATGGTGAATGACGCGTCGTCCAGGGTGATTGACTGGCCGATGACGCGCGATTCGCCACTGAACCGTCGCTGCCAGAGACCGTAACCAAGGACAACCTCCCGTTCGATTCGCCTCAGATCGTGGGCGTAAGAGAATGTCCGACCGAGAATCGGGCGCGCGCCGAGCACGTCAAAGAAGTTCGGCGTTGTCCGGTCGACGAGCACCTCGACCGGTTCTCCTCGTCCACTCAGAATCATCCGTGCGTCGAACCATCCCGCAAGATCTGTAGTGGTTCGGCCCTGCGATCGCCATTCGTACGCATAACGTTCGGATATTCGCGCTCCTGAATCCAGTTGAACTGTCACGAGCGATTGCGGGTCACCGAACGGCAGCGGCTTCAACAGAACGGCATCGACGACCGCGAACATCGTGGTGCTCGCGGCGACACCGAGCGCAAGAGTCGCAATGGCAAAGAGAGTGAACGCGGGTGTCCGTCTGAGCGTGCGGAAGGAGTACTGGAGGTCTTGCGAAATCACATTCAGCACCCAGGTCCTACCTGAATTGTCCAGTTGGACACATTATCGCCGTCTCGGTGGCCGACCGTCACTTGGCCCTTCCAGTGATCAAAGATGCCGGTTTCTTTTAGACTAGTGTGACCGGGCCGACATCGGCCCGATGACACTGAACCTCATCTGCTGGTGACAAGATGGTGCCGTGGCTCATTGCCGCCCTTCTAATTGTTGGCTTGCTCGGCTTGAACATTACGTTCGTGCTCGCGGCGCGCGCGATCAGGCGCGACATGACGAAAAGATTCGACGACTTGCAACGCCGCCTCGAGAGCCGCGCGAATTCCATCGTCGACAACATCTTCGACGCGAATCGCGGTTGACGTCGCCACCGGACGCGCAAGGATTGCGTTTCAGAAGGCCGGCCTGACATTAATCGAGAAGCGCCAGCCGTGTAACCGCAGATCGAGCGGTCGTTCGGCTGACGCATCAAAAATTAGTCCCATTGCATTGGCTCGCACGCCGCCGCCGACGCTGCGAATCAAGGCACTGGCCATCGTTGTCCAGCCGAGAGGTCGGTCGATTGCACCCCACGTGGTACCCGCGTCGGCAAAGGCGAACGCGTCGAGTGGCAGGGCGCCATAGCGGAATCGCGAGCTGAATGCGCTCAAGAGCGGCGCACGCACTTCGAGTTTGGCGACGAGCACGCCCGTTCCGAGCATGCGATTGAGGGCCGGACACGGCCCGGCGCCACACTCCGACTCGGCAACGCGGCTCGGTCCGTAGCCGCGCACGAGCCATGACGATCCGACATATGTCGTCAACAACCGAGGATCGTTGCTGCCCGGACCGTAACGCGCCGAATGAAGGATTCGCAGAGCGACCGTGTATGGGCGAACTGGCATCACGTATCGACGATAGTCGGCCAGCACGTTGACATACGAGGCGCCGCCGAAGACGGGTGACACCTGGAAGCGATACCGGCTGCCGAGAATCGGGCCGGTGCCGCCGAAGATGGCCGTGTCGCCAACAAGCGCGACAGACGTGCCGGCGACGGTCAGTGGTGAGCTGGCTGGAGTCTCAGCGGGCTGTGTATCAATCAACCGGCCGGTTGTCGACGACACGACGTCGGTTTCTGCCTCACGTTCGAACATGTTCTGCCGCGTGCCGATGCTGAACTCGATTCGCCTCCATCGATTCAGCGGGTACGCCACGAACGCGGAGATTTCACGCTCGGTCCACACGCGCCGTTCTCGTGTCCGAACCAACGTGTCGGCCTCTTCTCCCGCCCGAATCGGCGAGCGCCATTGGCCAACCTGCGGGATCTGATTGATCGTTACTCCCCAGTTCCATCGACCGCCGCGATCGAGATAGGTTCCCATGAAGGCCGATTCATCAAGCTGACTGCTCAAGTGCACGGCCGTGAACAATTGACGATCGCCGAGCAGGTCGCCGAACAGGAACGAGCTGCCACCCTGCACAGATGTGCCGAATGCGCCCCCACCAGCGGAGAAATACGGCATGCCGAGCGCTTCGAGCCCCAGCTTCGGTCGATACTCGTGATCGCTCGAGCGCTGAGGATCGACAATCGTCGGAAGCTGTGGAACGGGCACGTTCTCGTCAGTTCGGCTTGCTGTTGCTGTGACAATCGGCGAAACCGCTGGAACCAGTTGGCCGTCCAGACCCGGCCCAGACTCGATGGTGTGGACTTCGTATCCGCCGCCGGCGAACACGCTGTAGGCAAGGGCTCCCGACGCTCCTGCGACTGACAACGCCGGGCTCAGTCTGGTGACTCCACTTACCCCGGTATGAATATCCGTGATCTGAAATACGCCGCCACTATCACGATCGAATCGGAAAATGTTGCTGATCTCTCCTCGATCTCCGACGAAGAACACGTTCGCGCCATCGGGTGACCATGCAGGATCGCGCTGCGAGGTAACCTCGTCGGCCCCGAGTCGCGACACGGCGCCGGTTGCGATGTCGATCACGGCAATCTGAAGGGATCCCCACTTCAGTTCGACGAGCTTGGTGGAGAAGCGGTCGGTTGCAAAGGCGATCGATCTGCCATCCGGTGACCAGGCGGGCTGGACGTCCGCGAACTGATCGTGAGTCAGTCGGCGAACGTGCTTCTCCTTCAGATCAACGATGAACAGATCGGTCGCGCCGCCGCTCAACGCCGCGAAAGCGATTGCATCACCGGTTGGCGACCACGTCGGACTGTACATCTCCTCGAACTGATCAAAACGCAAATCGCGTGATGCCTGCCCGTCGTCCACGTCGAGCAGCATCAGCGCCGGATGTCCTTCGCGAATGGTTGCCAGAGCAAACCGCTTCCCGGAAGGATCCCAGGCTCCCGCTGAATGGAGATACTGCAGACTGTCGAAGGCGGTATTCGCCGCCGTCGTGATCAACTTTCGGATCACCGTGCCAGTTCGTGCGTCGGCGAGAAAGAGATCGATCGAAAGCTGATCGCGTTCGGAGAAGTAAATCATCCGGCGGCCGTCCGGGCTGAGCGAGGCGGCGAGATTCAACCGGCCGCCTCCATGTGCGGTGGAAACTACTGCCGGCGTCTCGGTTGCCGCGCCCCGGACGCGTCCGTATTTTTCTCTGACGTAGCTGTGCCACGCCGATGAGATCGCATCCATCCGCTCGCCAGTCAGCGACTCGAGACGCCGACGCAGGTCACGTTTCGCGCGCAGTGCACGCGCCGGGAAATCGGACCCGTAGCGATCCGACAGGAATGCCCACAACGCGGCCCCCCAGCGATATGGAAAAAACCGTGGCGACGCGAGTTCTCGGATGTCGGGCAGGTGCTCCTTCGACGCCGCATCGCGCATCCACATGTCGGTCAGCCGATCGTCGGCACCAAGCGTGAGGTACTCGGCCATGCCCTCGACGAACCAGAGAGGCACGTCAAGTGGCGATTTCGATTCATCCGACATGTCGTATTGAAAGGCGTGGACGATCTCGTGTCCGAGGACGTGATCGGTTTCAGCAAGCGTCGACGCGAACGGAATGACGATGCGACGTTTTCGCGACTCGGTAAACCCGCCGGTTCTTTCGTCGATCAGCCCGGACCAGACGTTGGTCTGCTCGAACGTGCGATGGCTCGCGTAGAGGATGAGGGGTTGCCGTCCGGTCAGCGTGTGCTGAAGCACCTTCGACAATCGGGCGTACCATCGTTCGGCCAATCGACCGGCCGTCAACGCAGCCGACAAATCCTCGCGCGGATAGTAGAGGTCGAAGTGCTCGGTCGCAAGGACGCGGATCTCGACGCGATCGTATTGAACCTTGTTGCGGCCGAAGTATTGCGCACTGGCTCCGGCAGGGCAGCTGCAGAGAATCGCAGCAGCGATGCTGAAGGCAAGGAGCTGTCGTCCCATGGGCACCCCGTCGAGATTCTTCCGCGAGCCGTGCGTCAGCACGGCGTTATCAAGCTTATGACCTAGCGAGGCAGAGCCTTGATGGTCTGAGGCGCAGCCTCGCTAGAGAGCGACCCGGCGGGCCCGCGCGAGTGGCGGGTCATGACGCAGGTGAACACTAACGCGGAAGTTCGGGGGGCAGATATATCACGCGAAGGGAAGAGCGACAACGGAAGAATCAAGTGCCGGGTGGGGCGGTCCGGCACTTCTCGAAGATGACGGATCGGATCGCGGCCAGGTCTAGCCGGGAGCGGAATTTCCCGATCTCTGCCGGATCACGGATCCCGGACAACGGATCCGGAAGGATTCATTGCGCCCACTGCGTCACCTGAGACTTAACGGTCTTCTCGTCACCGACGACGACCAGTGACATCTTGTCCGGCGTCAGATATTCATTGGCGATGCGACGAACTTCTTCCGGCGTGACCGCCATCACCCGTTTCACGTAGGTCGAGAGATAGTCGGGCCCGACCTTGTGCAGGTCCACGAACGCGAGCCGTCCGATGACGCCCGTGCGTGACGCGTTCTGCACCACGAACACGCCGGCCAGATTGTTCTGGATGCCGCGTAATTCCGCAGCCGGTGGAGCTTCCTTCCGCAACTTGTCGATTTCGAGAAAGATTTCCTTGAGAGACGCTCCCGTGACGTTGGTGGTGACATCCGCCGCCTCGACCCAACTCGCCTGCGCCGGGTGGGCGTCGAGCTGGCTGTACGGCGAGTAGGTATACCCCTTCAGCTCACGAATGTTCGTCGTGATCCGTGAGCCGAATGCCCCGCCGAGTAGTGCGTCGGTGACTTCGAGCGCAACCCAGTCCTTGTGCGAGGCCGTCGGCACGCGGAGGCCCAACATGACGGTCGATTGCGGTGCGTCAGCCCGATCGATCAGCGCGAACTGGCGGCCAGACGAAGGTGGAAGTGGCGGCGCGTCGGTGGCTTTACCGCCCGTCCATCCTTCGAATGCTTGCTTGATGGCGGATTCCAGCGAGGCGGCATCGAACACGCCAGCGACGTACAACCGTGCACGGGCCGCGCCGTAGTGAGCGCGGTAGAACGTCTGCACCTGGTTGAGCGTGTAACCCTTGACCATGGCTTCGGTTGGAAACACGCGGCCGTAGGGGTGCTCGCCATAGAGAAGTTGCGCAAACCTCTCCTGAGCGATCGCCTGCGGTGAACTCTTCGAAATCGCGAGATTTCGCAGCAGGTTTCCTTTCACGCGTTCGATCTCCGACTCCGGTAATCGCGGGCGTTGTGCGACGTCTGCAAGTTTGCGGACGGCGTCGGCAGCGCGCTCCGACAACACCTCTGTTGAAATCGAGGTGTTATCGGGACCAACGTTGATTCCGAGCTCACCACCCATGGCGGCGAATCCCCGCGCCACGGCATCGGCTGTTTCGCTCGCTGTCCCTTCACGCATCAAGTTGCCGGTGAGGTCCGCCAGCCAGACTTCGTCCTTGTTTTCGTACAGATTTCCTGCGGCGACGACGAGCCGAATCGCCGCTTTCGGCACCTGTCCGAACGGCACCATCGTCACGGGCAGACCGTTGGCGAGCGTGAAGCGCTTCGCCGCAGGCAGCACGAAGTCTTTTGGCGCGCCGGTAGCCGGCGGTTTCTGCTGCGCCGCCTGCTGCATACCGGCGAGAAGTGCGAGCGCAAAAACGAAGATCGGTTTCATCGCGCCTCCTTGTCGCCCTGCGCAGCGGTCTTGCCGGGGGTCACCACATAGACGGTTCGATTGCCGGGTCGAAGATATTCCTCTGCCGTTTTCTGGATCAGTGCTGGCGTGACCTTCTCGAAACCGTCCTCGAGCTGGTTGATTTTGGATGGATCGTCGTCGAACAGCGCGAACGACGCGAGCAGATTCGCGCGGCCGAACCCGGCAAACTGTTCGAGACTGGCGTAGAGGTCCGAGCGCATCTTCACACGCGCGCGATCGAGCGCCGATTGATCAAGTCCGTCTTTTCTTACCTTTTCCACAATCCCATCGATCGCGGCGAGCAGGGCATCGGACGAGACAGAGGAGTCGTGGAAGAATTGCGCAATCCACAACATCGGACCGCTGTAATCGAACATGTTGCCGAGCCCGAAGTTGATGCCTGCTGCCACGCTGCCGGTCATGCCTTTCTTCCTGACCAGTTCGTCGTAGAGCAGTGAGTCCGAACCCTGCGCGAGCGCTTCATCAAGTAACCCGAACGCGTACCACTCCGGGGTCAGTCGATTGGGCGCGTGATACGCGATACCCAAGGCCGGACGGTTGGCGAGAGGATCGGTGCGCCCGGCGCGCTTCTCTTTCTCCTGGCGCGGTTCCTTCAAATCCGGCGAACCGGGAAGCTTCGCCGACGGAACGTTTCCGAAGTACTTCTGCACCCATCCTTTGACTTCGTCGGGCGAGAAATCGCCAGTCACGACAAGTACAGCGTTGTTCGGTGCGTAGTAGGTTTTGAAAAACGCGCGAACCTCGTCGACGGTGGCGGCGTCAAGATGCGCGAGGTCGCCGTAGAAATTGTGCGCGTTGAACCAGTTCTCGTTCGCCGACATGGGAAGGTCGATCCACGGAAAGCCGCCGTACGGCTGGTTGAGCACGTTGACCTTCACTTCGTTCTTCACGACTTCCTGCTGGTTTTTCAAGTTCTCGATATCGATATCGAGCGAACGCATGCGATCCGCCTCGGCCCACAGAATTGGCTCGAGCACGTGGGAGGGGACGACCTGGAAGTAGTTGGTGAAGTCGAAGCGCGTCGATCCGTTCAGAAGGCCGCCGTTCGATTCAACCAGCCGAATGAACGCCATCTTTCCCAGGTTTGCCGATCCCTGGAACATCATGTGCTCGAACAGGTGCGCGAAGCCGGTGCGATCCTTTGGCTCGTTGCGAAACCCGATGTTGTAGTACACCGCGACGCAGGCCGTCGGGCTCGTCGTGTCGCGCGACAGCACGACCTTCAGTCCATTCGGCAGCTTGTAATAATCGACCGGCACACGCAGCCGGTTTCCGCCCGCCGCCGGCGCGGCGGCTGGAGTTTGCGACGCTTCGGCGATTGACGGAGCAACGTCGGTCGGGGCGGCGGCAGCGATCACGGCCGCGACGGTCCCGATGGCGAGGGACAGCTTCATCTATCGATCTCCTGTCTTGAACGAAAGAACCGCCAGATTATTTCACGCTCCGAGAAGACGCCAACGGCGATGTGACGAGGCGCGTGATAACGGTTCCTGGCATCCGGGATCCGGTGGCCGGCTGCGACGGCCTTGGTCGGGAGGCTGCGTCACTGGCCTTTGCAAACGACACCTCAGCCGCCCGAGAGCCGCGATCCGCGCTTTTCTTCGAACGTTTCCGCAAAGGAAACCATGGTACTTCCTTTGCTCAGCTGGCACTGCCGGCGCCGGAGTGTCATCAATGCTGCAAAGATTACTTGTTTCTGCAGCCCTACTCTCGGTCTGCTCGCTCGCTACACCAGCACACGCCCAGACGACCAACAGAGCAATCCAGGGTTTCGGCGGAATCACCTTCGGCACGTCGTCCACACCGTTTGTCGGCGGCACGTCGGCCGCTCCCACGTTTGGCGGCACCGTTGTCGCCGGTTTCCTTCCCAATCTTCAGGTCGTCGGCGAGTTCGGACGTATGTCCGACATCAAGCCGCCGCTCTTCGACTTGCTCGGCTACACGCCGGTTGGTCTGCATGTCACGGCGTGGTATGGCGAGGGAGGCGTGCGCGTCATCGCGTCACCGCACTCCAGCGTGCGGCCATATGGCGAGGCGACAGCCGGCTGGGCGCGGTTGAACACTAACGTCAGCGGGTTCGGCGGCGCCGCCTATGAGGTCATCGAAGAAGGACTGGGATTTCTCAATCGCACCGACCCGCTGCTCGGTGTCGGCGGCGGCATGGTGTTTCAAACCGGTCCGCTCGCGATCGACGTGGGGTATCGATACAAGAAGATCCTGGCGTCGGGTCTCGCTGCGACGCTCAATGGCGGCGACTACCACGTCAATGATGTGCG
>DASTVZ010000016.1:0-12999 GCA_035758845.1 Vicinamibacterales bacterium
CGCGTTTGAGTTGGCGCCAGACTCCAGAAGAAACTGAAAAGGTGTGATGGCAAGCCCGCGCCGGCTACCGAAGTGCGCGAAGCCGCGCCTGATCGAGCACGCAGGTCGTTTCGCCAGCGGCTCCGACGAGGACGACCGTAATGTCTGCTGTCGGAGCAAACGCGTCAGCAGCGAAAGCAAAGAAGCCCCTGGACAGCTGCTTTGTCGATCCGTCGGCGTTCTTTACCGTGATCGGTCCCACAGTCGATGTGGTGGGTTTGATGCTCTGCCCCTGACGACGAATCTCGAGTCGTTGAATCGCATCGGCGGCGGGAGAATTGTCGGCCGGGTACACGAAGATGCCAACTCCCCAGCGGTTGGCGGCGCCAGGCGTAACACGGTCCAAGCGGCGGCCTGACTTGCCAGCGTCCGTTGCCGCGGACGCCACGCGCGAGAACGGCGTCGCAAGTCGTGCGGCATAGCGGCCGTTCGAGGCGCACAGTTCATACGGCGTCACAGAACAGTCGGGGCCGGCACGGCCGCACGCAACGGCTTGTTCGTGCGTTTCCTTCGTCAACCGCGCGAGGATCCCTTGTTCGGGTGACTGCGCAAAGGTGCTGCACGGTATCGTCGCCGCGGTCACGACTGTCAGCAAACACGCCCACAGACGCCTCGCGTTCGCATTCATCACTGGAACAATCCAAAGATCGTCAGCTTCGTTTTCGAGGCGACGTACACCTTGCCGTTCGCGATGATCGGTGCACTGAACTTGTTTGGCGCGTCCAGAGTGTCTCGAGGCCCAGCTTGATCCGAGTGATACAGCTCGATGGCCAGGTTCGTCGCGTCGTAAGCGTGCAACGCCCCAGATCCGCTTTCGCGCCTCTCGACAGCCCAAAGAATCCCATTGATGTCTCCGCTCGCGGACAGTGCGATGGTGCCGCCTGGATACGCGAAGATCTCGGACGAACGGGACGTTGGAGTGGTCGACAGAAGGCCATTGCTCAAGCTGAACGCCTGGATGTTGTCCGAGACCGGACTGAAAAAAAGCATCCCGTTGAAGTACACCGGCGCGCTGTAGTTCCCAGGCTCGGGCGTGCCAAACGGAAACACATTGATCAACGACTGCACAATCTGATTGTCGTTATTCGGCTGATAGTGACCCATGTTGTCGCGATCGATCAAATCGATGGTGCCGTTCTTTCCAGCGCTCACCAGCAAATGCGGGTGCGCACCTGGCTGATCCGGCAGCAGAACGATCCCGCCCGATCCAAGATCGATGTTGTTCGAATCCAGGATGCCCTGGTCATGGGGAGTAAAGTAATCCACCACGGAACCCTGCGGGCTCATCTTCAGGTAGCTATCGCCAAAGCTCGTGCCGCCGATGTTCGCATCGAACGTTCCGTCCCCGGTCACGAAGTACACGTCGCCGCCGGCATCCGCTGCCGGACCGGACTCGGCAATCCAGACCCCGGCACCTTCCCCGTTGCGTGTGGCGTTATACGCGACGGTCTGCTGAAGTGTCGCGGCATCGTAGCCAATCACCCAGCCGTGATAGGGCTGCCGATCTCCATGACTGCCAAACGCGACATAAACGACGCCGTTTTGCAGTAGGAGCGCCGGCCGCTGATTCTGGGTCAACGCCGAGAACGCAACCTGCCCGCCAGCAGTTCCCGCTCCGGTGCCAGGCACCGACGCCTGAATGACCACCGGGCCTCCGAGTCGCTCCGCGCCCGTTGCGAGCTCGAGCGCGTGGAGGCGTTGCACGTAGTTGGTCGTCCTGCCAACCGCCTCCTTGGTCTTTGCAACAACGTAGAGGATCCCGCGCGCCACGTCGATGACCGGTGTGCCGCTGATACCGATTTCCGGGGTGATATCACAGCATTCGCCGACGTCGGATGGCGACACCGTGGTGACACCCGCCGCAGGATTGATGAAACTCACGCGCCAGAGCGGCGCTGTCACCAGTCCGTCTGCGTCAAAGGCGTACACCGAATTGTGTTCGGTTGCGATGTACACGATGTTGTGGACGCCGGCGCCCGGCACATTTACCGCCGGCACGTAGAGCGGAGACGCATACGCTTCTCCATCAATGTCGAAGGATCGCAGCTTGCCGAACCTCGCGGGGCTGACAGTCGTCGGCGTCAGCACGGTTTCGTTCAGGTTCGCGCCGGTCCGCGAATTATTCTCCCGCGCGGTGAAAGTCCCCTGGTAGCTGACGACGTAGACTGTCGCGCTGCCCGACTGCAATCCGTCGAACGTCGTGGCCGAAATGGTGTGGTTCCCGACGGATGGCGGAGCTGAGTACAGGCCCGTCTCGTTAATCGTGCCAGTGGCAATCGAACCGCCCTCGACGCCGTCGACCGACCACGCGTAAGTGGTTGCATCGCTGCTCGTCGCGTTGAATTGCTGGGTACTGCCCGGCGTCATGGTCACTATGGCCGGGACCACCAGCACTTCGACACCTGTGCCCTGCAGCAAGACGATGTGCGGTGCGCCGGGCGCATCGTCCTGAACAGTAATCTGCGCCGTTCGGGAACCAATCGCGCCCGGCCCGAACGTCACGGAGATGGCGCACGAGCTACCGGGATCGAGGGATACATCGCACGTATTCGTTTCAGCAAAATCACTCGCATTGACTCCGGTGATCGCGATGCCGCTGAGCGTCAAGGCGATACTCCCGGAATTCGACAGGGTGACGGTACGTGGGCTCGTGGTCACCCCCTTGGCCTGTTTTCCGAAATCGATGGCCGTCGGGTTCAAAGCGGTACTTGCAATACCGCTGACCAGCGGCGTCGACATGTCCGACTGAATCTGTGTCGGCGTCCGAGCGACATTGAAGACGCGAACTTCGTCGATCAGGCCGGTGAAGAACTGTCCGTAGATGCTGTCGCCGCCAATCTCTAGCGGGTTTGTCGAAGTAAGCACCAGACCAATTCTTGGCGTCGACGCAACTTGCACACCGTTGACATACAACCGGACGGTCGTCCCGTCGTAGGTCTGGGCGAGATGGGTCCAGGTGCCGACCGGCAGCGACGTTGGACCGAGCACGACGGTGTTGCCTGAGGATGCCAGTGTGAGCCCCGCGCCAGGCCCCCCGCTGGTCCCGGTCGTCGCCTCGAGGAAGTAGTTGTCGTCTCCTTTGTAGATCACATCCCGCCACGCGCTGTTCACGACGGCGGGCTTGACCCAAGCTTCGAGAGTCAGGGCTGTCGTCAGTCGCAGCGTCGGATTGTCCGGTATCACCACCCGAGCCGTGCTGCCGTTGAATGATAGGGATCCGCCGTACTTTCCTTCTGCGGACCAGACAGCTGTTCCAATCGCACCATCGTTAGCGCGCCCTGACGTGTCGTGTACCGTCGTGCCGGTGCCCTCGTTGAAGGAATATGCGGCCACGAGCTCGGGGATCGTTTCGATCGTCGTGACCGTCACCGGGTTCGAGTATGGCCCGAGATTCCCCGCTGCATCAGTGGCCAGAACGAGGTAACGGTAAGTCGTGTTCGGCGACAGGCCAACATCGCTGAACGTTGTTCCAGTCGGTGTAGCGAGCTTGATGAACAACGTGCAATCCGCACCCTGACACCGCTCGACACGATAACCCGTGACCCCGACGTTGTCGGTGGCGGCAATCCAGCTCAAGTCCACGCGAGTGCCGCTGACAACTGCTGCCGTCACGAACCCAGGCGCTGATGGCGGTTGAGTATCGGGAGTCGCCGGTGTGTTGGCAGTGGCGACATTGGAATAGCCGCTGAGGTTGGATGCCGCGTCCGACGCCCTCACGCGGTAGCTGTAGCTTGTCGTCTCCGCGACCGTCGTATCGCTGTAGCCAGGCGTAGCTGTTGTGCCGATCTGCGCAAACGTGCTGCAACCGGTTCCCTCGCAGCGTTCGATCAGGTAACTCGTCACCCCGACGTTGTCGGTCGACGACGTCCACGAGAGGTTCACCTGTTCGCTCGAGAAGGGGATCGCACCGAGACTCGCTGGCGTGGTCGGCGCCTGTGTATCAGTCGACGCCGGCGTCGTCGCGCTGGTCGTGTTCGAGTAGGCGCTGAGGTTCGAAGCAGCATCGGTAGCGCGAACGCGATAGCTGTAGCTTGTCGACCCGCCCACCGTCATGTCGCTGTAACCGGGAGTGCTGCTCGTCCCGATTGGCGCAAACGTGCTGCACCCGCTGCCCTGGCACCGTTCGACGAGATAATTCGTTACCGCGACGTTGTCCGACGATGCGGCCCACGTCAGGTCAATCCGCGTGCTCGAGGCCGCGCTTGCAGTCAAACTCGTTGGCGGTGTCGGCGCCGAACTGTCTGGCGGCGCCGGGGTCGTCACGCTCGCCGTATTCGAGAAACCACTGAGATTGGACGCCGCGTCCGTTGCCCGCACGCGATAGGCGTAGCTCGTACTCGCGTTCACGGATCCGTCGACGTAGCTTGCGATGATTGACGTCGCCAGCGGCAAGAAGCTGCTGCAGCTGAGACCCTGACAGCGCTCGATTAAGTAATTGGTGACGCCGACATTGTCCGTCGCTGCCGACCAAGTGAGGTTCACCTGCGCGCTCGACGCGGCCGTGGCGGTCAGCGCACTCGGGGACGTCGGCGCCTGGGTGTCGGGTGGTGGTCCGGCTGGCCGGAACGTCGCCATGACGGCGCCCCAGTCATCCGATCCGCTGAGCACCGCTGCAGCAGCAATCGGCCCACTCAGAACTTGACGCTGATCTTCAACCAAGAGCTTGGTATTCGGAGCAAAGGGGACCTGCACTCGACTTGAAAATCCGCTGCCCGGCGTGAATGTGAGTCCATTGGCCGATGACACCAGGCCGAGTACCAGTTCTCCGCTCGTGGCTGTCGTGACCGCGCTGGTGGACGGCAACGCGCTCGCGCCTTGTCCGACGGCAATGACATCGAGCGAATTCGCGCTCGCGACACCTGTATATTCGAGGATGGAGAATCTGAGCGTTCCACCTGGCAGCGAGTCCGATACGGTGACCGTGTTCGGACCGCCGCCAATGTTTTCAGCGTAGAAGAGTGCGATGGTCGTGCCGTCGACTGTCTCGTTCAATTGCACGGCTCGTTGATACGTGTTGCCGCGCGTGTCGCTCACGGCGAATGTCTGTCCGGATTGGCCGGCTCGTATCGCCACCGCGATCCAGTTGCCTGCGGTGTTGTTAGCAGCAAAAGCGAGCGATGAAATCGTCGTCACACCGGCGTCGAAACCGACCGCCTGCACCAGAGAAATAACGGACGGTGGCGCCGGCGTCGTAACCGTCGCAGAATTCGAATACGAGCTCAGATTCGCGGCGGCGTCCGTGGCCCGAACACGATAGCTGTAACTCGTCGAAGCGGTGACGGTCGCATCGGTGTAGCTCACACCGCCCGTCGTAGCCACCTGCGCGAATCCCACACATCCCTGACCCTGGCAGCGCTCGACGAGGTAGTTCGTGACGCCGACGTTATCCGTTGCCGCGACCCACGAAAGGCTGACCTGAGTCGCCGATGCGGCCGTGGCTGAAAGACTCGATGGTGGCGTTGGCACTTGCGTGTCGGGCGGGGTCGGGGTGGTTCCGATCGCCGTGTTCGAGTAGTCACTAAGATTGGATGCCGCATCTGTCGCCCGTACACGATAGATGTAGGTGGTCGACGGAGCGACCGTCGCGTCGACGTAGCTCAGCGTACTCGCCGCCGCAATCTGAACAAACGCGCCGCAGCCGTTGCCCTGGCACCGTTCGATCAGGTAGTTCGTGACGGCAACGTTGTCGGATGACGCCGCCCACGAGAGATTTATCTGAGTACTCGAGCCGGCCGCCGCCGTCAGGCTCGCGGGTGAGGTCGGAGGCTGCGTATCCACTAGGGCCGGCGTTGTCACAGTCGCGGGATTCGAGTAACCGCTGACATTGAATGTCGCATCGATTGCGCGGACTCGATAGCTATAGCTCGTGGACGGAGCAACCGCAGAGTCGCTATAGGTCAGAGCACCCGTGGTCGCGATCTGAACGAACGTGGTACACCCAGTACCCTGACATCGTTCGATCAGATAGCTCATGACCGCAACATTGTCCGATGCGGCGGTCCATGAAAGGTTCACCTGAGCACTCGATCCGGCCGTCGCCGTCAGCCCTCCCGGTGAGGTTGGCGGATCCGTGTCGAGCAGCGCAGCGACTGGACGGAAGGTTGCAAGGACGGCACCCCAGTTGTCCGCGGCGCTCAGCGTCGCGTTTGCGGCCACGGGGCCAGCGACGGCGCGGCGCAGATCCTCGACGAGAAGTTTGGTATTGGGAGCGGCAGGCACTCGCGCTTGGGCCGCATAGCCGGCCCCGGCGGTAAAGGTGAGTCCGTTGGCGGACGACACGATGCCCAGCGCAAGTTCTCCGGCGGTTGTCGTGACCGCGCTACCGCTAGACGCCGACGCGCCGGTCCCTTGAGCGGCGGCGGTCACATCGAGCGAACTTACGCTTGCAACGCCTGAATACTCCAGAATTGCAAATCGCAGGGTCCCGCCCGGGATTGAATCCGACACCGTGACGGTATTCGACCCACCGCCGATGTTCTCGGAGTAGAACAACGCAAGTGTCGTCCCGTCAGAGGTCTCGTCCAATCGCACGGCCTGGCGATATGTGTTCCCGCGCGAGTCGCTGACGGTAAAGGATTGGCCGGCCTGCCCCGCGCGTATCGCGACGGCAATCCAGTTCCCTGGCGTGTTGGCGCTCGTGAAAGCAAGCGCAGCGGACGCGGTCACTCCCGCATCGCTCGATGCTGACTGCACGAGGGTAATCACGGCGGGCGCGGTTGGCGTCGTCGTGGTAGCAGCGGCGGAGTATCCGCTCAGATTCAATGCCGCGTCTTGCGCGCGAACTCGATAGGTGTATGTCGCGCTGCCCGCGACGGAACCGTCGATGTAGCTCGAAGCGCCTGACGTGGCAATCTGCACGAAACCACTGCAACCGGCACCCTGACAGCGTTCGATCAAATAGCTGCTGACCCCAACGTCGTCCGTCGATGGCGTCCAGACGAGGTTCACTTGCGAGCTTGACCAGGGGGTCGCCACCAGGCTGGAGGGGTCGGTCGGCGGCTGCGTGTCTGGCACCGCCGGAGTCGTCGCACTTGCTGAATTGGAGTACGGACTCAGATTGGAAGCGGCGTCGGTCGCGCGCACACGATATCGGTAGGTCGTTGAGGGATTCACCGTTGAATCGCTGTGGTTCGGCACGCTGGCGAAGGCGATCTGTGAGAATCCGGTGCAACCTGTTCCCTGGCACCGCTCGATGAGATAGTTGGTTATGCCGACGTTGTCTGACGATGCCGTCCACGTCAGATTGACCTGCGTCGTGGACGACGCGGTGGCAACCAGATTTGTCGGAGCCGTCGGGGCTTGCACATCTGGCGGAGCCGGAGTCGTCCCGCTGGCGGTATTTGAGTAACCGCTCAGGTTTGCGGCCGCATCCGTGGCGCGCACTCGATAGACATAGCTAGTACTGGCAGCAACAGACGTGTCGCTATACGCGGCCGTGCTCGAGGCACCGATTTGAACGAAAGTACCGCACCCCGCCCCCTGACAGCGCTCAATCAGGTAGTTCGTTACCCCGACGTTGTCCGAAGAAGCGGTCCAGGCGAGGTTCATCTGCGCGCTTGACACTGCGCTCGCCGACAAACTCTCGGGAGGGGTTGGCGGCTGGGCATCGGGCGGCGGGGCCGCCCGGAAGGCCACCATCTGCATGATCCAGGAGCCGCCGGTCAGGAACGCCGTCGCGTTGTAGTTCCCGACGGACGTGACGATTCGATCCTCGAGGATGTCGCCGTCCGGCGTCGTAATCATCCGATTGGTGTAACCGGAGCCGGCCGCGACAGTCTGCTGCGCAACGACGTTGGCGCCAACGAGCAAGTCATTCGCGTTCGTCGTCGTTGCCGTCCCGCTATCACTGAGCGACGCATTGTTGCCCTGCGCGCCCACGGCTACGTCGACCGGGTTGGTCGTCGCGATCCCGCGGTACTCGGCAATGCGAATGTCGGGGTACTGCGCCGACGAAGAAAATCTGACCGTCACCGTGTTGGCACCGGCCACGATATTCGCGGAGTAGTAAATGCTTTGGCTACCGAGATTCGTCCGCGTCGTTGGACCCACGGCTCGTGCGTACGAGTTTCCGCGCGAGTCGGTCACGCTTTGGACTTGCGCATTGGTGTCGTTCCACCCGACAACGACGACGTTGAGATCGCCCGTGGTCTGCGCCGAGGGAAAGACGACCGACACCGACGTCGTCGACCCCTGCGGCGCCGACCAGTTGCCCTGGACGAATGCAATCGAAGACTGGGCCTGAGCGAATTCGGCAAAAAAAAGGAGGACCGAAAGTATCAGCAGGGCCGCAAACCCGCGGCGGTGACTGGAATCAGCGCATCGAGACAAGTCGAAATATCCTTCCCACACAGGCAGCCCATGCTCAATCGCGCGTCTCCCCAATCGCGCGCTGTCATGCAAATCGTTATGGGCACTCGGAAACACACCCCGTGGCCCGCCTTTCTCCGAGG
Organism: Vicinamibacterales bacterium; assembly: GCA_035758845.1. GTDB lineage: Bacteria > Acidobacteriota > Vicinamibacteria > Vicinamibacterales > 2-12-FULL-66-21 > JALZOC01. The sequence continues at coordinate 8,490 of DASTVZ010000016.1, forward strand.
CTCTGGAGAAAGGCGTTGCCACGCATCTGGTCATTGAAGCAATCCGTAAATCGTGAATCTGCCCTCGCTCGCCACGTAAACGCGACCGTTGACTACCAGCGGGATGCTGAACTTTGCGGCCGGGTCTGCAAGGCTGTCTCTCGTTAACGGCGCCTGATCGCTGTTGTACAGCTCATTCGCAAGATTCGCGGCGTCGTAAGCGTGCAGCGCGCCCGCGGAGCTTCCGTTCTTCCGGACCGCCCACAGAATTCCGTTTGACGTCCCGTTCGCCGAGATTGCCAGCGCGCCCCCGGGGTACGGATACGATTGCGACGTTGTCGATGTCGGCGCTGTCGATAACAGGCCATTCGTCAAGCTGAATGCTTGGACCACGTCCGACACAGGTCCGAAGTACACCCTGCCGTTGAAGTACACCGGCGAACTGTAATTGCCTGGCAATGGCGTCCCGAATGGGAAGATGTTGTCGAGCGTCTGCACGTTGCGATTGGTCGACGTGCTGTAGCCGCCCATGTTGTCGCGATCGACGACATAGATGGTGCCGTTCTTCCCCGCGCTCACCAGCAGATGCGGGTGCGCGCCCGGCTGGTCGGGCAGCAGAATCATGCCGCCGGCGTCCAGATCAAGATTGTTCGCGTCCAAAAACGCCTGATCTCTTGGCGTGAAGAAGTCCGCCACTCCAGTACTCAGATTGAATCGCAGGAAGCTGTCGGCAATATCCGAACCGCCCGAGTTGACGTTGAACGTACCGTCGCCAGTCGCGAAATAGAAATTGCCCGCGGCATCGATCGCCAGACCTCCGCCACTTTGCCAGATCCCGCCTCCTTCCCCATTGGGCGTGCTCGTATAGGTCAGCACACGTTGGAGCGTGGTGGCGTTGTAGCCGAGCAGCCATCCGTGGTACGGCTGATTATCGCCGTGGCTCCCAAAGCCCATGTAGACGACGCCGTTGTAGAGGAGCAGCGCCGTGCGCTGGTTCTCTCGCAGCGAGTCGAACGCCAGCTGACCGCTTGTCGACCCGGCGCCGGTTCCGGGCACCGTGGCTTGAATCACAACGGGGCCGTTGAGTTTCTCCGCCCCCGTCGCGATGTCGAGCGCGTGCAGCCGCTGGACGAAGTTGCTGCCCCCTTCCTTCGTCTTCACGACGACGTACATCGTTCCCGTAGCCGGATCGATCACCGGCGTACCGGTAATCCCGATTTCCGGAATGATGTCGAAGAACTCGCCAACATCCGCACTTGAAACTGTGGTGACTCCCGACCCGAGGAAGCTCTTCCGCCAAAGGGGCGTGGCGCTCCGGCCGTCCGCGTCGAACGCATAGACGCTGTCGTGCTCTGTTGCCACGTAGACGACATTGCGCAGACCGAGACCAGGGATGTTGACGCCCGCCACGTACAGGGGCGACGCGTGCGCGATGCCGTCGATCGCGTACGACGTCAGCTTGCCGAAGGTGGCGGCGTTGACGTTCGTCTTCGTGAGAACTGTTTCGTTCAGGTTCTGTCCGGTCCGTGCGTTGTCGTTGTGATGCGTAAAGACGCCGGCGTGGGTAGTCACGAAGACTGCGGCCGTCGCCGATTTGGTGCCATCCGTCGTCGCGACGGTTACGTTGTGTGAACCTGCGGCGTTGGGTGGCGTGTAAAGCCCGCCGCTCGTCACCGTGCCTACCGAGGCATTTCCTCCCGCGATTCCGTCCACGGACCAGTTGACGGGACTCCCGCCGGCGCCGGTGACCGTGAACTGCTGCGCGACAATCGGCGTCAGCGTCGCAGTCTGCGGACTGATTGAGAATCCGACGCCGCTGCCGGTCAAGGGAACCGTGTGCGGACTGCCCGGGGCATTGTCAGTAACCGATAACGTACCGTTTCGATTTCCGCCGCCCGACGGTGTGAAGATGACGTTGATGTTGCAGCTCGCCGCCGGTGCAAGCGTGCCGGTGCAGTTATTGGTCTGGCTGAAATCCGATGCCTGCAGGCCGGTAAAGGCAATACCCGAAATGTTCAGTGACGCCGTGCCGACGTTGGTTGCCGAGATCGTGGCGGGCGCACTCGAACTGCCAACGCCCACATTGCCGAAGTTAACGTTGGTGGGGGTGAGACTCAGCGCGGGAGACGATCCCCCCACTGCCGTCGCCATATCCGCCTGGATCTGCGCGGGCGAGAGTGCCACGTTGTAGACGCGGACCTCGTCGATCATGCCCTGGAAGAACTGGCCGTAGATGCTATCGCCGCCAATCTGCAGGGCGTTGAACGAGGTCACGATCGATCCGCTTCGCGCCGCACTGGAAACCTGCGTGCCGTTGACGTAGAGTCGCAGCGTGGTCCCATCGTAGGTCGCGGCCAGGAATGTCCACGTGTTAATCGGCAGCGACGCCGTGTTGAAGGCCTCGGCCTGAGTGGCGCCAATCGTTACGCCGATGCCTGGGAATCCCGAACTGTTAGATGACTCGAGGTAATAGTTGTCATTGCCCTTGTAGATCACGTCGCGCCAGCCGCCATTGATGACCGGATTGACCCATGCCTCCAGCGTCATCCCCGTCGTCAGCCGCAGCGTCGGTGCATCTGGAATCGTGACCAGTGCGGTCGTGCCATTGAAGGTCAGCGCTTTGCCAAACTTTCCAGTGGCCGCCCACGTCGCGTTCGAGATCGTGCCGTTATTCCCATGACCCGACAGATCGGCCGCGGTCGTGCCGGTGCCCTCGTCGAACGAGTACGCCGCCACCAGTTGCGGGTTGACGCTGAGCGTCGTCGCCGATGCCACGTTTGAATAGGGTCCGAGGTTACCTGGCGCGTCCTGGGCGCGAACGATGTAGCTGTAACTGGAATTCAGGTTGAGCCCGGTATCACTGAAGCTCGTTCCGGTGATCGTGGTCCCGAGCTTCGAGAACACCGCGCAGCCCACACCCTCGCATCGCTCGAGCCGGTATCCGGTTACACCGACGTTGTCCGTGGCAGGTCCCCATGCCACATCGATCTGCGTGCCGCTGATGGCCGTCGCGGTCAGCGTTCCCGGCACCGTCGGCGGTTCGATATCCGGTGCGGGCGTCGTCGCCGTCGCGGCCGCGGAGTACGGTCCGAGATTGCCGGCGGCGTCGGTCGCGCGAACCCGATAGCTGTAGGCGGTGCTGTCGACGACCGAGGTGTCGCTGTACGTCGTACCGGTACCGGCCGGTGCGGCGATCTCGGCGAAGCCACTGCAACTCGAGCCCTGACACCGTTCGATTCGATACCCGGCGACACCGACGTTATCGGTGGCCGCGGTCCACGCCAGATTGATTTGCGTTCCCGAAATCGCGTTCGCGGTCAACCCGCTCGGTGCCGTCGGACTTTGCGTATCGGGAGCCGCGGTGCCAGCTTTGAACGCAACCATCTGCATGATCCACGAGCCGGACGCCATCGCAGCGGTAGCGTTGTAGTTGCCGACGCTCGTGACAACTCGGTCTTCCAGGATGTCAGCATCTGGATTGGTGATGACACGGCTGGTAAATAAAGCGCCGGCCGCGTTGGTCGTCGACGACACCATGTTCGCCCCGACAATGAGGTCAACGGCGTTGGTCGTCGCCACTGTGCCACTGTCGCTCGTCGTTCCACTCCCCTGATTCGCCGCGACAACGTCCACCGGATTGAGTGAGGTGATGCCGCTGTACTCCGCGATGCGGATATCGGCGAACGGAACGGCGGTGCTGAACGTGACGGTTACGGTATTGGTGTTGGCGGCCGAAGCGACAATGTTGGCCGCATAGTAGATGCTCTGTGTCGCAAAACCGGTGAACACTGTCGGCCCAACCGCCCGCACGTAAGTATTGCCGCGCGTGTCGACGACTGAGTTGACCGTACCGGACGAGCTATTCCATCCGACAACGACCACGTTGAGATCGCCGGCCTGCTGCGCAAGCAAGTACGGGACAGCCACGGTCGCCTGCGATGTTTGCGGCACCTCAGAATTCACTTGCACGAACGTCGGGTTGGGTGTGCTGCCTGGTGTGACCGCCGTCGCGACGCCGGAGTAGCCACTGAAATTTCCGGCCGCGTCTGTGGCGCGAACCCGGTAGCTGTAGCTCGTCGATGCGCTAAGTCCGGTATTGCCGAAGGACGCCGTCGTGGACGTGCCGATTTGCGCGAACGTGGAGCAGCCGGCACTCTGGCAGCGTTCGATCAAATAGTTGGTGATGCCGACATTGTCGGTCGACGCCGTCCAGGCCAGATTGATCTGGGTGCTCGACGCCGCCGTCGCCGTCAGTCCGCTCGGCGCCGTCGGCGCCTGCGTGTCCGGAGTCGTTGCCGTCCCAGTATTGGAGTAGCCGCTGAGATTCCCTGCGAGGTCAGTCGCGCGCACCCGATAGTTGTAGGTGATTCCCGCTGCCGCGCTGGTGTCGCTGTAGTTTGTGACCGTCGAGGTCGCAATCTGCGCGAAGTTCGAACACGCCGCCCCCTGGCAGCGCTCGATCAAATAGTTCGTGACGCCGATATTGTCGGTCGATCCCGTCCACACTAGATTGATCTGCGTGCTCGATGCC
>DASTVZ010000056.1:0-11726 GCA_035758845.1 Vicinamibacterales bacterium
GAACGCTACGATACCAATCGCCCGACGACCTACACGTACACTGTACCGACTGCGAAGATGCGTGCCGGCGACTTCAGTGAGGTGGCGGCGGCGTATCCTGCATTCAAGCTGTTCAACCCGTTCTCAGGGTCAGCGGGTGTGGGGCGCGAGCAGTGGACGGACAACAGGATCCCGTCCCAGTATCTGAGCCCGATCGCGCAGAACGTCATGGACTTCTATCCGAGCGTGGGCCAGATCTCGACCAAAGACCTCAACTCGAACCTCCTGCTCGACGACTATACCCAGCTCCGAGAGGAGTACCAGAAGCGGGACAATGTGGACGTCAAGGTCAACTGGCAAATCAAGCCGTCGCTGGCCATGTGGGGCAAGTACGGCGAGATGAAGAACAAGGGGTCGGGGAACAACTTCATCCTCGGCTTCGAGAATCCCTCGATCGGGGACACCCGCGTCATCCTCACGACGTTCGGGAGCACCTGGACGCTCTCGAGGAACACGGTGATCGACGGCAACTTCGGCATGAGCCGGCAGGATCAGACGGTTCTCCCCCCTGATTTCGGGACGAACTACGGCCTGAACCTCGGGATCCGGGGCACGAACAACCCGAATGACATCCGTGAGAGCGGACTGCCGACCTTCGCCAACGGGTACACCATCGGCTCCGCGCCGAACTGGATGCCGCTGTGGCGCAAAGAACTCAACTACTCCGGTACGGTAGCGATGACGAAGATGTTCTCGAAGCACGAAATTCGCGCGGGATTCGACTTCGTGCGGCTGGAGCTGAACCATCGTCAGGCGGAATGGGGGAATTACGGCCTCAAGGGTGGTTTCCGCTTCGATAACAATGTGACGGGTGCCGTCGGCTACACGTCGCCAGGCTGGAACAACTTTGCGTCATTCTTGATGGGTCTGCCCAGGTTTTATGCCGAGGATACGCAGGTCGAAGAGATGACCGGCCGAGAGAACCAGTTGGCGTGGTACGTGCGCGACCGCTGGAATGTGGGCGAGAAGCTGACGCTGAACGGAGGCCTGCGGCTGGATTACTACCCGCTGATGAACCGTGTCGGCAGAGGCATCGAACGGCTCGACTACAACACGTACCAAGTTATCCTTGGCGGTATTGGCGGCCAGCCGAAGGATGCCGGCATCAACTACAACGGATGGTCTGTCGAGCCGCGGGTCGGCGCGGCCTACCGCCTGAACGATGACACCGTGTTGAGGGCGGGCTACGGCCAGACGAAGAACCCGCTGCCGTGGTCGCGTCCGATGCGCGGGTCGTATCCGTTCGACATCAACAACAATGCGACGGCTGCCGGCACCTATGACTACGTGACGACCTTGGCGGCGGGCATCCCGCCGGTCAACCTGCCCGACACCTCGTCTGGCATCGTCACTCTTCCCAGGGGTGTGTTCATCCGCTCGCCAAACCCGGACGACGTTGACCGCGGCACCGTGCACCAGTGGAACGTCACCTACGAGCGCCGGCTGCCGTTGCGAATGTCCGCGGAGGTCTCATACGTCGGTACGGCGACCAACGGCGGATACGCCGACCTGAACGTCAACGTCGGCGTCCCCGGCGGTGGCGGGAGCGCGGCGAAGTACTTCGCCGTCGCCGGCACGACTGGCATCAACGACTGGGCGGCGCGCACGAAGGCGCGATACAAGGGTTTGCAGGTCGCCCTCAACCGGCCGTTCAGGGACGGCTTGATGATCAAGGGTGCGTACACGTGGAGCCAGTCCAAGGACATGGCGGACGAGGACGGGTGGACGGGGCTCACGTGGAACTACCTGCCGAAGTTCGACGACAACTTCGCGATCTCCGGATTCGACCGGACGCACGTCTTCCAGATTGGCTGGCTCTACCAGCTGCCGTTTCTCAAGAACGCCACCGGCGCGACGGGTGCCCTCCTCGGCGGCTGGCAGATCAACGGGGTCGCTGCTGCCTTCTCAGGTACGCCGTTCTCGATTGGCGGGACCAACAATGCCATGGCGTGCGAGGGTTGCGGGTCGATTCTGATCAACTACAACGGGAGCGACGCGAAAGCGACCGGCAGTCCCGATCCGGGAACGTGGACGTCGACGTTGTATGACAAGTCGCTCTTCTCGCAGCCGAGCGGCCTCGACCTGGCCGGGTTCGGCAGCACGAAGCGCAACTTCTTCCGCCGGCCGGCCCAGACGAACGTGGACCTGTCGTTCTTCAAGGGGTTCCCGATCGGCCGCTACCGTCCGGAGTTCCGTGTGGAAATCGCGAACCTCTTCAACACACGGAATTGGGGTGCGCCGAACACGGATTTCACGGCGCCGCTCTTCTTGACGTGGAGTCCGAGCAGCGTCGACACGACGGCGACTCTCGGGTATCGCCGGATGCAGCTTGGATTCCGGTTCCAGTTCTAACGAAGCGTCTTCGACCGTGATTGTTGGGGACAGGCGCCGAAAGCGTCTGTCCCCTTCTTGCGTACGGGACGCGAGGCTGGCTCAACCTTGACATCCCCACCTGCGCATCGTACTCCGCCGCTTCGCCCCCGACCTCGCGGTTTCGTGCAAAATGTATATCTCGCGCGGCGAGGCCGGGACTGACTTTGCTACTGACACTCAAAACGAACACCGCGGCGCTTCTGTTGACGGCATCACTTTTTGCCGCTCGGACATCCGCTCAAACGCCCAAGCTGTCGCTCGATGCGTATCCGGCAGAGATCCGTAACGATCTCGCTCGCCCCTATGAGAACGTTCGCGTCCACCCCGACGACCCGAACGCGGTCGGTTCCCTCGCACGCGTGTTCCAGGCCTGGGAACAGTGGGAAACCGCGCATGAGATGTACACCCGAGCCATCACGCTTGCTCCAACATCCTTTGACTGGCATTACCTGGATGCGTGCGTCCTCGAACGACTCGCTCGTCCACACGATGCAGTCGCGCATCTTCGCGACGCGTTGAAGATCCGCCCGGAGTACGTCGCAGCAAGAGTCAGGCTGGCCGACGCGCTGTTGAGTGCCGGGCAGTTGGGAGAAAGCCGAACGATATTCGCCGCCCTCGTGCGCGAACCGAAGGCCGAGCCACTCGGCCTCTTTGGACTTGGCCGGATTCTGGCGGCCGAAGGAAAACACGAAGAGGCGGTTCAGGCGATTCAGCAAGCGCTGGCGTTGTTCCCAGAATGGGGGGCGGCGCACTACTCGCTGGCGTTGTCGCTGCGGGCACTTGGCCGTCGTGACGAGGCACAACAAGCGTTGCAACGCCACGTTCAGTACGGCACTCGCTGGCCCGGAGTGCCCGATCCAGTGCTGTCTTCAGTATCAGATCTTCGCAACGATTCAGCGGCGCGATTCCGCAGGGCGCGGAGTCTCGCAGATCAGGGAGATCTGAATGGCGCGATAACAGAATTCGAATCGGTGCTCGCCGACGACAAGTCTTCGGCGCTCGCGCATTCGAGCCTGGTCAAACTCTATGGCCGGACGGGAAACTGGGCGAAGGCCGACGAACACTATCGAGCGGCGGTTGCCTTGGGGAGCGGTCTTGCCGAACTTCACTACGACTATGGTGTCCTGCTCGGACTTCAGCAGAAGTGGGACGAGGCGCAAGATGCTTATCGCCGGGCCATTGCGGTCAATCCTGTCTATCCCGAAGCACACAATAATCTGGGACAAATCCTCGAGCGAAACCGGCAATTCGAGGCCGCGCTCGGTGAGTATCGGAGCGCCGCGTCGGATCGTCCAACGTTCCGCCTGGCGCGGCTCAACGTCGGACGAATGCTGATCGCGCTGGGACGTCTGGACGAGGCGATTACGGAGCTGCAGAAGATTACCCAGCCTCGCGATGCCGAAGCGCCTCGCTACCTGTTCGCGCTGTCCACGGCCTACGTCCGGGCCGGTCGCAAAGACGAGGGCATCCGCTGGGCAAACGACGCGCGGCAACTCGCCCTCCATTACGGCGACACGGCGCTCGCTGCTGCAATCGAACGCGATCTGGCATTGATTCGATGAGGCTGCTCTCCTTCTTCTCTCTATTCCTGTGGCTTCCGGCTTTAGCCGGAAGTACGCTGCAACTTCCGCCTCAAGGCGGAAGCCACGGGATTTTCGTCGAATCCGCTGCCGCAATCGGGCTCAACTTCACTCACATCACCGGTGCGACCGGGCAATACTACGTGGCCGAGGAAATGGGAGCGGGCGTCGCGCTGTTCGATTATGACAACGACGGCGACCTCGATGTTTTCCTGGTTCAGGGTGGTCCGCTCGATGGCAAGCCACCCGCGGACACAGCGGGATACCCCACCAGCCGCTTGTTCCGCAACGATGTGACGAAGGGTCCGGACGGCAAGCCGCGGCTGCATTTCACTGACGTGACGACGCAGGCCGGCGTCGCGCTCCGCGCCTATGGCATGGGCGCCGCGGTGGGCGACTACGATAACGACGGAGATCTCGATCTGTTCGTGACCAGCTTCGGACCCGAGACACTGTTTCGAAACAATGGCAACGGCACGTTCACCGATGTGACGAAGGAAGCGGGTGTCAGCGATCTGCTGTGGAGCACGAGCGCCGCATTTTTTGACTTCGACCGCGATGGCGACCTGGATCTCTTTGTCGCGAACTACCTCGATTTCACGATTGCCGGAAATAAGAAGTGCACCGATACCGCCGGCGCGCCGGACTATTGCGGCCCGCGGAATTATCACCCCGTTCCCGATCGCTTGTACCGAAACGATGGCAACGGCCAATTCACAGACATCACTGAGTCGTCAGGCGTCAGCCGTGCCGACGGCGCAGGGTTGGGCGTTGTCGCCGGAGATTACAACAACGACGGCTGGCTCGATGTGTACGTTGCCAACGACGCCACACCGAATCAACTCTGGATGAATCGGCACGACGGCACGTTCGTCGACGAAGGACCGCTGTCCGGTTCGGCGCTCAACGCGGCAGGGAATCCCGAAGGGAGCATGGGCATTGCGTCAGGCGACTTCGATGCCGATGGTGACGAGGATCTCTTCGTGACCAACATCATCGGCGAAACATTCGTGCTCTACAAGAACGACGGTGCCGGCAATTTCGAGGACGCACGAGTTCAGACTGGTCTGGGCCCCCTGACGACAGCCGTCACCGGCTTTGGCACCGACTGGTTCGATTACGATAACGACAGCTGGCTCGACCTCTTCATTGCCAACGGCGCCGTCAATGCCATCGAATCGCAGCGAGGACAGCCGAATCCGTTCAAGATGAAAAACCAGCTGTTTCACAATGCCGGCAATGGCCGGTTCGTTGATGCCAGTTCTCTCGGAGGGCCGGCGTTCGAACACGCAGAGATCAGCCGCGGTGCCGCCTTCGGCGACATCGACAACGACGGCGATACCGACATCGTGGTGACCACCAACGGCGGGCCTGTGCGGCTGCTGATCAATCAGGGCACGCCCGGCAATCATTGGATCGAGGTCGCGCTGCAGGACTCACCACGCAACCGCTTCGGGTTCGGCGCCCGAATTGGCATCGAACGTACGGGCAAACCCACCCTTTGGCGCCGCGTTCACACAGATGGAAGCTACCTGTCAGCGAGCGACCTGCGCGTGCACGCTGGCCTCGGTCCTTCCGCGACTATCGACGCGATTGTCGTCCAGTGGGTCGACGGCACGCGGGAACGTTGGACGAAGGTGGCGACCGATCAACTCGTGACGCTGAAAAGAGGAACCGGACAGACGGAGAAGCGTTAACAATGCTGAGACATCTCATTGTCCTTCTCGTCCTCGCGTTGGCACCGACCGCAACGGTGCATGCGGACCTTCGCGCCGGCGCCGCCAGGATAGACATTACGCCTCAGAACTCGCAGTGGCTGATTGGTTATCAAGCCAGGCAATCAATTGGAGTCCACGACAAGATCTATCATCGAGTATTGGCGCTCGACGCCGGCGGTACACCCTTCTTCGTGATCTCGACTGACGTCTGTCTCTTCTCGCCGAATTTCCATGATGCCGTCATGCGCGACCTGCAAGGTCGCACCGGCATCGATCCGGCGCACGTGTGGTGGAGCGTCACGCACACGCATGCAGCGCCGGAGATCGGACCGCCGGACATGTACAAAGCGCTCCTCGGCCGCTCTGATCACGACTGGGACCGAGGTTACACAACGCTCGCGACAAATGCCTTGATTGACGCCGTCAAGGCCGCGCGAGACAAGCTCGAACCCGCCCGACTGTCGTTCGCGACCACGACATCGAACGCAAACATCAACCGCCGTGCGAGAGACGTGGACGGAAAGATCTCTCTGGGATTGAACCCGGATGGTCCTGTCGATCGACAAGTGAACTTGTTGCGGGTGACGCGGCCGGACGGCTCACCGATCGCACTGGTCGTTAATTACGCAATGCACGGCACCGTCATGAGCGGGCAGAATCTGAAAATCAGTGGCGACGGGCCAGGCGTGGTCGCGGCGTATCTCGAGGAGCAACTGGGCGGGACGGTTCTTTACGTCAACGGCGCAGCAGGAAACATCGCCCCGATTTACTCCGTGTATGCCGACCCGTCGAGTGGCCATTTGTCACAGTTTCGCGTGCTCCTCGGCGATCGCGTGATCGCAGCAGCCCGTTCGATGGCGGCGGGCACCGATCGCGTCGTCATTCGCCACGGCCAGCAAGTGGTCGAAACACCACGCCGGGAGGACCTCGGCTGGCCGGACGAATTGGCGGCTTACGCAACGAGCGATCGCCGGCGGATCAAACTGCCGCTGCGATTCGTCGCGATCAACGACACGGTGCTCTGGTCCGCACCGGTTGAGATGTTCTGTGAGATCGCGATGAACATCCGGGAGAAATCGCCGTTCAAGCAAACCTTCTACTTCGGTTACACAAACGGTTGGTTCGGGTATCTACCGACCGCGAAGGCCTTCGAGGAAGGTGGTTACGAACCGAGAACATCGCCGTTCACAGCGCAGGTGGAATCCGATCTCACTACTTCCGTTTTCGCGTTCCTCCGTACGTTCCGCAAGTAGCGATCCATTGCTCAGTCAGCAACCTTCGCTGTCACACTGCTCTCCCTTCTCCTTTCTCCTTTCTATCTCTTGGTAGAAATGCGGCGTGACGGTGGAGGATTATGATTAAGCGCTGCGCGGCGAGCGAACAATAGCCGCGAACGCGATCAAATAACATCCAGCCCCCACCCAGAACGCCGCCGAGATCCCCGCACCGAGCGCAATAACCACCACCAGGACCGATGCGCACACCGATGCCGCGCCGTTGACTCCCCACAGCCACGGCGCGATTGACGGCGCCTCCGATAGTGCGCGGCGCATTCCAATCGGAAACGCCATGCCCATGAGGAAGCCGATTGGCAGAAGGATGCCGACCGACACCGCAATTCGAGTGGCGATCGAGGCGGCGTCGAAATACCGAATCACGAGCGGCGTGATACCGCCAAACGCGACCAGGACAACGACAAGCATTAGAAGAACCCTGGTCGAGGACTGCGGCCGATGACTCAAACGAGCGGTCGCCAGACTACCGCTGCCGCTCGACAGCAGCAGCGAGAACAGCACAACCGAGAGGCTGTAGACCGGATGGCCGAGGAAAATCGCGAGCCGCTGCACCTGGGAAATCTCGACCAGCATGAACCCGAGGCCGATCGCGCCGAAGTACAGCAGATGCGGAGCGATGGCGGCCGGACCGCCGTAGCCTTGGCGAAGGCGGTCAGGCCGCGCCAATAAGAGCGGTAACACGATGCACGCGGCGGTAAGAATCGTGACCGTGACCATCAACACACCAAGGATGCCAACAGCCGTCATGTTGAAGCGGACGATGCCCTGATCGTGCCAGCGGGCGGTGTTGAAGACATCGCGAAGGCGCAGCATGTGGAAGAAGAACGGCGTGTCATCGGTTGGTGCGGCAATGTTCAACGGATGCGCCGCAATCGCATCCGCAAGCCGCGAGCCGCTCGCAATCGCGGCGAAGGTGTCGTCCGCCGAGTAGCGTGGGCTCTGAACGATTTCGAACTTCAGCCGCGATGCGACCGCCTCGAGCGCGTCGACATCCTCTGCCGACAACGGATCGCGAGACAACAGCATCGTCCCGACACCGTCCGGCCCGCTTGCGGCAGCGGCAGGGCGAGCGCGAATGATCGCGTAGTGGTCGCCCGGCCGAATGATGCCCCGCTGCATCAGTACCGTCGACGCCAGGGTCGCCAGACGGTAGACCTCGCCGGGACGATCCGCGTAATACCAGCGCGACACTGAAAGGATTCCGCGCGGTGCCAGGTGGTCGAGGAAAACTCGCCAGGCGTTCGTCGTGTAGAGCGAGTTTTCCGTCAGGACAAACGCACCACTCGCCGTCGCTGCCCACGTGTCGATGAGCGAGATCTGGATCAAATCAACGCGGTCCTGCAGACGCGCGATGTAGCTTCGCGCCTCGTCATTGACAAATCGGACTCGTGGATCGCGATCGAGGTGACCGGTAAAATCGCCAAACCGACGATTGACGAGATCGATGATGCTCTCGTTGATTTCGACGCCCGTGACCTCGCGCTGATTGAATACCAAGGCAGAAAGCACGTCTCGGCCGCCGCCCGTGCCGACGACGACGACGCGAGAATTCGGTCGAAGGTAATGGGCCACATTGGTGACGTCGTACTTGAGGTGCGAGACCGTTTCCGGGTCGCCGTTATACGCGGTCAACTCCGTTCCCGCGTTTGAGTCGATATCGAGATGCAGCTCCCGCGCTCTCTTGTCGGCGGGCAGCGTCGGGCTCAGGCCCCAGCCTGACGGCTTGATGATGTGGTTCTGATCACCAATCACACGAATGCGGGAGAACGAATTCCAACGTTCGACGAGCGGCCGCGCCTCATACTGCCCTTTCACCCAGATCAACCGGAGCCATCCGGCATTCTGCCTGGCGGCAAGGCCGTTGGCCGCTGCTGCGAGAATCAACAGACCGGCCAGCGTGGTACACGCGCGCCGAAACCGGACACTCACTGTCGTTTCGTTCAACGTTCGCTCGGCTGCAAACAGCACGGCGGAAACCGACGCGATCGCCGCTGTTGCGACCACGGCGGTTGGCGCGTCGGCGAGGCGAAGCATTGGTCCGACAATCAGACAACCGAGCGCTGCGCCGGTCAAATCCGCAGCGTACAGCGCACCAACCTGCTGCGGAAATCGCGTCAGCGCCAGCGATACGACAATTCCGCTCATCACGAATGGCACCGACAATGCCGCGTACGTCAGGGCAAGGGCATACCCGCTGACCAGGGACGGCTCGATGAGAAATGGAATCGACAGGTGGGTCAGGTAACTCAACACGATGGTTGCCGCAAAGAGCGCCGCTCCGATCGCCAGGTGACGGATAACGCGATGCCCCGCGAAAAACCGGGGACCGAGATAGACAGCGATCGCGCCGACCGCCATGCCGAACATCGTCACCGAGATCGCGACGAAGGCGAAATGGTAGTACATCGTGACGCTGAACGTCCGCGTCAGCAGCAGCTGATACGTCAGGGTCGAGAGCGTGACGAGAAAGAGACCGGCGAACGTGCGCGCGCCGGCACGGACCGGCGCCTCTGGGGTGATCACCCTTTGATGCGCCCCTGGCCTTCAACGATGGTGACGTATCGATCGATGGGAACGTCGGTGATGCGCTCAACTCTCCCGCTTGGCGGCGGCCATCTGATTTCGATCCAGTTGACCTTCGTGGCGGTTGCGACCCCCAGCACCTCGCGCCTGTCGTGTGACGACAAATAGCTCCCGCCGTTTGACTTGTAGCGGCGTCGAATCACGTCACCGAACGACCAGGTGATCGTCGCGCCAATCGCGTCGCGGTTGCAGGAGGTCCCCTGAAGCAGAACGCCGACCCAGTGGTGGCCTTCGCCGGCATTGTTCTTCAACAGCACCGGCGCGCCGCCGTTGTTGCCGATGAGCACATCAACCCGGCCGTCGTTGTTGTAGTCGCCAATCGCCAGGCCGCGGGCCGGAAACATCTTCTGAAAGACGGGGCCGGCCTTGGCACTGACGTCGACCAGCCTGGCGCCGTCGTGATGGAAGAGCAGCAGCGGTTCCTTGTAGCGGACCTGCTGCGAGTAGTTCTCGATCATATCGTCGGGATGGCCGTTGGCGAGAAACAGATCGACCAAGCCGTCATTGTCATAATCGAAGAACTTCAGGCCCCAGCCGCTCAGGAGCCGTGTCGACTGCGCCACGCCATTGCCCGCCGCCACGTCTGAAAAGAATTCGTTGCCGTCGTTTCGGTACAACGAGAACATTTCCTGATCGACATTCGCGACGAACAGATCCTGTTTACCGTCGCCGTTGAAATCCGCCGAATCGACTCCCATTCCCGAACGTGGCTGACCGTTCGCGCTGAAGCCGACCTCCGCGGCCAGCGCAATTTCGTCCCACTTTCCCTTCCCTCGATTGGCAAAGAGAAAGTTCTGAACGGTGTCGTTGGCGACGAAGAGATCCATCAAGCCGTCACCGTTGATGTCGGTCGCGACCACGCCCAGCGCTTTGCCCTTCGCCCGTTGAATATCGGTTCCGGCGCTGACCTCGGTGAACGTCCCGTCTCCGTTGTTGCGAAACAACAAACTCGGCGTCGGCTTGAACACACGCGGAATACAGTAGAAACGCTTTCCGAGCTTGTTGTCGCCGCAAAAGATGTTACTGGCCAGCGAGAACTCAACGAAGCTGCACAGAAAAAGATCCAGCTTCCCGTCGTTGTCGTAATCGAACCAGACGGCGCTCGTCGTCCAGCCGGGCGCCGCGAGGCCCGCCTTGTCGCTGACATCGGTGAACGTGCCATTGCCGTTGTTGTGATACAGCGTGCATCGGCCGTACGCCGTGACGAAGATGTCGGGATACCCGTCGTTGTCGTAGTCGGCGATCGCGCATCCCATCCCGAACGCCTGCCCGCCGCCGACTCCCGCCTTTTCTGTCACGTCGGTGAATGTTCCGTCGCGATTGTTCTTGTAGAGGGCATTTTTGAGCGGTGCCGCCGGCTTGTAGAAGTCAGCCGCGCCGCTGTTCACCATGAAGATATCCATCCACCCGTCGTTGTCGTAATCGACGAACGCAACGCCAGGTCCCATCGTTTCCGGCAAATAGCGGTTCGACGACATCGCATTTTCGTGAACCCAGTTGATGCCGCTGACCGATGCAGGGATTTCTTCGAATAGCGACGCCGCGGCCGTAACGCGGCCACGACGAAACGGTACAAAAGCCGATGCGCCAACGAGACTGGTTAGGGTGAGGAATTCGCGACGCGAAGGAAGATCCGTACCTGACCGACGTTTCATGGGCTCATACATCTTAAGCCACGGATCAACACAGATGAACAAGCCACGGATGAACACGGATGAACACGGATAGACTTGAGCTCAAACAAGAATCCGTGTTCGTCCGTGTTTTTCCGTGGCTGATATAGTCCGTGTTCTTCCGCGGCTTATGTTTCGACGCGGCCCGCGGAGTTGTTCCAACGGACTGTCTTCCCCGACCGAAGCGCCATGTTGGTGAGATGCGACGTTCGTGCGGCCTGATGAGCGACACGAACATTCGCGTTTGGCGTCTTCCGGCTGCGGATGCAGTCGAGCCAGTTCTGCAGGTGGGTCAGCGTGCCGTCCCCGCTCGATCGCACGTATATGTCAGGTTCCGGAGTCAGCGTCCCAGCCGCATAGGGTGCATCGTCGCGATAGAAGGCAAGCCGCGTGCGATCGATCTTCAATGTGCCGCGATCGCCGCGGAACTCGAGGCCACCATCGTCAACCTTGCTGACGTAGGTG
>DASTVZ010000173.1:0-42240 GCA_035758845.1 Vicinamibacterales bacterium
GTTCGCATCGTCAAATTCCTTTCATCACCTCGAGGCGTCGCGTGTGTCGATGGCATGCCTGTACGCCATCGAGGCGTATGCCCGCGGCGACGAACAAGCAATTCAGAAATCGCTGGAAGCGGCTCTCGATGAAGTCGATCGCATCGATCGGCTGATGAGTCACTACAAGCCCGACAGCCCTGTGTCACGAATCAATCGGGAAGCAGGTCAGCACACGGTTCGAGTCGATCCCGAGTTGTTTGCGTTCATCAAACGATCGCTCCGATACGGCAATGAATCCGATGGTGCGTTCGACATCACGGTCGGACCGCTCATGAAGGCGTGGGGATTCCTTAGAGGCGAAGGGCATCTCCCGTCCGACACGGAGCTCGCAACAGCACGACAACGCGTCGGCGCTCACCACGTCACTCTGAACGACAACGATTGGACGATTCGCTTTGACGTCGAAGGCGTTCAGCTCGATCTCGGTGGAATCGCCAAAGGTTACGCGGTCGATCGTGCAGTAGAGATCCTCCGCTCACAACAGATCGATGCCGCCCTGGTGAGCGCTGGCGGGAGCACTATCTACGGGTTGGGTGCGCCACCCGAACAAGATGGTTGGAGCGTCGACATCCAGGACCCTGTGGACGCGCGAAAGGTCGCGCGACGCGTCACTCTCAAAGACCGTTCACTGTCTGTGGCCGGAAGCTCAGAGAAATCGTTCGTGGCTGGTGGTGTTCGTTACTCGCACATCATGGACCCGCGCACTGGGCGGCCGGTGCAGGGACTGCTGAGCGTGGCCGTGCTGACCGACAATGGGACGGACGGCGATGCGTTGGACGATGCGCTGTTCGTACTGGGGCCAACCAAGAGCGCGGAGTATCTGAATCGTTATCCCTCGGTGGAAGCATTCTTTTTTGTCCCTGACAACTCACGTGGGTGGGTGCTGGTGAATGCGCAGCGGCAGAATGCCGATCTCGAAGCCCTGGCGTTTGCGCCACGGCGATACATCGCCTTGCACGCGCCGTCACCGATCACGATCGACGGTAAATTGGACGATCCGTCGTGGAAGGTCCCGCCCTGGACGGAGACCTTTGTCGATATTCAAGGGGATCGCCAGCCTCAACCCCGCTTCCGCACGCGCGCGAAGATGTTGTGGGACGACAACTGGTTCTACATCGCGGCGGAGATGGAGGAACCAGACGTGTGGGGCACGCTGACGAAGCGCGATTCGGTCATCTTCCGCGACAACGACTTCGAAGTCTTCATCGATCCTGATGGCGATACGCATGCGTATTACGAGCTCGAGGTCAACGCACTAGGCACGCCGTGGGATTTGATGTTGATCAAGCCATACCGCGATGGCGGACCGGCGATCCATGCGTGGGACATTGCGGGGCTGCAGGCTCGCGTGGATGTGAAGGGTACTCTCAATCGGCCCGGCGATCGCGACGAGGGCTGGACGATCGAGCTGGCGTTGCCCTGGGAGATTCTGAAAGAAGCCGCCCCCGGCCAGCGACGGCCGGCGCCGGGTGATCGATGGCGAATCAATTTTTCACGGGTGGAATGGCAGATAGACATCCGGGATCGAAAGTACGTCAAGCGGAACAAACCGGGAAGCGCGGACCCGCTCCCGGAGGATAACTGGGTCTGGAGTCCGCAGGGCGCGATCAATATGCACATGCCGGAGCGCTGGGGATACGTGCAGTTCTCCGATCATCGCGCCGGCAGTGACGCAGACGCCTTCGTCGACGATCCCAATGATCGCGTCAAGTGGGCACTGCGACGACTCTATTACCACCAGCGCAACTATCGCGCCGCACACGGCACATACGCGCAGACGCTGGATGCCCTGAAGGCATCTGACATTCGCGTCGAGGGGATCGAGTTCGCGCCGACGATGCAAACAACTCCGTCCGGCTACGAAATCACCGCGGCCGGCTTCGACCGCGCCACGGTTCACATCACGCACGATGGCCGTGTGTGGGTGACGCGGTAATGCGAATCCCTCATCAGTGATTCGACGATTGACGATGAGCGATCAGTGCTGAGGGATTGTCACGCTTGACAAGGCCGGCCGCGACTGTCATACTGTCATATGACAGATGCGCTTTCAGCTCAATTTCAAATCGGGCAAGCCCGTATACCTGCAGCTCGTCGACCAGGTGAAGTCGGCCGCCGCATCCGGCGCGGTACAGCCCGGCGATCCGCTGCCGTCGATTCGGCCTCTCGCCGAGGAGCTTCGTGTGAACCGCAACACGGTGGCGAAGGCCTACGCGGAGCTCGAAAACCAGCGCGTCATCGAAACCATCGCGGGGAAAGGCTGTTTCGTTCGTGCGAGCAGCTCGCCTTTCAGAAAAGACGTTCGTCTCAAACTCGTCGCCGAAACGATGGACGACGCGGTGGTGCAAGCCCATCACCTGCAGGTCGGGAAAGCGGAATTCCTCCGCTTGGCGGAAGAGCGGTTTGACGCGTTCGAAGATAAACGAGCTCGTGCGGTTCATGAATGAATGCGTGGAACTGGTTTCAAAGTGAGTATGGGACAGGCGAACGAGCGCGCGAGTGAGCCCGCGCGAGCGGAGCGGGGATCGGGGCCCCACGAGCGAGCGCGTAGGGGAGTCCGAGGGGCGAAGCCCCTCGGAGTGGTGAGGAGCGCTTCGATGAGTTCGAAGACAAAAGGGCGCGCGCGGTACACGAGTGACACCTATGACTAGTCCAACAAGCGTCATCGAGATCAATCGGCTCGTCCGGCGTTACCGCCGAACCGACGCGGTTAACGGACTCGACCTGCGGGTGGAGCCTGGCCGCTGTTACGGCTTCTTCGGCCGCAACGGCGCGGGGAAGACCACGACGATCAAGTGTCTGTTGAATCTGCTGCGGCCGACCGGCGGCGAGGTCAGGGTCTTCGGCATGAATCCGGCGCGGAACGAAGTCGCGGTGAAGTCGCGGCTCGCGTACGTGCCCGACTACGTGGCGTTCTATCCATGGATGACGGTGCGCGACACGCTGGACTATTTCGCTTCCTTTCGCGCCCGTTGGAACCGAGACACCGAGCGCGCACTCATCGACCAGTTCCGCCTCGATCCGGCGCAGAAGACGAGTCATCTCTCCAAGGGACAGCGTACCCAGGTCGCGTTGGTTGCGGCGGTGTGCGCGGAACCGGATCTCCTCGTGCTTGACGAACCAACGTCCGGTCTCGATCCGATCGTACGTCGTGAGTTCATCCAGACAGTGATCGGAGCTTACCAGGATGCCGATCCCGGCCACCGCACGGTATTCGTCTCGACTCATTTGATTTCGGAGTTCGAAGGACTCATCGACGAGTTCACGATCATCGAGAACGGGCGGAACGTGCTGACCTTGTCGGCCGATGTTGCGCGGGAGCGCTACCAGAAGATTCACGCGCGATTTGCCGTCGAACCGGACAGTATCGAATTTGGCGGCGCGCGGGTATTGCGTCAGCGCGGACGGGAAATCGAACTGGTTGTCAATGGCAACACCGACGACGTGATGAACCGCCTGCGTGCTCGATCGCTGGAATCCGTCACCACCGAATCGTTGAGCCTGGAGGAGATCTTCGTCGCCACGTTGCAACCCGGAGGTGCAGTCGCATGAGCACCGGCCGGCTGATTCCACCGGATCTCTCGAAAGAGCTTCGTGCGCTCCTGCCGCTGTGGGTTGGATGCGTGGTAATGGCGTGGGCCGGAGGGCTGAGTGATCCATTCCTGTTCCGCGCCGGGTTCATTGCCTACTTGCTCGGATCCGCAGCACTCGGTGCTCTGTCGATGGGTCATGAGTACACCAACCGCACGCTCCCGCTGTTGCTGGCGGCGCCGATTAGCCGTCACCGGATATTTGCGGTGAAAGCCGCGGTGCTGCTTCCGATGCTGATCACCCTTGGCGCGATTGCGCTGATCAGATTACCGGCGGCGCCGGCGGGGCGCGAGATGAGCGACACGGCGCTCGTCGGCCTTCTGTCGTTACTGAGCAGCGCCTTCCTTGCGCCGTGGCTGACGATGGTATGCAGGAACGTGATCGCCGGAGCTGTGTTCGCGCTTTCGATACCGGCCGCAGTGCTCCTGGGCAGCGAGTTGCTGACATTCGTGGTGACCGGAGAGGTCGATTCGCCTGCGTCGCAGTCGTTCAGGATGCAGCTTTTGTGGGCTGTCACGGTGCTGCTGTCAGCGATCGGCGCGGTTTCGAGCTGGCGCTGGTTCATGACGCTCGAGGTCAACGAGGGACCACGATCGGAGTTCCGGTTACCTCGCTTGACAACTCGCGCCGTACCCAGCGCGTCAGCGCGCGAGGGATTTCAACGCATTCATCCCGTGTGGAGTCTCGTCCGGAAGGAGTTTCACCTCCAGCAACTGACGTTCGTGACGTCTGCGCTCTACGTCTTCGGCTGGATTGCAACACTGATTGGCCGGCGTTTGACCGGGATCGGCGATGTGGAGGATGCCCTGTTGATTCTGACCGTCGTCCACGGCGCCATCGTCGCTCTACTCAGTGGATCGCTTGCCAGTGCGGAGGAGCGACACCTGGGTGTGTTAGGGTCGCAACTACTGATGCCGGTGTCGACCGTGCGACAGTGGACGATCAAGGTCGCGACCGTGTTCGCACTGTGTGTGGTCCTTGCGATGGTATTGCCCGCAGTGTTGATATGGGTCTTTGGCTTCGCCCAGTCCGTCAACGTCAATGTGCCGTTTGCAGCGTCCGTGGTGATGTTGGCCGCCGTGTCACTGTATGTTTCATCGCTGAGCAGCAGCGGCGTGCAGGCGTTGTTAATATCGGGCCCGGTCGCGCTCTCGCTCGTCGTGTTGATCCCAGTGCTCGGAACGAGTGTGCTCTGGGCGGGTCGAATCGCAGGCATTGCACCGAACCATGACGTGTTTGGACCCGCGGTGATCGGGGCGATTGGTGTGTTGGGCTGTAGTCTCCTCGTCGCATTTGCGCACACAAATCACCGAACAAGCGATCGGTCATCGATCCGAATCTGGCGCCATGTTCTCTGGTTCTCCGGTTCGGTCGTCTGCGTCATGCTGATCGCGCTGATCGCTCGATGAGATCCGTGTTCCAAAGTTTGCCACCAAGCGACGTATAGAACCCCCACGCGCCAAAGACGACGACGATGGCGACGAGCAAGAGAATGTTGCCGAAATACCAGGCCGAGGTATCGAGGCTTGGCGGCAGGATCAACACAATGGCGGTGATGAAGTGGGCAGTGGCGAATGAGAGGAGGCCCCATCGAAGGACGACGATGGCGCCGCTGCCGAAATACGAGAGCCCCATCATCGCGCCAAGCCAGGCGGATTCTTCATGGCTGACCGCGTTCAGTAATGTGAACATCCCAACGAACGCAAGCGCGGCCGCCCATTGATTGCGCAGCAGCACGCGAAGGACAAAAAGGAGGAAGAAATAAAGCAGCACGTTGCGTATCGCGTAAGGAGCCTGCTGCAATGCCACTCCGAGCGTGCTCCGCAGACCTGAGAGAGGTTCAAGGGCTCCGGGAAAATCCCCGAGCGACTGGCCGCCACTTGCCAGATCGAGTCCACGAATCATGATCGCCCAGGCCACGCCCAGCGCCACGCCGAACAGCACGTCCCGGCCCACCACGGGATCACGCAGACGCCCGGTCAACACAGTCGTCCACGACACCAGAACCTGGGGCCAATGTCGACGGACGAACGGTTCGAGCGCCAGATAGATCGTCCACAAAAGCACGCCGTTGAATACCGACGTGCACACGGCGATCAGCAACATGCCGAGCAGGCCGAGCGATGCCGCCAGATGCACCTGACACACCCATAACGCGAGCAGCACGGTCGACATGCAGATCGCCAGGCGTGCGGCGCCATTCCGGTCGCCACGGCCGGATCGGAGGTTTCTGAATGCCAGCAGTCCGGCGGCAGCAAGAATCGAGATCGCCAGCACGAACAGTGCGACGACGGTTGCGTTGACGCGTGCCGGCGACGGCGGCGGCATCCGTCCCGGTTTCTGCCACGGACCCGCGAGCATGAACGCCACTGGCCGTCCGCCAAGCGCGGCGGCCTCGACGCGCAGCGGCCGCGCACTGTCCGGCCACTGACCCGTCCATGCCATGCGCGTGTCTGAACCGGCGAGCCAGTTCCACAGCGGTTCCGTCGCCTGAAACTTGGAGAGGTCGAGCCCAGCCGATCCAAACAGCGGTTTCCAATCGACCGGCGCCGCATGCGTGGGCACGGTCTCGCGTTGCGGCGGAATCGTCTCGAAAAACGTCAGACGCCCTCGATGATCGAGTTCGACCTGCGTCATGCCCGACAAAAGTGGCGGCGGATCGTCGCGATCGACGATGCCGGGGATCAGGAGATCGGTATGGAACGCCAATGCGGTCAACGGAAAAGGGCTCTGTCGATACCAGAAATTCAGCGGCGACGGTGATTGCGAGAGGACTTCGTTCCACTTTGGCGATGGCTTGTCGGTCTCCTGAATGTATTTCGTCAGATCCTCGTTCCACGTAAACTCGTACGCCTGATCGTGTCCGCGCGAAGGCAAGCCGAGCTGAGTAACGATGTCTCTCGCCTTCTGCGCGAGGACCTCGCTGCTGTACTCCGGGCGCATTCGATCGAGCGGGCTGGTTCGCAGAGCCATCGCGAACGCTGCAACCGTCCCGATCAGGATCGCGGCAAACACCGGCCATGCCGCGCTCGGGCGCAGCCCGATTCCTTCGCCGGCGGCCGCGACCATTTCTGGCGACGGTGTTTCACCCGCTGCCAGCGCGGCGGCCAACGGATCTCCGCCCGGTAGCGCCGCCGACACGGACAGCGCCGACGCCGGGCGCCGTTCAGGGTCCGGTTCGAGGCAGCGAAGAATCGCCCGTTCGATTGCCGGATCCATCGCGCTCACGATCGTCGACGGTGGCGGCGTCGATCGGCTCTGATGCTGCATTTGCAGTTCTGCGATCGTCGTCGCGGTGAACGCTCGTCGTCCGGTGAACAGCTCATACAACACGAGACCAAGCGCGAAGATGTCGCTTCGCGTTGTGACCTCTTTTCCAAGCAGCTGTTCCGGCGCCATGTACGCGGGAGTGCCCGCGCGCACATCGTCCGCCGCGCCAACGACGGCAAGTCCAAAGTCCATGACACGGACGCGCCCGTCACCATCGAGCATCACGTTGGCCGGCTTGAGGTCGCGGTGAATCACGCCGCGCTGGTGTGCAGCCGCGAGGCCGGCGCACAGCTGACGCGCGATGTCGGTTGCCTTGTCTTCGGGAAAGCGTCCGATCCGACGAAGAGAAGTCGCGAGATCCTCGCCGCCGACGTACTCCATCGAAAGGTAGAGGAGGCCCGCGACTTCACCGATGTCGTAGACGCGGCAGACGTTCGGGTGCGAGACCTGCCGCGCGATGCGAACCTCGTTGTGGAACTGGGCGAGGCGAGCCGGATCCCGCTGCAGATCGCCGGGAAGGAATTTCAGCGCAACAGGTTGCCCGAGCCGGAGATCATCTGCTCGATAAACCTCGCCCATCCCTCCGCGGCCCAGGAGACCGATGATTCGATACCGCTCGCTGAGAATGGCGCCAGGCGCGAAGCGGCCATGATTGATCGAATCGGATGATGACAGCCATCCGCTCGATGGTGGGCGGCGGGCGTCCTGCGGCGTCCGGAACCCTGAGCCGGCTGGGGCGAGAACGGTGACCTGCTCGGTCCCCGAGACGGTGACGTCCGCCTGTGCCGGACGTCCACACGAGGGACAGAACCGGGCAGTGTCTGGCGTCTCGGTGCCGCAGCCAGGGCAACGCACGAGAAGATTCTACTTGCGTTTGTCCCGCGTATTGACTCGGCGATACTTTCAACAATCGATGATCCTCTCGACGTCAACGGCGCCGCCCAGTTATAAATAGGAGGATATGTCGATGCCAGTGGAAGTGCGCCTGCGGGTGCCCAACATGAAGGTCCGCGCGCTGGACGAGAACGGCTACCCAATCGATCACGCATCCATGCGCTTTCGAAAAGTTATTGAAGTTCCGAAGATTCCGAGGCCAGACGAGATGCTCGATCTGGCAACCAGCTCAGGAAAGATGCTCCAGGCTCGCGTCGTCCGCGCCGACTGGAACGAGGGGCTCGGCTTGTTCGTGCTGTCGTGCCAGTATGCCAACCGTTCGATCACGCCGGAAGAATATGGCGCGCTGGCCAGTGATCCTGATTGGCAGTTAAAGCACCTGTTGGAGTAGCTCTACGGTACTCTTGGTGCGCTGTGCTCGATGAAAGTTTCGTGCATTAGCCGCACCGCGTCATCCAGGACGGTTCGTTCCACCAGCCACGTCGCCCGAAAAGACGACGTCGACACGCCGAGTGATCTGATCCCACGTGAGCCCAGACACTCCGAGCCGCGACGGACGTTCGCGTACGTCGCGTTAATGCCCGCGCCGATGACGCTCAGCGCTCCCAGTCCATCCGAAAGACGAACGCCCGTACCGAACGCGGCAGCGAGCTGCTTTCTGAATCGATCCTCGTTGTGAAGATTCTCGCGGGAGATGACGACGGTTGCGCCATCACCCGGCGCGCCCAGCGCCGACACGTGCAGTTGCTTGCCGCTGACACCGCACTCATCCATCACCTCGACGAGTCGCATCGCGTTCTCCGTTGACTGCAGCAGCAGGATGTCCCGCTCGCTGGCGACGCCGGCCACGGTGCCCGGCATCCGCGGCGCATGCCGGCGGACAACCGTGCCATCGGATGAGGGATCCGGTCCGGGGAGGGGAGAAGACGTGGCGCGCGCGTAAATCGCGATTCCCTTATCCTTCGCGAACTCGACTGCCTGTGCGTTGAGTACCTTCGCTCCTGCTTCCGCAAGTTCCTGCGTCTCTTCGTAGGTCAGCGCGCCGATTCGACGTGCGCCCGGTACCACGCGCGGGTCGGCCGTGTAGACGCCATCGACATCGGAGCAGATTTCGCACCACTCCGCGCCCAGCGCTGCGGCCATGGCGACGGCGGTCGTGTCGCTACCACCGCGCCCTAACGTTGTCACCTCGCGACGATATGAAACGCCCTGATAACCGGCAATGACGACGACGCGTCCACGCGCGAGTTCGTCCTGAACTCTGAAGGGACGCACCTCGATGATGCGCGCGTCCACGTGACGATCGTTGGTGATGATTCCTGACTGGCTGCCGGTAAAGCTGATGGCGTCGCCGCCGAGCTCACGGATCGCCATCGACAAGAGCGCCATCGAGATGCGTTCGCCAGCTGACAACAACATATCGAGCTCGCGACGGTCTGGGTTCGGCGAAACCTGCCGGGCAAGGGTGAGCAGCTCATCAGTGGTGTCGCCCATGGCCGAGACGACGACGACAACGTCGTGCCCTTCCGCTTTGGTCCGCATGATGCGCTCGGCAACCTGGCGGATGCGCGTGACATCGGCAACACTGCTGCCGCCATACTTTTGCACCACGATCGACATGGTCTGCATCATACCAAGTGGTGAATTGGTGAGTTGGTGGATTGGTGAATTGACGCGAACTGCGTGACTGGTGAATGACCCTTGCCATCGCGCGAATTGATGGCAGAATGTCCAGCCGCAGGAGGCGTCGTCATGGCCACAGCGACTGTTCGCGGAGACGTCAGGCCGGTTCGCGATTCACGCCCCGCGCCCCCTGTCGCACCGCTTCAACGAATCGGTTCACTCGATCTCCTTCGCGGCGCGATCATGGTCCTGATGGCGATCGACCACGTGCGTGTCTATTCAGGCGTGCCCGCTGGTGGACCGACCCCTGGCATCTTCTTCACCCGCTGGATCACTCATTTCTGTGCCCCGGGATTCGTGTTCTTTGCCGGGACCGGAGCGTTCTTGCAGGGACGCAAAATCGCGCGGACCGATCTCGCGCGCTACCTGGTCACGCGCGGCTTGATGCTGATCGTTCTCGAACTGACGGTCATCAAGGCATCCTGGACATTTAACGTCGACTATTCGCAGTTCCTCCTTGCCGGTGTCATCTGGATGCTTGGCTGGTGCATGGTGCTTCTCGCCGCTTTCATTTACCTGCCGGTGCGCGCACTCGGCGCGGTCGGACTGCTCATCATCCTTGCGCAGAACGCCTTCGGCGCGGTCGGTGGAGCGTTGCCGCAGTCGCTCCATCCGCTGTGGGAATTCATCTATCCCGTCGGTGCGGAATTGCGGCTCGGACAAAACGGTCCAAACGTCACCGTGCTCTACACAATCGTGCCGTGGATCGGCGTGATGTGCGCCGGGTATGCGTTCGGGTCGATCATGACGATGTCCGACGACGAACGACGGCGATGGTGTATTCGAATTGGTTTGACGGCAACAGTGTTGTTCGTGCTGATTGCCGGCGCGCAGGTCGCCCGCGGCGGAGAGGCCGCTGGCCCTCCAGCTTACGTACGGCTTCTGAATCAGCAAAAGTATCCAGCGTCCGCACTCTTTTTGATGATGACGCTTGGTCCGATGATCGCGCTGCTTCCGTTTGCCGAGCGCGCGCGAGGGTGGGTGGCGGATACGCTGACGACGTTCGGGCGGGTTCCGTTGTTCTATTACCTGTTGCACATACCGCTCATCCACGCTCTCGCGCTCATCGTCAATTTCCTTCGCATCGGAGCGACCCACGGCGAACGCTACGCGACGGCACCGTACGTGTCGATACCACCGGATCAGCGATGGTCGTTGGCCCTCCTGTATCTGGTGTGGCTGATTGCCGTGGCGATTCTGTATGTGCCGTGTCGCTGGTACGCGCACCGAAAGGCTCACAACCCGAGTGCGTGGATGCGGTATATCTAGCGCACGACAAATTCGGCATGTGAAAGACAGAATTGAAGCCCGCCCGCCGGAGCGTTAGCGAAGGCGGGACGACACCGCACGGGCGTGTGAATTGCTTCACACGGGCGCGTGACCCGTTCGCTTGTCCAGGTGCTGCTGCAGATTATCGGCTTCGCGGCCATCACCACCTGGCTCTTTACCCGTCCCCAGCGCTCCAGTTACAGCTCCATGCTGGCCTTCGTGCTGGGCGTGGCCGGTGCCCTCGTATTCGTTGACGGGTTCCGTCTTGGCGTCCTCGAGGAATCGCGCACGCGATATGGCCGTGTGGTTGCCGGTGTGGTCGACGATCTGCGGAGTTCGGAGGGCACGTCTTGGCGGGGATCGCGGCTGCAGGCGAGTGAGCTCAGTACGTATGAAGGAATTTGCCGCTCTCTTCTGACGCTCTCTCTTGACGAGTGGGTCGTCGACTACCGATATGCCTGCAACGGTGCGACAGGACTCTGCCGCAACCGGGAATACGTGACGCACGATCTCTGGTCGCGCCTCCAAATCGGACAATCGATCAATGTCCGCCAATCCACTGACGAGAAACGAACGGCGCGTCTCGACGAGAATCCGCAGCGAGGACTGGCCCTGATCAAGGTGGCACTCTCGTGTGTCCTACTCGTCCTTGCGGGTTTCTTCAGCGGCCAGTTCACGTTGTTTCGCCGTCAGAAATACATCGAGGTTGATGGCGTCGTCACGTCGGTGGAGCGCGTGCAGTACGGTGACGAGGCGCGCTGGAAGGTACGATTCGCGTATTTCGACGCGCACGGAAACGCGCAGGACAGCATTGACGAGGTCAACGATCCGTCATGGAAGAGCGGTGATGACTGCCGCGCAGTCTATAGTCCGCGGACGCCCGATCTCGCGAGTCTGAGGCCGCGCTTGGAGTCTGACCCCGGTTTGACCCCGGTCTGACCCCTGATAGATTTGCGGGGTGTGCGCGTCATTTCCTGACTGGATTGAACCGATGGCCGCGACCCTCACGCAGGAGCGGTTCACCGGTCCCGAATGGATCTTCGAGCGCAAGTTCGATGGCATCCGGCTGATTGCGTTTAAACACGGGTCCGACGTCCAGCTCTTCTCACGAAATCGCCTGCCGCAGAACATTCCATCCATCGCTCGCGCGATCGCGGACCTGCCTGTCGAGAACCTGATCCTCGATGGCGAGATTACCTGGGATCGATCTGGCGCATATCACGTCTTCGACGTCGTCTGGCTCGGGAATCGCGACGTCCGATCGCTGCCGCTGGAGGAGCGTCGCGAGCTGTTGAGTCAATTGCCCTTTAGCCCGCCGCTCCAACGCGTTCCGGCGTTGAGCGATCCCAATCCGTGGGAGCGCGCCGAGCGCGAGGGATGGGAAGGGGTGATCGCCAAGCGGCGCGACTCGCGCTACGAGCACCGCCGGTCGCCGCACTGGCTCAAGATGAAGTGCGAAGCGTCACAGGAGTTCGTCGTCGGCGGCTTCACGGATCCGCAAGGGACGCGCGTCGGCCTGGGTGCGCTGCTGGTTGGATACGTCGAGAATGACGACCTCGTGTTCGCCGGAAAGATCGGCACCGGCTTCGACACAAAACTTCTCCTCGAATTGCGTTCGCGACTCGACGCCCTCGAAATTGCGACCACACCATTCACGAAAGCGAAAGGCCTTCCGCGACTTCGCGCGCATTGGGTCCGTCCAGAGATCGTCGTGCAGGTAGCGTTCATCGAATGGACGGTGCATGGCAAGCTGCGTCACCCGCGATTGCTCGGCGTCAGATATGACAAGAACCCACGCGACGTTGTGCGGGAGGACGCGTGATCACGATCACGCATCCCGACAAGATTCTGTTCCCGGACAGCGGAATCACGAAGGGGGAGTTGGCGGCGTACTACGAGATGATCGCGCCGTCCATGGTGCCGCACATGCGCGCAAGACCCGTCACCATGGAGCGATATCACCGCGGCATTGGCGCACCGGGCTTCTTCCAAAAGGACGTGTCGAAGGGTTTTCCCGAGTGGCTGCAACGTGTCGAGGTGCCGAAAAAGGGAGGCACGGTCCATCATCCGATCGTCACCGATGCCCGGTCGCTCCTGTGGCTCGCGAATCAGAACTGCATCACGCCACATGTGTGGACATCTCGCGCGCCGGAGTTGTTTTACCCCGACATCTGCGTGTTCGATCTGGATCCATCGGAGGACAATCCCGAGCAACTGAGGACGGCGACGTTTCAACTTCGCGACTTCCTCGCTGAACTCGGTCTTCCGAGCTGGCTGAAAACGTCCGGCTCGAAGGGATTTCACATTGTCGTCGCGCTCGATGGCAAGTCGAACATGGGTGAAGTCGCGGGCTTTGCCCACATGGTTGGCAGCATGCTCGTGATGCGCGATCCCGCCAACCTCACTCAGGAATTCCACAAGATCGATCGCGGCCGCCGGATTCTGGTCGACACCGGGAGAAACGGCTATAGCGCGACGTTCGCCGCTGCCTACGCCGTGCGCGCAAAACCGGGCGCGCCGGTATCGGCCCCCTGCACGTGGGACGAACTGCACAGCGGCGACATCGGCCCGCAAAGCTTTACCTTGCGAGCCATGGCGTCACGGATCGAATCCGTCGGTGACGTGTGGGCAGAGATGAAGAAACGAAAGCGTTCGCTCAAACGCGCGATCGAACAGGTACGAAAGATGAAAAACGATGGCGCTCGTTAATCTCTGCGTGCCTCGCGTGCTATAGTCGCCGCGGCGAATGTTCGGCTTATTTCCTTACGGCATCCTCCTCCAGGTCCTTGCGATCATTCATTTCATCCGTCGCCGTCCAGACACGTATTGGCTCTGGATCATTCTCATGTTCCCCGGTTTTGGCGCCCTCGCGTACATCCTCATCGAGGTCATCCCGGATTTCGGCCTGCTGCGCTCTTCGTTCCAGGTCTTTCCGAGGCGCAAGCGCATCAGGGCTCTCGAAGGCATGATTGTCGACAACCCCTCGATCGGGAACTACGAAGAGCTCGGCGACCTGTACCTGGACGATGGGCAGTTCGTCAAAGCCCGCGAGTGCTTCGACAAGGTGCTGGCGCGCGAAGAGTCGATCGACCCGTTGTATCGGCGTGGGCTGACCGCGCTGGCGCTCAACGATTACGGCGCAGCCGTTGCCGACTTGCAGAAAGTGACCGCTCTCGACGCGAAGTACGACTACCAGCGGGCGGCGGGGCTTCTCGCTCACGCGCTCGGGAAGATCGGTGAGCGCGACCGCGCGAGCACGTTGTTCGCAGACGTGACCCAGACGTCGACGCTCACGGAAACCCAGTACAACTACGCCTCGTTTCTCGCCGAAACCGGGCGCGTTGGCGAAGCGCGCGAATGGGCCGACCGCATCCTCCGCAAGAAGGCGACGATGCCGGATTACATTCGCCGCCGCGAGCGCCCGTGGTTTCGCAAGACTCGAGCACTCCTCAAATCGCTGCCGAAGGTGTAGTGTCTACTTCTTCCTGAGCACCGCCGCTGAAATCACGGTCACCAACAATCCAACGGGAAACGGCTCGGTAAACGTCATCGCCGCGTTCATCAGCGGGTTATCCAGCATGCGCTTCATGTCTTCCATCTGCCGTGTGTGGGCAGCGACCGTAGCCTGATCCGCTCCTGAGGCTTTCACGTGTTCGATCGAATACGCCGCGTACTTGTCGGCGAAATCAGGCATCACGTTGAAGTAGAGGAACTCCCAGGTGATCACGTAGCCGGCGCACGAAATCAGCGTGATAAGAAGGCCGACGAGAAAGCCTCGGCCAAACGAGAGACGGCCGCCGTTGGATTCCCGGTAGGATCGCACGCCAAAAAAAACTAGCAGAAGCGACAAAACAATCGCCGTGTAACCGACGATTAGGCCGTTGTCGAACCCGATGCGATCGACAAAGGGAAGAGTCGCCAGCATCATGGCGGACGACAGCGCGGCAGAAATGAGTCCGAACTTGAGGACGGTTCGCTTCATGGACATGTGTGTCGCCTCCTGGGCACGAATCAGCTGGCCAATCGTTTCATCGGGCAGAAGATTAGCCGTCGGGCACACCGCGAGTCGTCATACGTTTGGGTGATTTTGCCCTTGAGGCCGAGAAATCATGCTTTCGGGTTAGCGCCTGCGGACCGAGCGAGGCGCGACCAGCCTCCGCCAAGGCTTCGGCGGTCCGCCGTAGCTTTAGCAAAGGCGGAAGTCGCCGAGCGAGAGCGAGCGGGGGTGGGGCCCCGCGAGCATTGAGTAAAGCGAACACAAACTAAGGGATCAGCCCCATCGTCTTCGCAACCTGAACCGCCTTCGTCCGGCGGTTGACGTCCAGCTTTCCAAACAACCGGCTGGCGTGGGTCTTGACGGTGTTCTCGCTGACGAAGAGCGCCGAAGCGATTTCGCGGGTGCTCATGCCATCAGCGATCAGCTTCAGGATTTCCAGTTCGCGCGGCGTGATCCCGAGGCTCTGGATCTTTTCAACATTGGCGGCGAAAGGGCGGTCGGCGGGTGATCGGTCGGTGGTTTGGGCTCCTTTGTGACGCGTGAGCGTCACGCCGAGCCAGATGCCGAGGCCGGCGAACATGGAAGCGATCAGCGCCGCGTAGATCTGAACTGAGTGTTCCAACACGAGGAACCGGTATTCGACCAGCCGTAGGGCAACGATCAGCAAGGCTCCCGCAACACCGTAGACGAGGACCTCCTTTTTCACAGGCAAAGGATAAAGCATTGTGGGCCGGGAGCCGACCGCTGCGAGCGGCTCTGAGGTACGCTAATCCACGTGCAGCGATTTCTGTTACGAGTGGCAGGTGCCTGGCTCGTCGGCTCGTGTGCGCCCGTTCTTCTCGCGCAAGACTGGCCGCAGTTTCGCGGCCCGGACGGCCAGGGACACTCGAGCGAGCGCGGCGTCCCCATCCGCTGGAGTGAGACACAAAACATCGCGTGGAAGGTTCCTGTTGCCGGTCGCGGCTGGTCGTCTCCGGTTGTCGTCGATGGTCGCGTGTGGCTCACGACTGCGATAACCTCCGGACGCGAGAGCTCGCTCCGCCTGATGTCGTTCGACGCCTCGTCTGGCCGCACGACGCTGGATGTTGAAGTCTTTCGTCTGCGCAACTCCGCTCTCTTGAATCAAAAGAACAGCCACGCATCGCCGACCCCTATAGTCGAGGGCGACCGCGTCTACGTCCATTTCGGAGCGGAAGGCACGGCAGCGGTCTCGACGACCGGCGAGGTCATCTGGAAAGCCCGGTTGCAGTACGAGTCGCAGCATGGCAACGGCGGCTCACCGGTGCTGTCGGGTGATTTCTTGATCCTCAATTGCGATGGTTTCGACGAAGCATTCGTCGTTGCGCTCGACAAGCGGACCGGCAAGACACGATGGCGTACACGTCGTCCAGAACCGTGGTCGCAGGCGTATTCAACGCCGCTGGTGATCCGCGCGGGCGATCGTGACCTCGTGATCAGCGCCGGTGCATTTCATGCGATGGCGTACGATCCGCGAAACGGCACGGAGGCGTGGCGGGTCGATTACCCGGAAGGATTCTCGAACGTGCCGCGTCCCGTCTATGGGGCCGGGCTCGTGTTCATCGCGACCGGGTTCCAGCAGCCCTCGATTCTTGCGGTTCGGCCGGACGGCAAAGGGAACGTCACGCGCAGTCACGTCGCGTGGACCTTGAGTCGCGGCGCGCCCCTGACGCCGTCTCCGCTGCTCGTCGGCGACGATCTCTATATCGTTACCGATACTGGTATCGCGTCGAACGTGGATGCGCGAACGGGTGCCGTCCGCTGGCAGCATCGACTGGGCGGCCCAGTTTCGGCCTCGCCTGTATCGGTTGATGGACGTATCTATTTCCTCGACGAAGAGGGAAAGACGACGGTTGTTATGCCCGGCCCGACCTTCGAGGCGGTCGCGGTGAATGCGCTGGATGGAGCGACGCTCGCGTCAATGGCGGTTGCGTCGCAGTCCTTCTTCATTCGGACGGCGACGCACTTGTATAGGATTTCGATCTCTCCATCAGCAATCAACAACCAGCAATCAGCAATTTCAGATCACAAATAACTAAGCCACCAGTCGCGGCGCCTGGCCTTTACTCCCGCGAACCAGGCGCAGAGCGGATACAGCAGGATCACGCCGAGAATCCACAGCGCGTAGACGACAGGAAGACCGAATCCCACGTCCGTTGGAGGCGGTCCTGCAAAACCGACGTTGCTGAAGAGATACCGGACCGGCTTGCTCGCCCTCCATGTCGCGGCGATTGCGAAAACATGGGACACGATCCACTGCAGTAGATAGAAAAACAGCGGTTACGTCACTTACTTCCATATGCGCTGCCACCACGCGGCGGGGTCCGGGGGCGCGCTGACGTTCATCGATCGACGGATGTCGGCGATGTTCCACCCGGTCAACATCGCGAGCGTCTGCGCCTCGCGCTCGCGGCGCTGCGTCAGCTCCGCTCGATATCGTACGGCAGCGTCGCACGTGCTGTCGCCCGTCCACGCGTGGCGAAGGACGTAGCGCCCTTGAAAGTTCGTACGATCGGCGGTTTCCTGGAAGACGAGATCTTCCGGAAAATGCGCGGCATCGTAGCGGACATGCAGCCTGGTCACGAACACACCTTGTCCGCCTGATGGCACGGGTAGCGGGATTCGTGGCCCGAGTCGGCCTCCGGATCCGCTGTCCGGTAACCAGAAGACGCCGAGTTGTCGCAGTTCCTGGTTCGTCAGCGGATCGGCAGCACACGGGTCGCACCAGTTCATGTCCCACGCGTACTCAGTGAAGATCGCACTCATGTTCTCCTTCGTTGCCGCACGCGAGAACATCGCCTTGTAGAAATCGGGGAAGCGCGATTTGACGTAGACCGGCAGCTCCATGCCGGTCGGGAGCTTTACGGTTCGATAATTCGTGGTTTCGACGCGACCCTTGCTCGTCAAGGCGTAGACGAACAGTTCCTGTGGACCATCGGCATTGACCATGCCCAAGCGAATCGGAAGCATGAACTTCGGTGACTCGTAGGCCACCTGGATGGGCCGGAGCATTGTGAAGCCGAGCTTCGCCTGCTCCTTGAGATTGACCCTGGCAACAAAGAATTTCAGATTCTGCCGAATGTAGCTGGTGAGCACATCACCGGCGCCGGCAGGAATCCGGTAGCCGCTCTCACGCAGCCATGTTTCGAGCCCGCTGCTTTGCTGGGCCGACAGAATCAGGATGTCGTACTCGCCAACGGTATACTGCGCCTCGATCTTGACACCCAGGCTCTGAGCACGCCTCGCGGCGCTGTCCGCGACGCCTCCGGCCACTCCGCCTGCTGCGGCCATTGGCGCCATACGCTCCATTGCATATTGTCGGCAGGGATCCTCATCGAAGTATTCGACAAGTCGCGGCGCCGAGTACGCGTCGAGATGATCGAGAAGCGCTTTCTCTCCGATGTGAATCTGGCCCTTCTGCAGCACGGTTGGAACCGGAATCACGACCGCGAACTCTTTCGGATCACCCTTGAAATCGCTCGCCATCGTCAACACGGTTCGATCGCCTTGGCGGACCAGAACAACCTGCGACGCCTTGTTGAAGAGCTTCGTGTCCGCCTTGGCGCAGTAGAACCCGCAGAATGCGAGGACTGCTGGGCCATTCCACGCCGCCCCTGCTATCAAGATCGCGACAATCAATGCGACTCGTTTCATAAAAACACCCTCATGCTGTGCCTGATTTCATGCCTTTGTTGAGTTCATGCCTTTGTGGCTTCCGCCTTTAGGCGGAAGTGAGGGGCAGAATGTGCCGCTGATTTGTATTGCCCCCACTCATAACGCTCCGCCGGAAGAAGCCAATCAATCAGCGGGACCGTGAACGAACAGATCGCCAGCGACCACAGCGCGCCGTTGGTTCGGAACAGGCGGAACTGGATGTACCAAGCTCCGCAGGCCACCAGACACGCAAAGACGATCCTGCCCATCCTCGAGTTCGGGGTCGTCCTCGGATCCGAGATCATGAAGAACGTGAAGAGCAGGAGCGCGCCGTTTTCGAGCCGGTGGAGCGGGATCGTCAGTGGCTCGCCCAGCCAGATAGATCGACCGAAGACAAGCGCCATGTAGAACACGATGAATGCGTAGGTCACATCGCTTCGACTCGCGCGATTTACGACGAGCCCGCCGAGACAGGCCATCAGGAACGCGAAGAATGCGACGTTGCCCCACTGACCTGGCGAGACCCACACACTTCCGGTGGCTGCCATCAGTGCGACGATGGCGATGTTCGTTGGATTGAAGAGATGCTTTCCGTTCACCTTGATCAGGAACTTGCTCGACACCGCCACGACCGCGGCGACAATCGCCAGGCCGACATAATTCGTGCGAAGCAGGAGGCACAGCGAGAGACCGGAGATGAGCGCACTGCGTGGATCGAACGACGGCAGGCGCCAGACTCTGGTGCAGATGTACTGCGTCAGTAGCGCCGTCGACAGGATGGCTGCCGCGCGGCCGGCACCAATCTCGAAGTCGAGCCCGAGAATCCCATAGGCGAGCAGCGAGGCCAGCGTGACGATCTGGTAATGGCGCGGGTCGCGCGTAATCGGCCGGAATAGTGTGAGGGTGGATCTGACCATCTCCGGTGTCCGTTCTTAGGTAGAACGACGGGCCGGAGATTTCTTGCAGTTGTCGGTTAACTGTCTGAGATAGCGGAGTTTCCTACCCTCCGAAATACCCGCTTCGCGCCTTGACGATGGCCGAGGAGCGCTTGACTCGCACTTCGAGCCGGCGCCATTCGGGCGTGTTGGATGCCTCGATCGCGAGCACGTACTGCTGACGCAGTTCGCTCAGCACGTTCGTCGCGGTAAGCACTGTCTCTTCGATAGTCGTGGCGAAGACGAGACGACCGCCAGTCCACTCCGCCAGATCTCGAAGATCGGCAGCTTGTGAGGGAACGGCTCGCTCGGCGGTTTCTGTCAGCGAGATCCGGTCGGCCGATGCAACGGTCGCGACAATGTAGACCGGCACGTCGATCGAGCTGGCAACGGCCGATACTTCCGACGCCGACAGGCTGCTGCTCGTGTCGATTCCATCGGTCAGGATGATGATCGCCTTATGCGCAGCGGAGCGCTCGGCCAGCCGGCGAGCGGTCGCGGCGGTGGCGTCGTACAACGACGTGGCGCCGAACGGTTTGAAATCATCAAGACAATTTCTGAGACGACCGATCGCGGTGGTGAACGACTGGCGCTCGTGAAGCCGGGTGTCGAACGTGAAGACCCCGATCTCGTCTTCGCCGTCGCGAAGCTGGGAGAGGACGGAATCGTACGCCAGCCGTGCGCCGGCGATCTTCGCCCCGACGCGCATGCTGCCGCTCATGTCGACGAGAACCGCCACGCTTACCGGCGATCGCAGATCAGATCGCAACGAAAGGATCGACCGTGGCTGCCCGTTGTCGCGGACCTCGAAGTCGGTTGCCTTCAAACCGGGCAGCGGCCGCCCATGCTTGTCGCGGACCGATGCCTGGATGCTGACAAGATCCACGGCGCTTCGAAACGTCGCCCGTGGTTGATCCGATTGCGACTGCCCGTGCAGGGAAGAGACAGCCAACCCGGCGGCGACAGCCGACGCGACTGCGTATCGAGAAAATGATGACACCATGCCCTGGTCTCGTTGTCGCGAGCAGCCGATTCCCACGAAGCGACACCACTCGCCCGTTCGAGGAGCCGCACATTGAGTTGTGAGGAGGCGCCCATGATACCACGGGCGTGCGGCCTCATCCTATAGTGGGACAAACGTCGCGGGGAACAGACATCGCACAGGCGCCACAAAAGAGCGCGTCAAAATGTGAAGTTCCGTGAGGACTAACGTCCCAGGGCCGCCAGGGGCGAAATCCGGGCCGCCCGGCGAGCCGGGATATAACTGGCCAGGATCGCGGCGACGCCGAGAAAAATGGGCGCCGCGACAAACGTCAGCGGATCGATGCCTTTGACGTCGAAAAGGAGCGTCTGCATGGCACCGGCGGCGAGGGCCGCCGCGATCATTCCGAGAACGACCCCCATGACCGCCAGCCGGGCTCCCTGCCACACAACCATCGCGACGACGCGGTTAGGGGAAGCGCCGACGGCCATCCGCACGCCAATTTCAGGGGTGCGCTGCGACACCGTATAGGCCATGATGCCGTAGACGCCGACCGCTGCCAGCGCGACGGCAATCGAAGCAAACACCATCAGCAGGATCATCTGGAATCGTGGCTGCGCCACCGTTCCCGCCATCGACATCTCCATCGTCCGGACGTTCACGAGCGGTTGGCCGGAATCGATTTCCAGAATCGCGGCGCGGAGCGAGTTGGTCAGGTCGAGCGGTTCCGCGGTTGTTCGGAGTACCAGTGCGGTGTTCAGGTACATGGGTGCCAGGATCGCATCGGGATACTGACCGTAGGGAACGAACATCTCCGCGTTAGAACCGGCCTCGAACGACTGCTTGACGTCGCCGACGATGCCAACGATCTCCATCGTTGGAAACTCGGGAGACGGGTCCGTCCCGATCTGCATGCGCTGCCCGAGCGGATCACGGTCGGGAAAATACTGCCGGGCCATTGACTCGTTGATGACGACGACCCGCGGCGCTGCGTTTTGATCGTGCTCGGTAATCATCCGCCCGCGGCGCAGCGGCACGCCAAGTGTCTCGAGGTACCCCGGCGTCACAGCGCGATAGCCAGCCAGGACGTAGTCGTCCGGGCCTTTCGGCGGATAAGCCGCGCGATTGAAATGAATCATCGCGCCCGAACCGGCCATCGGGATCATCGTCGTGATCGCTGCCGCCTTCACGCCCGGCAGCACGCGGACGCGCGAGACAATCTCCTCGACGACCGACGTGCGGCTCACATCATCGTGATACTTCTGCGGTGACAGCGGCAGGTTGACGATGAGCAAGTTGTCCGGATTGAAGCCCGGAGGGACGTTGGTCAATCTTGTAAAGCTGCGGAGGAGCAGGCCGGCGCCGACGAGCAGCACCAGTGCAAGGCCGATCTCGACGACGACGAGGCTCGAATGAAGTTTCCGCTGGCGCGCGCTGCCGGAACCCCCCCGGCTCTCTTCATTCAGGGACGCGCGGATCGGCGTGCGCGTCGCATACAGAGCCGGCGCCAGGCCAAAGACGACGCCGGTGACGATCGCGAGTGCAAAGGCAAACAGAATGACGCGCCACTCGATCCCGACGTTGTGCATCCGAGGGAGCGCGGCGACGGCGCTGGTCGTCAAGAACGAGATCACCCATCCAGTTATCAACAGTCCGGCAGCCGCACCCACGCACGACAACAGAATGCTTTCAACCATCAGTTGCCGCACGATTCGAAAGCGGCCGGCACCGAGGGCGATACGGACGGCGATTTCCTTTTGTCGGTCGACGGCGCGCGCGAGCAGGAGGTTCGCGACATTGGCGCACGCAATCAACAGAACGAGGATCACAGCACCCGTCAACAGTAGGATCGCCGGGCGGATGTTCTTGACCTGCTGTTCCTGGGCCGGGTTGACGAGCGCACGAACGTTCTTGTTGGACTCCGGATATTCCGCTTCGAGTTGCGCGGAGATGGCATCCATCTCCGTTCGCGCCCGTTCGATCGTCACGCCGTCCTTCAGTCGGGCAATTGGGAAGATACCGGGATGCCATCCGCGATCTTCCGGCAGCGTTGCCGCCCACGGTCCGAAAGGAACGTAGATGTCGGCCGGCTGAAACAACTCGAAGTTGGACGGCATCATGCCAACGACCGTGAACGGCCGATTGTCGAGTTGCACGACTTGGCCGACGGGATTCTGCCCGGCGAACCGTCGCCGTGCGTAGGCGTCGCTCAGAATCACGACGCCTTCCGCACCCGGCCGATCATCGGCAGCGGTGAAGTTGCGACCCTGTTCGATGGTGATACCCAGGAGCGGCAAGAGGGACGCCGTGATCATTTTTGCCGCGACGCGTTCCGGGTCGCCGGCTCCGAGAACGGTCATATTCGTCGGCCGAAACGCGGCCATGGCGGAGAACGATCTTGCCCGGTCGCGCCAATCCTCGTAGCTGTAGATCGTCACCGACACCGAGGGAAACTGAGGGGTCTGCTCGGTCAGGATGACGACATCATTCGGCCGTGTGTAGGGCAGGGGGGAAAGCAGGATCGCGTTGGAGACGGTGAACACCGCGACGTTGGCTCCGAGCCCGAGGGCCAGCGTGACGATCGCGATCACCGAAAACGCCGGCCGCCGCCATAAATTCCTGAACGCGAGTCGCAAGTCCTGCATTTGTCTCAGTATCTCCGATTTCGGCCTGCCTTCCGGCTAAAGCCGGAAGCTACATGCTTGAGAACTTCTGGTTAAAGCCGGAAGCTCCATGCTTTGAGAACTTCCGGCTAAAGCCGGAAGCTACATGCTTTGAAACTTCCGGCTAGAGCCGGAAGCTACATGCTTGAAACTTCCGGCTAAAGCCGGAAGCTACATGCTTGAAACCGGAAGCTACATGCTTGAGTGGCTTCCGCCTTCAGGCGGAAGTCAGCGGAAAGGTTTGTAATCCCGTGTCCCAGATCGTAACCGCTCTGATTGCGAAGATCGGCGTTTTTGGCGCATTTTGCCCGGTATCCCGCTTGCCATACTCAGCCGTGGGATGTCACAAGGCCACGTTTCTTCGAGACTCTTTCTCATTCTCTTGACCTCGTTCGCTTCCGCCGGCCGGCTGCACGCTCATACGGTCGCAGGTCCGGGCGCTGTGACCCAGGAGATCAATCGCTGCCTGATGATCGTCCGCATAGCGGCAACGCGGCGGGCCGAATCACCGCAGAAATCAGCCGCGCGGCCCGCTCCGGCCAAGGGCAAACGGTTCGACGACTATCAGGTACCCGCGGGCACGCCGCTGGTGGTCCGTCTCCGAACGTCGCTCGACTCCGCTTCGGGGCAAGTGGACGATTCGGTTCGCGCCACGCTGCTGAGTGCGGTGAGCCAGGACGGCGCCGAGCTGATTCCGAAGGGCTCGACGCTTCACGGGAAGGTGATCGACGTGCAATCGGCGTCGAAACAGAAACCGATTGGACGCCTCGTGCTCGAATTCAACGTCATCGAGCATCTCGAGACCCACAGTCTCGCGACCATCCAGACGCGGTCGGTTCCGTTCGAGGCGACACTCGAGCCCAAGGAAAAGTTCCGCGACGTGCGGGTGGAGTCAGGCGAAGAACTGACGCTGACGCTCGCCATCCCCCTCAAGGTCAGACTGCCAAGGGCGCAGTAGAGCCAGCTTAGTCACCAGAGTCCCAAGATCGCACACGCTGTCATCTTTTCTTACTTTGCGCTGGGGCCCTCCGCCTCCGCGCGCATACACCCCATCGCGCTACGGCGAGACCTCGCCGTAGCCTTTG
Source organism: Vicinamibacterales bacterium (assembly GCA_035758845.1). GTDB lineage: Bacteria > Acidobacteriota > Vicinamibacteria > Vicinamibacterales > 2-12-FULL-66-21 > JALZOC01. Next base: position 24,084 of record DASTVZ010000173.1, read on the forward strand.
GCGAAGGCGGGCACCCCCCAGCGCCTACCAGCGCTCGCTCCCTCGCTCGCGCCGATTGATCGAAACGCCTTTCTGCTTAGTCAGCGATGCCAGTAGCCAGCAGCCACGCATATACTGATTTTGAATGCACGACACTCAAGCGTCCAAGACGAAAGGCCGGGCTCGTCGCGTTCGGAAAAACCTGCGGCAAGGGATGGCGCTCGCATGGGCTGCTTCACCGCGCGCGCTCGTCAAGTACTCGCTCCTTGGCATCGTGAACGCGGCGATGCCGCCGATCACGGTGTATCTCGGATCGACGCTCGTCAATCGGATCGCTGAAGCCAGGCTGCAGTCGGTTCGCTTTACCGACATGCTCCCGATCGTGCTCGGGCTGTGGCTGGCGACGAGCGCGCAACGCGCGATTGGGGCATATTCCGGCTACGGCCGCAATTTATTCGTCCGCCGCGTGCAGCTCGAGGCGGAACGGCGGCTGCTCGCGCAGGCATCGCGGCTGGATCTCGGTCACTTCGACAACTCGGATTGGCACGATCGTCTCGCGCGCGCGAAGCGCGATATCTCGTGGCGGCCCGGCGACCTGACATGGTCGGTGCTCGGCCTGTCCGGAAACCTCGTCACGATCGTCCTGATGGCATCGCTGCTCGCGAGCCTTCACTACATTCTCGTGATTCTGGCGTTGACCGGCGCCGTGGTGTCGCTGATGCTCGAACGCCGGGTCACGTCTCGCCTTTACGAGTTCTTCTACAAGGAAACACCGGAAGAGCGCGAGCGTGAGTATGTCGGCGACTTGCTTGTTCAGCCGCGCACCACGAAGGAAATTCGCGCCTATGTGCTGGCCGACTACCTGCTCGGACGGCACCGCACCATGTCGGACGCGCTGTTCAAGCTGCGTGAGGAGATGTATCGCTCGGGCACGCGAATATCGCTCCTCAGTGGCCTGGTCACAGGAACGGCGCTCGCACTTGCCTATGTCTTCGTGGCGCTCCGCGGCGCCGCAGGCACGATCGATCCTGGCGGCGTCGTGCTGGTCATTGGCGCGTTCACGTCCGTGTCCGGAACGCTGGGGAATATCTCGAGCACGTTCGTCTCGGTTGACCAGCACACGACGTTCCTCGACGACTACTTTTCGTTCCTCGCGATCGATCCGCTGATTCCAATCCCGACCTCGCCGGTGCCGCTGCCGCCGGTGATCGACTCGATCGATTTCGATCACCTCACGTTCACGTATCCAGGCGGCAAAGAACCGGCGGTTGACGGCCTCGATCTCCACATCCGCGGCGGCGAGCTGGTGGCGCTCGTCGGCGAAAACGGCGCCGGCAAGAGCACGCTGGTGAAGCTGCTGCTGCGGTTCTACGATCCTGACCGCGGCGCAGTGCGCGTCGGAGGTATCGATCTGAAAAACGTGCACCCCGAGGAGTTGCGCGGCCGGGTTGGCGTCCTGTTCCAGGACTACGCCAACTACGAGCTGACGGTCCGCGACAACGTCGTCATGGGCCGGCCCGATGCGGCCGCCGACGATCAACGCGTCCTCGAAGCGCTCCGTCGATCGCGCAGCGAGTGGCTGGTGAAAAAGATGCCGAGTGGGCTTGATTCGAAGGTCGGACGCCTGTTCGAGGGGGGGCACGATCTCTCTGGCGGCGAGTGGCAGCGGCTAGCGCTCGCCCGGATCATGTATCGCAACGCCGACATCTGGATCCTCGACGAACCGACCTCGTCGCTCGATCCGGAGGCCGAAGCGGCGATCTTCGCCGAACTGAAGGACAACTTGCGCGGACGCATCGGCATCGTCATCTCTCACCGTTTCTCGACCGTGCGAATCGCCGATCGAATCGCGGTGATTGTCGACGGCCGCGTCGCCGAATTCGGCACGCACGATGAGCTGTTGCGGAGCGAGGGACGATACGCGCAGCTGTTTGAGCTACAGGCGGCGGGGTATCGATGAATGCTTATCTGGTCGGGATCCCGATACATTCACTCGAACAAGCGATGATAGCGACCAAGCCAGTAGGGCAACAGGAAATACGCACCATCGTCTTCACTTCGCCCGGCGTTCCCGCCGTCAAGCGCGTATGGATTTCCGTTCCACTTCCACATCGGGATTTCGTCGTAGGGAAGGACGATGAGGGCCTGCGGACGCTTGAAGCGATCGGCCAATGGATCGATGGGGACGTCGGAGCGCTGTGAGTTGCGAACCGTCCAGGTGATCGTGTCCATCGGGATCTCGCGCAGTGTTCGAATCGATTCGGCGCGATCGAATTCCTGCGTCCCTGTTCCAGCGGCGTAGATCGCATTCCACAGCGGATTTCGCTCGGGGCGTTCCACCTGCCAGCTTCTTTCCAGGCTCTGCTTGTAGATCGTAAGAAGATGCGGGTCCGTTTCGTACCGCAGCAGCGGGTAGTAAGACAGAAACGCCAGCTCGTCATCGGAATGATTGATATGGCCGGGTATTGCGATCTTCTGATTGCGTGTCAGCAGATCGTATCGACGCATCTTGATCAGATTGTCGTACTCCGCGCGGTATCTGGCAGCGGACGGTGTGTTTTCGGACAGATGCATCGCGACGCGCAGGTGAGACAGGATGTGCAGCGCCCGCAGCCCGGTCTCACTGGCTTCCTGCCAGATGTCATCCGGACCCCACCATCCCCATCTGGTGCGCTTGCCGTCGACATCAATTAATTGATAGCCGTGGTCGAGGATGTGGGTCGTAATGCGATCGAGGGTCGCCCGGAGCTGAGTCTTCTCGGACTCGTCGGCGACGAGGTCGTAGTAGATGCCGTAGACAAAGTAGTGGCCGACGATTTCATCCGAGCTGGTGTCTCCCTTCCAGCGCCATCCCTGTTCTGCCGCGTCGTGCCACTCACCGTCGCGCGGCTGAACATCCTCGCCAACCTTGATGAAGGACCGTGCGGGAAAGCCTGGAATCCCGGTGATGCTCTCGAGCCGCAAGATCGCCTGCATGCCGCGGCGGGCGTTGTCGCGCGCGTCGGTCTGACCGGTGACCTTGTATCGAAAACACTCTGCCGCCACATACATCGCCGTCCAGAGCCCGTCGTTGTCGGTCGAGACCGGCTGATTGCTCTTGAGATCCCCCGGGACCCGCAGATCTGACGTTGCGGTGAGGCCCCAGCGATTGTGACGCGCCTGGATCCGATCGACGAACGCGCGCGACTTTTCCTCGAGCGTCATCGGCTTGTACTCGATCCGAGACAGTCCCTTTGCGGTTTCTATCCACGTCGCCCCGTTTTCGAAACCAACGCCGGTGACCTGATCGTCCGGAAGCCACCGCTCGCCGGCGAAGTACTCGACGGTTCGTGAAGACGTATTCAGCCGCACAGCTCCCTGTGGACTTCCAATCCAGGTGATTGTCGGCGACTCGGTCGCGATGACCTTGAAGTCGTTGACCGGCAGGTGAACGGGGAGACGCCTGATCCGCAGCTCGTCAACCGGTTTCGCTGTCTTCTGTAATTTCACCGCGCCGCGCGTCATCTGCGCGAATTCGGCCGGCGAGTGAAAGGTTCGCGACTTCTGAGGGTATGTCGTTGACGATTGCTTGGAAAGGGAAGGGGCAGCCGAAAGCAGGACCGTGCAAACAAGGACTGTGAGTGTCTTAGCCATCAGCGATCAGCCACCAGCTATCAGCGGATCCAGAGCTGACAGCTGATAGCTGATCGCTGCCCGGCTCCCACTAATCTGAAAGTCCGAATTGTATCGACACTTTCATCACGACTTCCACTGGCGCGCCATTCAACAGCGTCGGCGTGAACTTCCACTGCCGCACGGCGTCGACGGCCGCGATGGCGAAGTCTGGATGGACCTGCGCCGTCAGCACGCGCACTGATGTCACCGTGCCGTCGGTTCCGATGATGGCTTCGATCGGCACCAGGCCTTCGCGGCCGGCATCGCGCATCGACTTGGGATACGTCGGTTTCACGTCGAGTGTTTTTGTCGGAACCTTAATGTTGCCGCCCACTCGGAGGCGCTGCGCTCCTTGCGGCTGTGATGCACCAACCGGCCCAGTGACCCGCCGTTCGCGAACGCTGATGGTTTCCTGGAGCTCGCCAACCTGCAGCGTGATTGCGCGATCCCAGTCGCGAGCGCTTTTCAACTCGAATTCCTGTTTTAGTGATCGGAATCCTGGAAGTGATGCGGAGAGGACGTACTTGCCCGGAGCGACTTGCGGAAAGTCGAAACGACCGTCCGCCCGGCTCGTGGCCTGTTGCTTCTGCTCCTGCGCATTCTCGAGCGTCAACGTTACTCCCGGGACGACGGCGCCGGTTGGGTCGTAAACCGATCCGGTCAATGTTGCCGGCGAGGTCTGTGCGGCGCGAAAAGCGGCCGTCGGCAGGGTGACCGCAAGTAGAAGCGCGATCGTAGAAATCGCGGAAGAGCGTGAAACTGTTCTCCGGTTGAGCCCCGGGTTGAGCATGGCGGCGATTCTCCTTTCAAGCGTTGACGAGCGGGCCATCGGTGTCGCGGAGATCCACGCCGCTCGCGGGTTGCGGCATTTCCGCGCGATCTCCAGCAGGTGTTCGGCGTACTCGCGAGCCGGTATCTCGGCGCCAAGCACGACGTCGTCGCACGCCTGCTCGCTCTCTCGACGCAGACGCGTGCATGCGATCCAGACGAGCGGGTTGAACCAGAACATCGTTCGAACCGTTTCAGCGGCGATCTGAATGAACCAGTCGTTGCGACGGATGTGCGCCAGCTCGTGCGAGAGGACAATCCGCATCCGCTCGTCCGACCAGTTGCCGGCATGTGAGGGCAGGAGGACGAGCGGTCTCCAGAGTCCCCACGTCGCCAGGAGATCCGCGGCATCGGTCTGCAACAGGGCGACGCGGCGGCGGAGGTCATAGGACTCGCCGATCTGCTCAGCAAGCGAGATCCATGGCCTCCGGCAGACTTGCTGAGCGCGCGCTGAAATGCGCACCAACCGCCATCCTTCCACAACCAGCAGCAACGCCATGAATACGAATCCGGCGGCCCAGCCAACGGTGATGATCGTTTCGACGTCCACACCTCTCGGCACTGACGCCGAATCCACGGTGGTGGCGATCGTCGCAACGGTGACGGCCGACGTAACGCGGCTCCCGCCGCGCGACCAAGCCGGCAGCCGGACATCCCAGGACGGAAGAAACAGCGACAGCGGAACCACCGCGGCGGACGAGAAAATCGTTACCGCAAGCACGCAGTGACGAAGGGCGGCTGAACGCCGGGCGAGAAGCGCGTGCGCGATTAGCCCGACGATGAGCACGGCGGACGAGCGAAGGACCATGTCAGTGGCATTCATCGGGAGTCACCGCGCGCGTTGCGCACCAGTTCAGCAATCCGATCCAGATCCTCATCGGTCACCCGCGCGGCTTCGCCACCGAGGAGCGCCGCGACCGCCTTCGTGGTCGATCCGTCGAAAAAGGTGTCGACGACATGGCGGAGTGCCGACTTGCGCGCCGAATGCCGCGGGACCGTCGGCATGTAAAGGTAGCGAAGCCCGATCTCCTCGTGCTTGACGTGCCCTTTTCTCTCGAGCACTCGCAACTGCGTGCGAATCGTCGAATTGCCGGGCGCGCCGGGGACCTCGGCCATGATTTCCGTCGCCGTCGCGCGGCCGAGCCGGTAGAGGACATCCATGATCTGGCGTTCGCGTTTGGTCAGGAGCTGGGGTGTCGAGGTCTTCATAATGTTATTTTTATAACAACTCTGCGATGTTTGTAACACTTCCGGGGGCGGCTGTCAAGCGGGGGAGCCAGGCGCCGGCACCAAGCAGCGAACCGCGATACCGCCTACTCGCTTTCTTCCTTCACTCCCGGTATTCTCATGCCGCCACGAGGAGGAGATCACCGTGAACCGCCGAACCTTCTTCAGCGCCATCGCGGCCGCTCCGGCGCTCAATGTCATTCGCCCGAGCACGGCGGCCGCCGAACTGCCCAAGGCCAAGGTCACCCGCGTCCGGATCTATAAGCCGCCCGAGCTGAATCCGTTGTTCAACCAGAGCAACATGGTGGCGACGGTCGAAACCAACATCGGCATTACCGGTATCGGTGAAGGCGGGTCGAAGGACACGCTCGAGCAGTGCGCCGGCACGCTCATCGGCCAGAGTCCGTTCCGCACGGAAGCCCTCTGGCAGGAGGCGTATATCGCCTGGTTCTATCCGCCGGGACGCGAGAAGGCGCACGCACTTGGCGCGCTCGACCTGGCGCTGTGGGACATCAAGGGCAAAGCGCTTGGCTTGCCGATCCACGAACTGCTCGGCGGGGCCGCGCGCGATTTTTGCGAATGCTACGCGACCGGCGGCGCGACTCCGCCGGGCACGGCGCCCGGTACCCGCCTGAGTCTCGCTGAGCGCGCGCGCGCCACGATGGAAGCGGGGTATCGCGTCTTTCGCATGGGGCCTGGCGACGTGCCTGTCGGCAGCGTCTACGACACCCGCTCCGTCGTCAAGCAGGTCGAGCAGGACTGCAAGGCAGTGCGCGACGCGATCGGACCGAAAGGAAACTGGTCCATCGATCTCCATCAACGCTTCGACCTGAACGACGCGATGCGCGTGTGCAAGGTCATGGAGCCGTACGAGCCCTTCTTCGTCGAGGATCCGGTGCGCGACGAGAATGCGCTCCAGGACATTCCCAAGCTCCGGCAGATGACGACGGTCCCGCTCACGCACGGGGAAGAGTGGGGCCTCAAGTGGGACTTCAATCGGCTGGTTGAAAACCACGACGTGGATTTCGTGCGCTCGACGCTGCCAAATGTCGGAGGCATGACCGAGCTGATGAAGGTCCTCGCGATCTGCGAGACGCATGCCGTCGGCATCGTTCCACATTTCACCGGGCCGATTGCGACCGCGGCGCTGGTCAACTGTCTCTCGACATTTTCAGGGCCAGTGCTGATGGAGTACAACTACGGCGGCCGGCCGATTGACTATCTGCCGGAGTGCCTGGATTTCAAGAATGGCAAGGCGTACACGAACCAGCGACCCGGTCTCGGGGTGACGGCAGACATGAAGCGGCTGACGCTGATCGGCGAAGTCACCGAGCCGGGACGCAAGAACATGTATCGCCGTCCTGATGGTTCGTTGACGCACTGGTAATGGGTGAATACTGAAATTTCTGATTGTTGATTGTTGATTGCTGATTGACGGGGTTTCCAATCAGCATTCAGCAATCAACCGGCAGAATTCAATCAATCAGCAATCAGAAATCAGCAATCGACAATTTCAGGAGACAAGTATGAAGCGTCGTGAGGCACTACGTTCACTGTCGATGGCCGGCGGCGCGTCGTTACTCTCCACGCGACAAGATCCGCTGACGCAAGCGCTGATGCCCGAGATCCCCTCTGGATTCCTTCACCCGGGCTTTGCGCAGGCGGTCGCCGGCACGGCGCCGATCAAGATTCGCGACATCAAAACGATCCTGACCTCGCCGAACAACATCCGCCTCGTGATCGTGAAGGTGGAAACGACCGAGCCGGGACTCGTCGGATGGGGCTGCGCCACGTTCACCCAGCGCGCGCTCGTCGTGAATACTGCGGTCGAGCAGTACCTCAAGCCATTTCTCGTCGGCCGCAACGTCGACGAGATCGAGGACATCTGGCAGTCGTGCTACATGAGTTCGTACTGGCGCAATGGGCCGGTGCTCTTCAACGCGATGAGCGGTGTCGACATTGCGCTGTGGGACATCAAAGCCAAGCGGGCGAAGATGCCGCTCTACCAGCTGCTCGGCGGAAAGGTCCGGCACGGAGCTGATTGTTACTTCCACGCGAGCGGAAGCTCGTTCGAGGAAGTCGAACGAAACGCGCGTGGTGCGATGGAGCGTGGATTCCGTCACGTGCGTGTCCAGGTATCGACGCCGGGCTACGCGGGATACGGGGCGCGCGCGACGACCGCCACTCAGGCGTCACCCAATGAAGCCATCGGGCCGACCAACCCGCGCGCGATCTGGGAACCGGCCCCGTATGTGCGCATGCTGCCGAAATTTTTCGAATACCTGCGCAGCAAGCTCGGTGATGAAGTGGAGCTGCTCCACGACGTCCACGAACGCATCACGCTCAATCAGGCAATCAATCTCTGCAAGGCGCTCGAGCCATATCGATTGTTCTTCCTCGAGGATCCGTTCCCGCCGGAGGAAAACGATCACTTCCGGTTGCTGCGTCAGCAGACGAGCATTCCACTCGCGATGGGCGAGCTGTTCAATACGCAGCATGAGTACGTGCCGCTCATCAAAGATCGGCTGATCGATTTCATCCGCATTCACATTTCCCAGATCGGTGGCTTAAGCGCCGCACGGAAGGTCAATGCGCTGTGCGAATTCTTCGGCGTACGCACCGCATGGCACGGACCCGGCGACGCGTCCCCGGTCGCACACGCGGCCCAACTCGCGCTCGAGCTTTCGAGCTACAACTTCGGCGTGCACGAAGGGAGCAGCTTCCCGCAGCAGACGCAGGACGTGTTCGTTGGCTGTCCAGAGGTCAAGAACGGCTACATGCTCGCGCAAGAAAAGCCGGGGCTTGGAATCGAAGTCGACGAGAAAGTCGCCGCCAAGTTCCCGTTCCCGGCCGGCCCGCCGAATTTTGATTACTCATGGGGGACGACGAGGCGGTCGGATGGAACGGTGATCAGACCGTAGACTGGTTTCAAACCCCGCTATCGGTTTTGAAACAGTTCGCCCCGGCGAACGAGCGCGCGAGTGAGCCCACGCGAGCGGAGTGGGGCTTGCGGGGCCCCGCGAGCGAGCGTGTCGGGGAGTCCGAGGGGCGAAGCCCCTCGGAGTGATTACGTAGTCCGCGCCCTTTCTAAGAACTCGCGGTTCGCGCGCGCGTTGGCGATCGTCTGCTCGACGGTTTCGCCAACCGCGGTCCCCTCGACGAATACCGGTCCATTGAATCCGTAGGACTTGAGCTTCTTGAACATGCCGGCGAAATCCACCTTGCCGGTGCCGAACTGGATCATGACTTCGTCGCCGCGCGGATCCGGGACGGACGACCCGAAGCCCGGTGCCCCGGCCTCGCGCTCCAGGAAGTGCGGACCCAGGCAATCCTTCGCGACCACGCCGATCACATAGGGTCCCACGATCTCGAGCTGCGCGACCGGATCCTTCCCCGTGTAATAGATGACGTTGCCGGCGTCATGGAACAGCCCGAAGTTCGGGTGGTTCACCTGCTTGACCCATCCGACCAGCTCCCCACCGGTGTTGTTGAGACCGTGGTGCTGCTTGATGGCGACCTGGACGCCTCGTTCCTTGCCGAACGCGGCAGCGTCGGCGAGCACTTTGGTCGCGTGGATGTATTGGTTCTCTCGTTCCAGTCCCAGGTAGAGCGCGAACTTCTGACCGAGCGTGTGTGCATTCGTGATCTGTTGCCGCGCGGCAGCGACGGCGTCCGCGAGCGCGACGTCCGTTCGGATCGAAAGGCTGCAGACGGTCGACACCATCCCGCGCGCCGCGAGCTTTTCCTTCAGGGTGGTCACCATTTCGGGTGTGATTGCAGCCGGACCACGCTGCGCCGGTGGCGCCGTTCCTCCACCCGCTGGAGCCGCTCCGCGCGCAGCGGGTGGCGCTGCGGAAATCATGTCGGCCGATGTGTACCCTGCCGTCTTGATTGCGTCGAGTAAATCGTCGTGGCTCAAGCGAAACCTGCCGAACGGGCGCGCATGGCAGCCGATCGGCCAGGGTTTCTGTGAAGCGGACTGGTCGGCGCCACGCAACGGCAATGGAAGCGCCATTGCGGCTACGGCAGCCGCCGAAGTCTTGATAAAGGTGCGGCGTGGGTGTGACTGCGCGTCCATGGGTGCGATCGCCTTTCGTTGATCGTGTGCATCAGTGATCGGGATCCGTTGTCCGTCCCTCGACAGGCTCGGGACGCCCTGAGCTTGTCGAAGGGCGGGATCCGGGATCCGATCCGTGTTCGTCCGTGTTCTTCCGTGGCCCGTGTTTATCCGTGTTCGTCCGTGTTCTTCCGTGGCCCGTGTTTATCCGTGTTCGTCCGTGTTCTTCCGTGGCCCGTGTTCTTCCGTGGCGCGGATTCTACCAGTTTTGCCGTGACAATTCGTCGATCTGCCTTGTTTTGCCGCGTTCCTGCTGCTAGCATCCGGCTCTCTCCCGACAGCAGATAAGGAGGACACGTGATCAGAGGTCTCCGGAGCATCACCCGGTGCGTCGCAGTCTTCACGACGGTCATCGTCATGGCGCACCCGGCGGCCGCCCAGCTCACGACAGGGTCGTTGGCCGGGGTCGTCAAGGACGCGCAGGGCGGCGTCATTCCCGGTGCAACGGTCACGCTCGTCAGCGAAACACGCGGAACGCGGTCGGTTCCCGTGGTGACGAACGCAACCGGCGACTTCGTCTTTCCGAACATCCCCGCCGACACCTACACGATTGAAGTGGAGATGTCCTCGTTCAAAACGCTCAAGCAAAGCGGCATCACGGTTAACCCCGGTCCGCAGGTCTCGATCGGCGCGCTGACGCTCGAAGTGGGCGGTGCCACCGAAACAGTCAGCGTGAAAGGTGAGTCCCCGGTTATTCAGACGGCGAGCGGTGAGCGGTCCTTTGCGATTCCAACGCAGACGGTCGAGAACCTGCCGTTTGCCAGCCGCAGCTTCCTCCAGCTCGGACAGCTCGCCCCGGGCGTCGTCATGAACGGCACTCAGGTTCAGAGGGTCGGATCGATCGTGCAGTCCACGACCGTCATGATGGATGGCGTTTCAACGATGGATACCGGCAGCAATGGCGCGATCGTGCAGATGAACGTCGAATCGATCGCGGAAGTGAAGGTGCTGGTGCAGGGCTACCAGGCTGAGTATGGGCGATCGAGCGGCCTGCAGATCACGGCGGTCAGCAAGAGCGGCACAAACCGCTTCCATGGGTCACTCTACAACGTGCGTCGTGATTCAGACTGGAATGCGAACAGTAAGACCAACATCCTGAATGGCGTGCCCAAGCCGATCCTGCGGCAGCAGGAGATCGGATACTCAATCGGCGGTCCGGTGGGGAAGGCGGGAGGCAACAACAAGATTTTCTTCTTCCACGCGCTCGAGTTCCTCCCGCGCACCGGCGGCAACGACGTCGTGAACTACCGGATGCCGACGGCGCTCGAGCGCGCCGGCGATTTTTCGCAGTCGCGCGACAACCTCGGGAACCTCTATCCCTTTATCAAGGATCCGAACATTCAGGGCACGTGCAGCGCCGCGGACCAGACTGCCTGTTTCAAGGATGGAGGCGTGCTCGGAAAGATTCCTGCCGACCGCTTGTATCAGCCGGGTCTGAACATTCTGAAGATGTGGCCGATGCCGAACAATGCCAGCACCGCCACCGGCGCGAACTACGCGATCACGCGGCCGTCCGAGGACATCCTGGGTTATCAGCCAGCCGTTCGCGTGGACTATCAGCCGAAATCGTCCTTGCGCATCAGCGTGAAGTATCAGGGCGCGATTCAGCGTCAGCAGGTCTTCAACGGCACGATTCCCGGCTTCAACGATTCGAAGATGGTGCACCCGCGCATCGGCACGGAAGGTGTCACCGTCAACTACAGTCTGAATCCGACGACCTTCATCGAGGGCACGTACGGACGCGCCGGCAACGAGTTGGCCGCGTGCGGGCCGACGCCGAGTTTCTGTGGCAGCAGTGCAGTGCCCACCAACGATATCTCCAACCTGAATAACGCCGGCCTTGGGGGACTCCCGCTGCTGTTTCCCGAGGCGTCGGTCCTCAACAAGGACTACTACGCATACGACATTCTGAGTGAGGCGAGCGTTCCGTTCTTCGATGGCACGCGGATCCTGCGCGCGCCCAACTTCTCCTGGGGCAACCGCGTCGTCAGCGGCAACACCACGGCTGGCTCCGCGCCGCCGAACATCAACTTCCCGGGTTTCCTCAACATCAACACGACGCAGGATGTCGTCGCGAGCCTGACGAAGGTCATGGGCCGACACACGATCAAGACCGGGTTCTACAACAGCCACAGCCTGAAGCGTGAGAACAACGTTCAGGGAGCTGCCGACAATTTCGGGACGTTGAGCTTCGCGAACGACACGGTCGGCACCAACCCGTTCGATACGTCGTTCGGATTTGCCAATGCGGCGATCGGGAGTTTCAGCTCGTTCGCGCAGGCCTCGAGGTACGTCGAAGGGACGTTCAAGTACAACAACACCGAGGGCTACATCCAGGATAACTGGAAGGTGAACACGAAGCTGACACTCGACTATGGCGTGCGGTTGGTGCACGCGCAGCCCCAGCACGATGCGCTGCTGCAGAGCGGCAACTTTCTGCCGGACAAGTGGGTGCAGTCGCAAGCGCCATTCCTGTATGGGGCAGGGTGCGTGAACAATGTCAATCCGTGCACGGGCACGAATCGGCAGGCGAAGAATCCGATAACAGGTCAACTGCTCGGGCCGAACACGACGCTGGCAATAGGCACGCTCGTGCCGAACACCGGCAATCTGACGAATGGCTTGTTCCAGTCCGGCCAGGGCATCGAAAAAACGACGTACAAGTTCCCGATGCTGAACATCGGACCACGCTTTGGTGTGGCGTACGACGTGACCGGCAAACAGTCAGTGGTGCTGCGCGGGGCCTGGGGACTCTATTTCGATCGTCCACGTCCTGGCGATGCGCAGGCGCTGGTCGGAAATCCGCCGGGCGGTTCACGCATCATCACCATTCGATATGGACAGCTGCAGAGTCTCAATCAGGGTGGACTATCCACGGTGAGCCCGCCGGGGATCACGGTCTTCCAGTACGACGCGAAGCTTCCGACGTCGATGCAGTTCAGCGGCGGCGCGCAGATGCTGCTGCCGTGGGCGACGTCGCTCGACGTCTCGTACGTCGGCCTGCACAGCTGGAACGATCAGCAGCCGTGGAACATCAACTCGATCGACCTGGGCACTGCATTCTTGCTAGCGTCGCAGGACGTGACATTGGCGGCCAGCACGACGCCTGGTGCAACGTCTTACGCCGCAACCAATCCTGATCTCGTGCGCGCATATCGCGGCTACAGCTCGATGGCGAGCACGAGCCGATTCTATGAAGGATGGCGCACGTATCACTCGGTGCAGTTCTCGCTCAATCGTCGTTTCAAGGACGGACTGCAGTTTGGATTCAACGACACGGTCCAGCTCTACGACGAGGCACGCGTCGCGCCGCGGTTCGATCACAGAGCTGACGGATCGTACGTCCGTCGCGCCGACGAGGCAGAGGCTCAGAAGCTGCTTGGCAACCAGTTCCCCGTCAACGCCGGCACGGGCACTCCCGCCCTTGCGGCTGCTTCGACTCACATCATGAAGGGCAGCGCGGTGTGGGATCTGCCGGATCTCAAGAGCGACGCCACCGGCCTCAAGGTGCTTGGCTACGTCATCAACGACTGGCAGCTGTCAACGATCTGGACCGGCCTGACCGGCGCGCCATATTCCGTGACGTATAGCTACCAGAGCGGCGGCGGCAACGTGAACCTTACAGGGTCTCCTGACTTTGGCGGACGCATCCGCATTGTTGGCGATCCGGGAAAAGGATGCAGCAGCGATCCGTATCGTCAGTTCAACGCCGCGTCATTTCAGGGTCCGCTCGTTGGCAGCGTCGGCCTCGAATCGGGCAACGATTACCTGAAGGGCTGCTTCTCGAGCACGCTCGATCTGTCGATTGCACGGAACATCCGGCTGGGTGGTACCCGTGTGCTGCAGCTCCGCGCCGACATGTTCAACGCACCGAACAGCGCGCAGATCACCGGACGGCAGACGAGTCTGACGCTGACCAATCCCACTGATCCGGTGACGCCGCAGAACCTGCCGTACGATCCGGCGACGGGTCAGATCCTGCCGAATCGTGTGAGACCGAATCAGGCAGGCTTCGGCGCGGTCAACGCGTACCAGGCGGCCCGGAACATTCAGGGGTATATTCGGTTTTCGTTTTAGGGTCCCGCGCAGAGAACGCGAAACATACCGATCTCGCGCAAAGAACGCAGAGGCGCTCTTCGCGCTCTGCGCGAGTCGGTTTTCTCTGCGCCCTCCGCGCGAAAGACTCTGTAATCGATACTCACGATTATGTCGAACAGATCCCATCGATTTCTGACCGCGACCTTACTCTGCGCGTTTCTGGCCGGCGCAATCGTCATCGTCGCGCAAACACCCGCGCAGCAGCCTGACGCGCAAGTGCAGAGGCCACCGGCCGCACCGCCGGGCGCGCAAGGGCAGGGCCGCGGCCGCGGAGGCGGCGGTGGACGCAAGGACGATCCGATCAACGCGGACGTCGATTGGACGAAGCAGCCGCCTGTCCTTCCGAAGACTCCAGAGGAGCAGCTCAAGCAGTTCATCCTTCAGCCTGGCTACCGGCTCGAGTTGGTGCTCGCGGATCCGATCATCCAGGAGCCGACCGCGATCGCGTTCGACGGCAACGGTCGCATGTTTGTCGTCGAGGATCGCAGCTACATGCTCGATCTCGACATGACCGGGCAGCTCGATCCGATCAGCCGGATCTCGATGCATGTGGACACCGACAACGACGGCGTCTACGACAAGCACACGGTGTTCGTCGACAACCTGGTGTTCCCGCGGTTTGTGACGCCGTTCGGTCCGGGCGTGATCCTGACCAAGGAGTCAAACGCCGACGAACTCTGGAAGTACACCGACACGAACGGCGATGGCGTCGCGGACAAGAAAGAGCTGTTCGATACCGGCTACGGCCGGCTCGGCAACGTCGAAGGGCAGGAGGCTTTCCTTACGTGGGCCCTCGACAACTGGATGTACAGCACTTACAACGCATTTCGTGCGCGCTGGACCCCGCACGGTGTGATCAAGGAATCGACCGGCAGCAACGGCGGCGAGTGGGGCGTCACCCAGGATAACGACGGCAAGATCTGGTTCGAAAGCGGTGCGCCGGGTGTCCCATCGGGGTTTCAGTTTCCGATCGTCTACGGAAACTTCAACGTGCCCGATCAATTCGAGCCGGACTTCCGCATACCATGGGGGGCGCCGATCCGGATCGCCGACATGCAGGGAGGCATGGGCGCGACTCGAATGCCGGATGGATCGCTCAAGAGCGTGACGGCGAGCGCGGGCAACGACATCTATCGCGGCCATCGTCTGCCAAAGGATCTCGTGGGCGATTTGTTGTCAGGCGAACCGGTCGGACGAATCATCCGCCGCATTCGCTCGGAGAACAAAGAGGGGCTGACGATTCTTCACAACTTCTATCCCGGCAACGAATTCATCAAGTCGCTCGATCCACTCTTTCGTCCGGTCGACATCACGACGGCGCCCGACGGCACCGTGTACATCACCGACATGTACCACGGCATCATCCAGGTCGGGAACTTCACGCGCGCTGGCTCATACCTGCGCGCACGTGTCGAGCAGTACGACCTCGACAAGGTCATCCACAAGGGACGTATCTGGCGTCTCGTCTACGACGGCGTCAAGCCCGATCGATCCGACAGACTCAGGCGAGACCGGATCCGGCCTCGGATGAACGATGAAACTCCAGCGCAACTGGTCGCGCATCTGAGTCACCCGAATGGTTGGTGGCGCGACACGGCGCAGCAGCTTCTGATCCTCAAACAGAACAAGTCTGTCGTGCCGGCGCTTCGCGCGATGGTGAAGACATCTCCCAATCTGCTGGCGCGCTTTCACGCGCTCTGGACGCTCGAAGGCCTCAGCGCGCTTCAGCCGGCCATGGCGCGTCAGCTGATGGAAGATCCCGAGCCACGGATGCGGATCCAGGCGATTCGCGCCAGCGAGACGCTCTACAAAGCAGGCGACAAGTCTTTCGCGAACGACTACAAGGCGCTCACCAAAGATCAGAACATCGACGTCGTCATACAAGCGATGCTGACCTTGAACCGCTGGAAAGTTCCGGACGCAGCGGCGACGATCAAGGAAACGATGGACGCGAATCCTGCGCGCGGAGTGCAAGTCGTTGCCTCGACGATATTGACCCCTCCGCCTGGGCGCGGCGGTCCGCCGTTGACGCCGGAGCAACAGGCGGTAATCGATCGCGGCGCGACGATTTACAACGAGCTGTGCTTCGCCTGCCACGCTCCGGACGGCATGGGCACGCCCAAGCCCGAGCTCGCGACGACGATGGCGCCGCCGCTCGCCGGCTCGTCGAGGGTGAACGGGCACCGTGACTACATCATCAAGGCCCTACTGCATGGTTTAACTGGCCCGATCGACGGCCGGAGTTACACGGACGTGATGATGCCGATGGGCGTCAATAACGACGAGTGGGTTGCCGCGATTGCCTCGTACGTTCGGCGTAGCTTCGGAAACAGCGGTGGCTTCGTCTCACCAGCCGACGTCGCGCGCGTGCGGGCCGCGACCAGCGATCGCAAAACAAGCTGGACGATTCCAGAGCTGATCGCGTCGTTGCCAACGCAGCTCCAGGCGGATGGCTGGAAGGCGACCGCCAGCCACAATCCGGAGGACGCGCTCGCCGGTCTTCGCCTCACAACCTGGAGCAGCGGCGCGCCGCAGTCATCCGGCATGTGGTTCCAGGTGGAGCTGCCGAATTCGGAGACGATCGCAGAACTCCAATTTCAGTCGCCCCCTGCCGCCGAGCGCGGGGCGGCTGTTGCCCTTGGCGGCGCGCCGACGAACACCCCAACAGGTCCCGGCTTTCCCCGCGGGTTCACTGTGGCGATTTCGTCAGATGGAAACGCGTGGCAACCGGTGGCTGATGGCACCGGCACGGGCCCGTTGACGACCGTCACGTTCAACCCCGTGAGCGCGAAGTTCGTGCGCATCACGCTGACCGCTGGTGTCGAGAATGGGCCGCCGTGGTCGATTCAATCGCTGAAGCTGTATCGTGCGGCAGGGTCTAAAGACCCTTCCCTGCAACGTTGATGGCCTTCAGAACCGCCAACCCAATCCTACCGTCATCTGGACGCTATGCAACAATCGGGTGTCAAGTGAGCTGCCCCAACTTCGCACACTCCTTACAGCGCCGCACGCGTGGCCGTCCGAGCAGCACGCGCGTGTAATCTTCCCAGCATGCATGGCAGGTAGGCCGGTTGCACACCTCGCACAATCCGCCGTGCGCCTCGCTGAAGTCAGAGTGGCAGACATGACAGCGCCATGGGACGATGGCCACGGGTCTGAGTGTCAAGACGGCGAGATTATAGCGCCGTTATTTCACCGCCTCGGAGCCGGTCTCGATCATGTTCTTGACTAACACCTCGGTGTTCGCGATTTGGGGCTGCGACAGACGCCGCGCGGCCTCCGAGGCACGTTTCGCGGCAAGCATTCTCAACTCGCCTGAGGGGAGGCGAAGCTCCGCAAGCCGGGCCCACATGTAGGCCGACATGGGGCCCCCTTCGGCACGGTCCTGTAAAACCAGAGAGGCCAACGCGAGTTGTGCCTCCGGGTATCCCTGGTGCGCCGCCCTGTCGTACCACGTGTAGGCGAGCTCGTCATCGGCTGGCGCGGCACACCTGCCCGCATGCATGTGTCCGAGCTGAATCGCGCTGCTCATGTCGCCGTTCTCGGCTCCTTTTTGATACTCGCGCACCGCACGCTCGTTGTTTCGTGCGACACCGAGGCCGCAGGCATACGCGTCGCCGATGAAGCGGTGATGGTTCGCCTTCCGCCACCATGACACGGCGATCTTCCAGTTCTGAGGGACGCCGCGCCCCGCTGCATACAAACTACCGAGTGCAATCATCCCGAGCGTGTCGCCGTGCGTCGCTCCCTGATAGAACCAGTACGCTGCCAATTCATCGCTTTGCTCGAGGCCTTGACCACGGTGATATCGATGCCCGAGTTGGACGTACGCTTTCTGATGACCCTGGTTTGCGGCGAGCAGAAACCACTTCGCCGCTTCGACATCGTTGCGCTGGCCGTCGCGCGATGGAGGAGCATCGGTGTCCGGCGCAGCGGGACCACTTCCATAGCCCCATCCGGGCCGAATGCGCATTACCTTGAACGGTTGTGTGATGCAGCCACAGACTGGCGGCGCCGGAACCTGCCCGACATCCGTGATCACGTCAAATCTGAGTTCAGGTGGCGGCGCTTGGCCGGTCAACGGTACGACGATGACGGCGATCAGAATGAGCACCGCGAACGAGCGGCGGCGATTCGACATGCTTGGGCGTCTCTGAAGGATTAGACACCGGCGGACGGTGGTCGGCTTCAGCGCACAGGGCCGCCCCCCGCGATCTGAAACGGATGTGAGCACGCCTGCTATTATCTCGGCAT
>DASTVZ010000073.1:0-11652 GCA_035758845.1 Vicinamibacterales bacterium
TCAGGGATTCAGTCTTCCTTGACAGAGCCTGCCGAAGCCCCTATACTGCCCGAAGCACAACACTTCCGCATGAATCCGCCGTAGTCGCGGAGCCTCCTGATACGAAAACACCCCGCTCCGCACCAAACAGCAAGGTCAACCTGATTTCACAAGCACAACGTCAACTCGACCGACATTGCCAGTAGTCTCATGCCATCGAACAAACGCAGCTCCGGGCGTCAGCCCCTCGTAGAGAACGACACCATCGATCAACCCAACGGCGAGTCGCCGGCCGAACCGGCCGGCGGTGACGCGCGCGGAAGCGACCAGCCAGTCGCCTCCAAACCCGCCGAGCAGCCGCCACCGCGTGCCGAGCAGCCGCCACCCGCGCGTGCCGAGCAGCCGGCGGCGCGCGCTGCCGACGGCGGCGGTGCTTCGCGAAGCGAGGCACCGGCGGGACGCCAGGGTGAAGGCGGCGGGCCACCGCGCGAAGAAGGACGCCGCGGGCGTGGGCTCAATATCACCGATCTGAAGGACAAGAGCATTCAGCAGCTTACGCAGATCGCGAAGGACTTGAACGTCGCCGGCGCGACCGGCATGCGCAAGCAGGAGCTGATTTTCCAGATCCTGAAGGCACAGACCGAGCAGAGCGGATTCATCTTCTCGGAAGGTGTGCTCGAAGTGCTGCCGGACGGCTTCGGATTCCTCCGCGCGCCCGACTACAACTACCTGCCCGGTCCCGACGACATCTACGTTTCACCATCACAGATTCGCAAGTTCGATCTGCAGACCGGCGACACCGTCTCAGGCCAGATCAGACCGCCGAAAGAAGGGGAGCGCTACTTCGCGCTGATCAAGGTTGAAGCGGTCAACTTCGAGTCGCCCGAGCAGGCGCGCGAAAAGCTTTTCTTCGAAAACCTGACGCCGCTCTATCCGCAGGACCGATTCGTCCTCGAGACGACATCCGACCAGCTGTCGGGCCGGGTGATGGATTTGATGGCGCCGATCGGAAAGGGTCAACGTGGACTGATTGTCGCGCCGCCTCGCACCGGCAAAACGATGCTGCTGCAGAGCATCGCGCAGTCGGTGGCCAAAAACCATCCGGAAGTCTTCCTCATCGTCCTGCTGATCGACGAGCGGCCGGAGGAAGTCACCGACATGCAGCGCTCGGTCAATGGCGAAGTGATTTCGTCCACCTTCGACGAACCCGCGCAGCGTCACGTGCAGGTCGCGGAAATGGTGATCGAAAAGGCGAAGCGGCTGGTCGAGCATAAGAAGGACGTGCTGATCCTGCTCGACTCGATCACGCGCCTGGCGCGGGCTTACAACTCGGTCATTCCGCCGTCCGGCAAGGTCCTGTCCGGCGGGCTCGATTCGAACGCACTGCAGAAGCCGAAGCGCTTCTTCGGCGCGGCGCGAAACATCGAGGAAGGCGGCTCGCTCACCATCATCGCGACGGCGCTCATCGACACCGGCTCCCGCATGGACGACGTAATCTTCGAAGAATTCAAGGGCACCGGCAACATGGAAATCCATCTCGATCGAAAGCTGACCGACAAGCGCGTCTTCCCGTCGATCGATATGCAGAAGAGTGGGACCCGCAAAGAGGAACTGCTGCTACCGCGCGAGGATCTGAATCGCGTGTGGGTGCTGCGAAAGGTGCTCAATCCGCTCTCGGCGGTGGAAGCCATGGAACTGCTGCTCGACAAAATGGGAAAAACGAAGTCCAACCAGGACTTCCTCGCGTCGATGCAGAAGATGGGATAAGGTCCGCCACCGCAGATCTTCCGCTAGCTCGCGATCTCGTGAGCGGATGGCGTGTCAGCCACTTCGCCCATTGTTTCGTGTAGAAACCATACACATCGCTCTTCGTGGTGGAGCCGGCGACCGCACAGTTTCATCCGTCGCGGCCGCCGCTCCCGCGGGCGCACAGTAATGTCGACATCGACCGCCGCCACACCCTGGCCTTCACATAACGATCGCATCGCGCCGAAGAGCACGCCTCGATCGGTGATGAACAGCATCAGGGGTTTCCCCTGAAGGTGGTGCCTGCCGATGTTGAGCAGCTGCGACGCGGCGTCGTTTCCTTTCTCGATCACGCCCGCCCGATCGGTCCAGAGCGCCGCTATCGGCACCGCCTGCGCGAACGCTTCCATCGTGTGCTGCGTTTTTTCGGCGCTCAGGCGCGCGGCCTTCAACTCCTCGAGCTGGGTCGCCAGCGCCTCGGTCGCGACCTGCAGATGCTCCAAGGCCGTCGACAATTCCTTGAGCGCGGCCTTGGCAATCTGAGACGCAGGCTGGCTGCCCGGTCGATCGGCGCGACGCTGCAGGTCAGCGAGTCGGCCGACCGCGGTCGCCGTCCGCAACGTCAGGTCATGTAAAGTACTCATGATTCTGTGCCTCCGAACGTACTCCATGCCGTACGTAGGTGCTGCGCGGGGAGTGATCAATTTTTACGGCGACACCGCGCACCGTGTCCGTAAGGTTTTTACCGTCGGCTCGGATTGGTGAAATCCGTTTTAGGCGCCCCCGAACCCGAGAGACGCTCCGATCTCTCGGGTTTTTACATCCCTCACCCAAATGCCGGTTTGCGACAGACGCCGTCGACGCGGTCATGTATCGTGATCCTTTACGCCGCGAAGCTCAGAACGGGTCGAGCGGGTTCGAGGTCTCCGTGAGCCCGAAACATCCAAAACGTCTACCCAAGCGATCCGCGTTGGACGCGGGCGGTCCGGAGGTGTCTAACGACCTTCTCGCGGCACTGCCGACTGCGGACCTGCAGCGTCTGTTGCCCGCCCTCGACGTCGTGGCCCTGCCGCTGAAACAAATCCTGCATCGGCCGGGTGAGCGGGTCGACTACGTGTACTTTCCGGGTGGCGGGTTCTGCTCGGAACTGACGGTGCTGGAGAGCGGCGAGATGGTCGAAATCGCGACGATTGGCCGTGAAGGGATGGTCGGCATCTTTGCGGCCCAGGACGGCGAGCACGCTCCAGCGGTCGCGATGGTCCAGGCCGCGACCGAACTCTGCTACCGCCTGCCGGCTGCTGTGTTTCGCCGCGAAATGGATCTGCAAGGAATCTTTCATGAGCTGATGACGCGCTATATGCACGCGCACGTCGGCCTCATCATGCAATCGACGGCCTGCAACGCGATCCATACAGTCGAGCAACGCCTCGCCCGCTGGCTCCTAATGGCGCACGATCGAATCGGCCACGACGAATTCCCGTTGACACAGGAATTCGTCGCGATGATGCTCGGCGTCTCGAGGCCGTCGGTCACGATCGTCGCGGGCACGTTGCAGAAGGCTGGGCTGATTACCTACCACCGCGGCCGGATCACGATTGTTAATCGTAAGAAGTTGGAATCGGCCTCATGCGAGTGCTATCGGGTCGCCACGAAGTTGCTCGCGTCGGTCACCGCACGACCGCAGAGACGGGAGCGATTGGACGTGAAGGTCGCCCATTCAGGAGTAAACTGTACCTGGTAAGAGTCCTCCGTTTGTCTGGCCCTGAATGGGCAGAGCTCGGCCTGCGAAAGCCTCTTAGATGCGCGAATCAGCGCGCGGGAGGCAGCGTCGCATGGCCCGGTATTCCGTCACATTGTCCCCCCCCGCCGCTGGAAACCTTCTCCTCGCCGCGCTGCCCGCCGCCGATTACGAACGCATCGTCGCACCGCTTGAAGTCGTTTCCCTCCCGCTGAGACAGATTCTGCACCGGCCGGGTCAACCTGTCCGAAACATGTATTTCCCGGCCTCCGGGTTCTGTTCCGAGCTGATGGGCTTGCGTGACGGACGAATGGTGGAGGTCGCGACCATCGGAAGGGAAGGTCTCGTCGGCCTTTTCGCCGCCCCCGTTAGCGGGGGCGTCGCCTCCATCGCGATGGTACAGGCCACCATCGACCGGTGCGTCAAAATGCCTGCGGCGAGGTTTTGGAAAGAGCTGGAAGCGCGTGGACACTTTTTCAATCTGGTCTCCCGGTACCGATTCGCGCTGACTCGATTCGTCATGCAATCGACCGCGTGCAACGCGGTGCACACGATCGAAGAACGCCTGGCCCGCTGGCTACTGACCGCGCGTGATCATCTCGGCGCCAGTGAATTTCCGCTCACCCAGGAGTTCGCGGCGATGATGCTCGGAGCGCCGCGTTCGACGGTGAGCGAAGTCGCCGCCACGCTGCAACGAGCTGGCCTCATTGCCTATCGGCGGGGACGCGTGACCATCGCGGACGACGAACGCCTCGAAGCGGCCGCGTGTGAGTGTTATGGGATTACGGCGGTCGTTCTCGATTCCCTGACGCCGCAGATGTCGCGCCGACAACCGTCCGGTTGAGGATGCAGAAGATGTGGTAACTGCGGGTCCCTAGACCACGCCCTCGCTATCAGGGGGTTGGTGGGCGTCGTGATGCAGCGGTTCGGTCGACACTTCGCGGTCGTGCGCGCTCATCCCTTCGTGTAAGAACCAGACACACCGCGCGTCGTCGTGTTGAAGACGCCGGCCGCACAGCTTCATCCTCCGCGGACGCCGCTCGCGTGGCCGGACCGTAATGTCGATGTCTACGGCCGGGACGTCGTCGGCTTCGCAGAGGGATCGAAGTGCCGCAAAAAAAAGCCCTCGATCGGTGATGAAAAGCATCAGCGGCTTGCCCGGCAAATGGTGTTTGCCGATGTTCAGCAGTTGCGACGCCGCGTCGTTGCTTTTTTCGATCAGGCCGCGGCGATCGGTCCACACTACGGCGATCGGCAGCGCCTGCGCGAACTCCTCATTCGCCCGCTGAACGGTTTCGATGTTCCCGCGGGTGGCGTTCAGCTCATCCAGTTGACTCTGCAGCGCTTCATTCGCGACCTGTAACTCTTCCAGCGCCGTCGACAGCTCTGCCAACGCCGATTTGGCGATGGGCGATGGTTTATCTGTCACCCGCTCCGCACGCCGTTGCAGCTCGGCAAGGCGGCCAACCGCCGTTGCCGTTCGAAGTGTCAGATTATGCAGTGTTCCCACAGCAGTTGCCTCTGTTGGAATACCGAGGAGCAGTTGAACTGGTCGGTCGAGAAGAGAAATTATCCCGCTAACATCCGCGACCGTCAACCTTCGATCTGACCGCTTGCAAAATGCCTGAAAGGCGTGCAGAGTGAGGTACGAAAGATGCGCGAGTACCGCCGTGGCCACTCACGATATCATCGTCATCGGCGCCTCGGCTGGCGGCGTTGAAGCCATCAGCACCATCGTGGCGGAGTTGCCGCGCGATCTTCGCGCCGCGGTCCTCGTTGTGCTGCACCTCGGAAAGGGGCGCAGCATGCTGCCCGAGATTCTTACGCGCGTCGGCCGCCTGCCGGCCATTCACCCGAACGATCATGATCGCCTCGAGTACGGGCGTATCTATATCGCCCGGCCAGACCATCATCTCGTCGTCGCCCCGGGCGCGGTCCGTATCGTTCACGGGCCGACCGAAAACGGATGCCGGCCCGCCGTCGATCCACTGTTCAGGTCCGCCGCCCGTGTGTATGGACCACGCGTCGTCGGGATTGTGTTGTCCGGCGGGTTGGATGACGGCACGGCCGGACTGGCGGCGGTCAAAGAAGCAGGCGGTATCGCCATCGTGCAGGATCCCGAGGAGGCGTTCGCGCCGAGCATGCCCCGCAGCGCGCGAGCGTCGGTCAATGTCGATCATGTCCTGCCGCTACGAGCGATGGGGGGGATGATCAGCGAGCTGACGCGCGAAGAGTTCGAGCCGCAGCCGTTGACACCTGGTGTGCACGTGGCGCCGATCGAACCTGATCTCGCCGAGCCGCCGATTGCCCTGCACGAAACCGATCGCCCGGGAAAAGTTTCAATCTTCACATGTCCCGAGTGTCACGGGACGCTGTGGGAAACTGACGACCGGGGGATCGCGCGGTTCCGCTGCCGCATCGGTCATGTGTACTCGGCGGAAAGTATGCTCGCCGCCCAGACCGATTCCGTCGATCGCGCGTTGTGGACCGCTTTGCGATCGCTTGAAGAACGCGCCGCGCTGACGCACCGGCTCGCCGGGCGGGCACGGGCGCGAAACCACAACCGGGTGGCGCGCGCGTTCGAAGAGCGTGCGCTCGCCGCCGACGGCAATGCGGCAGTGATTCGCGAGCTGCTCGTCAACCGCGCAACGCCGCATGAGGAGCCGGACTCAGAAGTCGAAACCCCTGAGGTTGCCGCAGCGGTTCCCGAAGAGTAGAACCGTTTCACTCGCCCTGGTGCGCTTCATCCATCAGGATAACCACGCCGGCAGTTTCGCCGTTCGACAGCTGCAGCGGCGTGAGGGACAACAGGCAATCGATCGTCCGCCCGCGGCGGGTGAGCGATGGAATCGTTCGTTCGACGAGCGTCTGTTCGCCGTGCATGATCGATCGAATCGATTGCGCCAGCTGCGCGACCGGTAACCCGATATCGAGCGTGAGAAACTGCGTCCCGACGACTTCGTCGGCACGGACACCCCAGAGGTCCTCCGCCCGCCGGTTCCAGACCTGCACGCGATGTTCGCGATCGAGGACCGCTACGCCGGATCGCAGGCTGCTGAACACTGATTCGAGGTAGGCGTTCATCACGTCGGCGTCGACACTGCGGATGCGCAGTTCGTCGTTCATCGTCTGCAGCTCTTCGTTGGTCGACTGCAGCTCTTCGTTCATCGTCTCGAGCTCCTCGTTCGTCGACTGGAGTTCCTCGTTGGTCGTTTCGAGCTCCTCCACCGTCGACTGGAGTTCCTCGTTGGTCGTCTCGAGCTCCTCGACCGTCGACTGGAGTTCCTCGTTGGTGGTTTCAAGTTCCTCGTTGGTCGACTCCAGCTCGTCATACGCGGTCTCGAGCTCCTGTTTCGACGCGGTCAATTCCGACTGCAAGTGATGGAATGAGGTCGAGTCTGCAAACACGATGCGCGTGCCAATCACCGCGCGAGCATCATCGAAGATCGGCGTCACAGTGACGTCGAAATAGCGTGGATGGCCGGCAACAAGATGGTGCACTTCTTTCAGCACCACTTCGCGCTGGTCGGCCGCGACGCGATCCAGGGCGCTGCGAAGATCGACTGGGCGGTATGACACTTCCAGTTCCTGAAGCGGCCGGCCAACATCTGTCGCAGTGAGATTGAGCTGCTCCCGCGCTCCGGCACTGATCGCCACCAGCATGCCGCCGGTGTCGACAATGAGCTGCGGCGCCGCGTCCGCCTCGAATGCCGCGAGGCGCAGGCGCATGTAGGGAACCGAGCCGTTCGACATGGCATCACGTCCTGCCAGCGCCAGCGGTGCGAGCCGATCGCGGTGGTTCGCCTTCGCAATGACACGGAAGATCCGGCGCGGAAGATCGACCGGCATGAACAGGTCGGCATGACTGAAAAGCATCTCGGCACGCCCGAGGACGAGAAGCCCATTGCCGTCGAGCGAGAACGAGAAGCGGCTCAGGATCCGCGCCTGCGCATCGGCATTGAAGTACATCAGCGTATTGCGGCAGAGCAGCAAATCGATGCGCGAAATCGGCGCATCCTGCAGCAGATCGATCCGTCCGAACATCACCGCGCGGCGCAGGTCGCGGTTCAGCGACGTGCCGCTGCCGTCGGGGTTGAAGTACTTCTCGCGGAACCCGGGCGGCAGTTGCTCGAGATCGCGCGCGCCGAATGTGGCGCGGCGTCCTTCTTTCAGCGCTTCTTCATCGACGTCGGTGGCGTAAATCTTGGCCCGGTCGCGCACGCCGTCAATCCCGAAGCGCTCGGCCAGCAGCATCGCCAGCGAGTATGCCTCCTGGCCGGAGGCGCATCCGGCGCTCCACACCCGCAGCGGCTCCCCGTCACGACGCTGGTCGAGCAGTTGCGGAAGGATCACGCCGTCGAGATACGCCCAGACGTCCGGATCGCGGAAGAAGGTCGTGACGTTGATGAGAATGGTGTTGAAGAGCGCCTCGAATTCCTCGGGATGCAGCTCGAGGTAATCGAGATAGGCGTCGAACGTCGCGACGCCGACCGCCTGCATGCGCTTCATCGCGCGCCGGCGCAGACTGGTTCGTTTGTACGCGGTAAAATCAAAGGCGCGGGTCTGGCGCAGGTGTTCGAGCAGCTGTTCGAAGGTTTCAGCTTCAGATCGTTCCGCCATCGCGCGCTAGAGTGCCATGTCGATGACCGCAACCTGCCTGGGAAGCGGAAACCGGCAACGTCACGCAGAACCGGGCACCCTTCCCAGGTCCATCGCTGAAGACCGAAATTGAACCATCATGCAGTTCCACAATTCCGCGCACGAGTGCGAGACCGATGCCGAACCCGTCGCCCGCACTATCGTGGCCTCGCCAGAATGGTTCAAACACGCTCGCCAGATCCGCGGCAGGTATTCCCTGACCGGTATCCTCGACAGTAATCCATGCCGCTCTCTCATTGGTGCTCAACGAGATCGTCACGGCGCCATCTGGAGGGGTGTAGCGAATCCCGTTCGTCAATAGATTTGACATCGCCTGCTGCAGGCGGCCGGCATCGCCGAGAACGGGGACCGGGGCGTTGGGCAGCGAGCAAATCAGGTGCACACCGGCGCTGCGCGCCGACGAATCGATCGCGTCCACCGT
Source organism: Vicinamibacterales bacterium (assembly GCA_035758845.1). Lineage (GTDB taxonomy): Bacteria > Acidobacteriota > Vicinamibacteria > Vicinamibacterales > 2-12-FULL-66-21 > JALZOC01. Next base: position 8,544 of record DASTVZ010000073.1, read on the forward strand.
CTCCTGGAGGATGCTGCGCAGGTCGATCGGCGTCCGCTCGACACGAATTCGTCCGAGCGCCAGCCTGGACATGTCCAGCAGGTCGTCGAGCAGCGTCGACATGTGAAGCAGCTGGCGCCGCAGGACGACGCGCGCACGCTCGGCGGCGGCTTCCGACGGTTTCGCGTCGAGGAGCGACATTGCCCCCATCGCCGCGTTGAGCGGCTGCCGCAGTTCGTGGGAGACCACTGCGACAAACCGCTGGTTTTCTCGCACCGAACGGTCACTCTGTTGCTCGACTCGCGTCAGTTCTCTCTGGGTCAGTTCTCTCTCGGTGAGCTGTATCTGCGCCTCGCTCGCATCGCGCACCATTTGCAGCCCCTCGGTGCGGACACGCATCGACTCGCGCATCTGCTGCGCGCGCACCTGCGCCTCGTAGGCGCGGTTGTGCGCATGCCGCACCGCTTCCCGAGAGGCCTCGAATGTGTTACGGATTTGCGCGGCGAGTTCGTTGGCTTTCACGACCAACTCCAGCTGTACTCTACCGCTGCCCGAAGCACAAGGCAACCCGCGATCGGGCGAGTCACATCGTCCTGATGCCTGCGTCCGGAAGCGGCAGCGGCACGGTACCATCAGGATCTCGCGGCGGGACCGAGCCCATGATCGCTTTGAGTTCCTCCGCCTCAATCACTTCCTTTTCGAGAAGACGCTCAGACAGCGCATCGAGCGTCGCCCGGCGTTCGCGCAGCACGCGGCGCGCCGTCTCGTGCGCCTCGCCAAGAATCCGCTTCACCTCGGCGTCAATCTTGAGCGCCGTCTCCTCAGAATAGTTGCCGCGCTCTGATGCGAACGGCGAATCGAGAAAGACTGGACGCTTGTTGCCGTCGTAATTGACGGCGCCGAGCAGGTCGCTCATCCCGAACTCGGTGACCATCGATCGCGCGATATCGGTTGCCCGCTGCAGATCGTTCTGCGCGCCGGTTGAGATGCGCCCGAACGCAATCTCCTCGGCGCTGCGGCCGGCAAGCAGCACGGATAGCTGGCTGAGGAGATCCTCGCGCGTGAGCAGGTATCGATCCTCGAGCGGCAACTGCATCGTGTAGCCAAGTGCGCCGAACCCACGCTGCACAATCGAGATCTTGTGCACCGGATCGAGTCCCGGCAGCACACTGGCGACAATCGCGTGCCCCGACTCGTGATACGCGACAATCCGCCGTTCCTTGTCGCTCATCACACGCTTCTTCTCGAGCCCCGCAATCAGGCGATCGATCGCTTCGTCGAAATCCTTCATCTCCACCGCCGGCTTGTCTTTCCGTGCCGCGAGCAGCGCCGCTTCGTTGACGAGATTGGCAAGATCGGCGCCAGCAAACCCGGCGGTGCGGGCCGCAACAACTTTCAGATCGACGCCCTCGACGAGCTTTACGGATTTCACGTGAATGCGAAGGATATCCTCGCGTCCACGCACGTCAGGCTTATCAACGAGTACCTGACGGTCGAAACGCCCGGGGCGGAGCAGGGCAGGATCGAGAACTTCCGGCCGGTTCGTCGCGCCCATGATGATGACGCCTTTGCGGCCGTCGAACCCATCCATTTCCGCGAGCAGCTGGTTCAGCGTCTGTTCGCGTTCTTCGTGACTGCCCATCGGTGTCTGAATGCGGACCTTGCCGAGCGCATCCAGCTCGTCGATGAAGACGATGCACGGCGCCTTCACCTCGGCCTGAGCGAACAGATCGCGTACGCGCGCCGCGCCAACACCGACAAACATTTCGACGAACTCGGAACCGCTCAAGCTGAAGAACGGAACCTTCGCCTCTCCTGCGACCGCTCGTGCGAGCAAGGTTTTTCCCGTACCGGGAGGGCCCACGAGGAGCACACCTTTAGGAATTCGTCCGCCGATGGTCGTGTACTTCTTAGGGTTCTTCAGGAACTCGACAATTTCACGCAGCTCATCTTCGGCCTCGTCAACACCGGCGACGTCGGCGAACCGTACCTTCACGTCGTCGTCCGCGTAGATCTTCGCCCGACTGCGGGCAAACGACATGACGCCGCCTTCGGCGCCACCCATGCGGCGGAAGAAGAAGCTCCAGAGCGCGATGAGAAAAATGATCGGAATGATCCAGCCGACGATTTCGGCGAGCCACTTGTTCGGCGCCTCGCCGGTGAACTTGATGCCGGCTTTCTCCAGGTCCTCCAGGAGTTTTGGGTCCGCGATGCGGATGGTGACGAATGGATGGGTCCCCTTCGGCCCGCCTTTCATCACCCCACGGACTCGTTCCTCCGAGACGATGACTTCCTGGACCGACCCCTCACGGACGCGTTGCTTGAAATCGCTATAGGAAATCGTCTCGCCGCCGGCCATCGAGAAATAGAACGCCTGGCCGAGCGCAAGCAGGAGAAAGACCGCCAGGACGTACCACATCGCAGAGCCCGGCCCCGTCCGCGGCGGGAGCTTTCGATCGCCCGCCCTCCGCGCCCGTCCGCCGGGTCTGTTCTGGGTCTGATCAGCCATCCTTGCGATCTTACCGCTTTATGCGTGCACTGGTTCTTCTGCCTTACTGAACTCGAGCTCGCCGCGCGGAGCGTCGATGCGCACTTTACTGCCTTCACCAAATTCGCCCTGCAGGACTCGCATCGCCAGCGGGTCCAGCACACGCCGCTGAATGACGCGCTTCAAGGGTCGCGCGCCGTAGACCGGATCGTAACCCTCGGCGATGAGAATGTCCTTCGCGCGGTCGGTGAGCTCAACATGGATCTTGCGATCCTCGAGCCGTTTCATCAGTCCGCGGAGCTGGATGTCGATGATGTGCCGCATCTCCTCCCGGCTCAGGGTGTGGAAGACGATGATCTCGTCGATACGATTGAGGAACTCCGGACGGAAGTGCTCACGCAGCGTATCCAGCACCTGCCGTTTCGTGCCCTCGTCGAGCTGGTGCTCTTGCTTGCTCGAGATCGACTCGCGCAGCGCCGCCTCAGCGATGAAGTGACTGCCGACGTTGGAGGTCATGATCACGACCGCATTCTTGAAGTCGACGGTTCGTCCCTTTCCGTCGGTCAGACGGCCATCGTCGAGCAGCTGCAGCATCACGTTGAGCACTTCAGGATGTGCCTTTTCGATTTCGTCAAAGAGCAC
>DASTVZ010000119.1:0-12134 GCA_035758845.1 Vicinamibacterales bacterium
CTTGGACAAAGCCCACGAGATGATCTCGGGGGTCCGTTTATCGGAGGACACGGGTATGCCGACCGGGACGATCGCTCGCCTTCTGATCGACAAGGGGTTCGGGTTCATCCGCGACGAAGGAGGAATCGAACACTTCTTTCATCGCAGCTCGGTGCGCGGCGCGGTGTTCGAGCTGCTTCGCGAAGGCCAGCGCGTGGAATTCACCCCGGAAGAATCGGGCAAGGGACCTCGCGCCGGCGAAGTCCGTCTGATCGAAAGCTGACGCCCACACCTCGCATCACCCGTGGGGCGGGGCGTGACGCCCCGCCCGATCGGGATCGCTTCTTCAACAACAGTCGATTGATTGCCACGCCTCGCTGCAGGCGCAAGTAAGATACTTGCAGCCGGAAGTGAACGGGGCCCGGTGGCCCTCCCGGTCTTCAAAACCGGTCGCCGCCTACGTTCACGTGGGCGGGCTGGGTTCGACTCCCAGGCGCTTCCGCCAACCTTCGCTCACGCTTGCCAACGAGCGCGTGAGCTACGTTGGCAAGCCACGCGAAGGTTGTCCGCCGTAGCGCGGAGCGCGAAGGTGGACCCCCAGGCAAGCTCGCGCCCTTCGCTCGCGCCGGTTGATCGATACGGCTTCCGTTCAGTCAAGCACTTCCAAAAACGGCGTCGGGTCTGCGAGATTCTCGTAGACGATATCGGCTCCGCTGTCACGCAACTGATCCGAGGTAAACCCCCCGGTTGCCACCCCGACCGGTACCGCTCCAACCGCGCGCGCACAGGCAACATCGTGTGGCGTATCGCCGACCACGAAAATGCGTGACGGTTCGATGTCATCGAGGCCGCAGTCTCGTGCCCGTTCGACAGCGAACGGCACGAGATCGTTGCGATCCGCCGAATCGTCTCCAAACGCGCCACATTGAAAGTAACGCCACAAATCGAAATGCTCGAGCTTGATGCGCGCGCCTTGCTGAAAATTACCGGTCAGAAGACCGAGCAGCACATCGGAACGGCGGTCGAGGATCTCGAGCAACTCACGGATCCCTGGCATCACAGCTTTGATCGCACTGCGAGGTCCGAGGGATTCGAAGGATTGCCGCCGGCCCGGCCGCTCTATCTCCGTGCGGAGATGCGCGATGTAACGTTCGCGCAGCTGATCGAGCAAACCGTCATCCAATGAATGACCGGCACGTGTAGCCACATCGGTCAGAATGATCCGATCGGTTCGGCCCGCAACCGGAATTCCCTCCAGGGCTTGCGGATGACCTACAAGCTCTTCGCACGCGCGGTTCATCGCGCGAATGCCGGCACCTCCGGTGAGAACCAGTGTGCCATCGATATCGAACAGTACGAGTTTGCGCATCGTGTTCATGAGCCGATCTACAATCGCCGGTCAGGAGGCTGATGACATGAGATTCTCAAACGTCCCGGTCCTTGCTGCATCGCTGATATTGACGGGCGCTGCCGTCTACGCGCAGGCACCGCAAACGCCAGCGAAACCTGCGGCAACGACTCCCTTGCACGCACGCGCCGCGATTAAAGGCGAGGGTGTCTCCGGAACCGCCGATTTCACCGAGCGGAGCATGGGAACGGGGAAAATCGTGGACATCACGGTCACGGTCTCCGGCCTCAAGCCTGGCCTGCACGGTGTCCATCTGCACGCGGTTGGCAAATGCGAACCGGACTTCACCGCCGCGGGCGGCCACTTCGATCCAGGACCAACGGGCAACATGGATCCCGACGCGAATCACCCGTTCCACATGGGCGACATTCCGAATCTGGAGGTTGGCGCGAATGGCAACGGGACGATGAAAGTATCGACCACCCGCGTCACGTTGTCCGATGGCCCGTTGTCCCTGTTTGACGCCGACGGCAGCGCGATCATCATTCACGGAAATCCCGATCAGGGCATCACCGGCGAACCGAAGTCTGGCGTGAGCGGTGGACCGAGGGTGGCCTGTGGGGTGATCACAAAACAATGATCGAACCGGGATCCGTTGTCCGGGATCCGGGATCCGCTGGTCAATTATTGCCCGATCGGCGCCACCATGAACGTTTGGCGGCGACGAGTCGCCCAGTGGCGCCTTGCAATGTCAGCGTCTCGTGCGCGGCGGCGGCGGCGAACTGAAGATCTTGCGTCACCGCAAGCATCGTGAGCGTTCGTCGATCGCATACGCGCGCAACGACTTCCCCGAAGGGCGTTCGTGCGCTTTCCTCAAGGGTTGCCGTCGGATGCTCCATCAGTAAGAGCCAGGGATTGAGCGCAATCGCCCGGGCGAGATGCACGCGGGTTCGAATCTGAGCCGGAGCATCTCCGGCGCGCTGCGCCAGGTGGCCACGAGGAATCTCGCATTCATCGGCCAGCGCCTCGACGCGGGCGATGGTGTCCGGCGGAACCGGATCGATCTCGAGCGCGAACGGCAAAGCCAGATTCTGCATCAGCGTCGCACCTTCGAGGAGCACCGCCCGCTCGCTGACGATGCCAAATCGATCGAGCGATGCGAGCCACTCGTCTCCATCGGAGACAGCTGACGTGCTTCGTCCGAACACGCGAATCTCGCCCTGGTCCGGCAGCGAGGCGCCGGTGACGAGATTCAGCATCACCTCGGCGCCTGGTGCATCGATTCCGGCGACCGCCACGCGGACGCCGGCCGCGATCGAAAGTTCGACGACTCGCAGCGGCCGAAGCGCGTTGTAGTTCTTGACGACACTGCGCATCTCGACGATGGGATCGTCCCTCATGGACGCCGCGCCTCGAGCGCTGCGAGATCCGCGGCCGGCAGCGTCACGCGTCCGAGTGACGCGGCGCGATGGCCAACGTCCCCGTGATAATCAGATCCTCCGGAGACTGCGAGTCCGTGCTCGGCGGCAAGTTGACGGTAACGCGTCTCGGTCGCGCTATCGTGATCGCTGTGGCGGACTTCGAGCGCCTGCAGCCCTGCTGCGGCAAGCCGCGGGACGAGGTGGTCCATCAAGGTCAATCCCGGATGAGCCATCGATACAAGTCCTCCGGCCTCGCGTGTTACCGCGAGGACCGCTTCGGGCGCCGGCCCGCGCCGCGCCACGAACGCCGGCCTGCCGACGCCAAGCAGCCGCGCGAACGCATCGTCGCGATCGCAGGCGTGCCCGGCGGCCACGAGCGCATCGGCGATCTGCGGCCGGCCGATGCTGCCGCCGGCTTCGGCCGCCAATGCCTCGATGTCGACGACATACCCCAGCGTGGCAAGACGATCCGCTATCCGTCGGACCCGTTCGAGGCGCTGCGCACGTTGTGAGTGCAGGAACTGCCGCAACGCGTCGCTTTCAGGATCGACGAAGTACGCCAGCATGTGCACGTCCCGGCCGTCCTCGACCGCCGTAATCTCGACGCCGGAGATCAGCCGCACGCGGAGCCGGCGGGCAGTTTGATGCGCCTCTGCGAACCCGGCACACGTGTCGTGATCGGTGACGCTGATCGTACGGAGCCCGCACTCAGCCGCGCGCGTGACGAGAAGGGAAGGCCGCAGCAGCCCGTCGGATGCCGTCGTATGCAGATGGAGATCGATCAAGAGAGCGCGAGCGGCTGTCGTCGCGGACGCCGTTTCGTCAGGCGGCGAGCGCGCCGGCGGCGTTGTCGCTCGACGAGCGACCGGTATTCGCGAATCAGGAGCTCGAGATGCGCGCGCTCCTCGTCAGCGAACTCGAGGAAGATCTTCTTGCCTTCGGAATCCTCGAATTTCTCACCGTACCGCTTGAAGAAACGATACGAGCCGCGTTCGCATTTGATCCCAATCATCAGCGCCTGGCGGTCGTCGACACCATTCGCGAGCCGCTCGGTCGCGGCGGCAAAAAGACCATTGGCCGCACCCTTGAAGAACAGGAACGTCGGCCTCGATTCGAGCTGCGGATCCTGCTGCAGCAGGTCCCGATATCGCTTCTCGAGCGTTGCGAGGTGCTCCTGTTCCTCGGTCGCGAGTTTTTCGAAGACCCGGCGTCCACGGCTGTCGCGGGTCAGCGATGCCGCGCGCGTGTAGAACTCGAGTCCGCTGCGCTCGGTCGCGATCGCGATTCGTAACGCATCCCGCGCAAACACCAGTTCGGCCGTGCCGCCCTCAACCGTCGACGCGCGGCCGGTACGGCAAGACTCGCAGGTGCCGTGAATCTGCAACACGCTTTGACGAGCGGTGAAATTGCGCGCCGCCGCGACCTCCTCGAGCAGCGATTCGATATCGGAGCTCAGGAACTCGAACGAACGATTGCAGGACTTGCAGATGAGATGGAAGTGACGGGGATGCCGGTACGAATGTTCGAAGCGGAATCGCCCTTCGCCGAAGTCCACTTTGCGCGCGATCCCGGCCTCAACCATCCACTGCAGTGTTCGGTACACTGTCGCGCGGCTCATGCCCGGCGCCGGCATCGACGGATCGGATCGCGACGACTCTTCACGTCGAATCAATTCGACGAGATCGTCGGCGGTCAAATGCCCCTCCTGCCGGAGGAACACATTGACAATCAGATCGCGTTTACTGGAGCGCTTACTGCCGGCGGGACGAAGACTGTCGAGGTAGGCGGCTGGTTCCATCGTGCGCGAACCGTTCACCGCCTGATCCTTGACTTTCCTACACGCTGAACGACGAACCGCAGCCGCAGGTGGATTTCGCGTTCGGGTTCTTGATCGTGAACCCGCCGCCGGTCACGTTATCGACGAAGTCGACTTCGGCGCCGCGCAGATAGCGCGCGCTGATCGGATCGACCAGAAGTTTCACACCATTGGATTCGATGACGGCATCGGTCGAGGCATCCCCCTCGCCCTCGTCGATCATGAGCCCGTACTGAAAGCCGGAGCACCCGCCGCCCTGGACGAAGACGCGGAGACCAGCGTCAACCTTGTTTTCGTCGGTCAGCAACTCGGTGATCTTCGAGGCCGCCGCCGGAGTGACATGAATCATGTGATCGGTTCTCCCGGAGTGATCATCTTGTCGCTTCCGACCTTTTCGGGCGGAAGATCAAGACCTCTCATTAATTATACTGGGGGAAGGTAGCCCCTTCAACGGACCACTGCCGCATTTTCTAACGCTCGTAACCACTAAGCTGCACGTCTTCTTGGACTTAGACGCCTCGAGCGGTCCCCTTGTCTCCAACTGCCCAGCCGATTGATACTGGAGGGATTACGTGTTCGGGCTTGAGCCTCCCTTCGACCTCAACCATGAAAATCCATTATCCAGCAGCCATCGACACCGCCGACTCGTTGATCCACGACCAGACAGTCCGACGCATCTGGGACCGCGATATCAGCGCGTGGGGCGCCGCGCCGAGTAGCGCCGACGCGAAGTCAGTGCAAACCCGTCTCGGCTGGCTCGACGTCGCGCACACGACTGCCCCGGAACTCAGTCGTGTGATATCCCTTGCCAACGCAGTGAAGGGAGATGGAATCCGCAGCGCCTATCTCCTCGGCATGGGCGGCAGCAGCTTGTGCGCAGAAGTGATCGCGTCTGTGTTTGGGATCGGCAAGGACTATCCACAGCTGACGGTTCTCGACACCACCGACGAGAAAGTAATCACGACCGCCGCCCGAGCATGCGTTCCGCGCGAAACCCTTTTCATCGTCGCCAGCAAGAGTGGAGGAACAGTTGAAGTCGCCTCGATGGAGCGCTTCTTCTGGGGGCACATGGCCGCGGCACTCGGCGGAGACGCAGGCCGCCATTTCATCGCAATCACCGATCCGGGCACGGCTCTACAGAAGCTCGCGCACTCACGCGGATATCGCGAGGTCTTTGTCAATCCCGCCGATATCGGTGGCCGCTTCGCAGCGTTGTCACTCTTTGGACTCGTCCCCGCGGCGCTTATCGGTGCACCTGTCACCAAGCTGGCCGGCGCGGGAAAGGTTATGGCTGACGGATGCCATCAGGAGAATCACAGCAACGCCGGACTCGAACTCGGCGCATTCATCGGCGCCGCGACCAAGGACGGCCGCAACAAACTCACCCTCGCGCTGTCGCCTCGTCTTGCGTCGCTCGGGCTCTGGATCGAGCAGTTGATTGCCGAGAGCACGGGAAAGCACGGCACCGGCACGCTCCCGGTGGTCGACGAACCGCTCGGAACTCCGGACGAATATGGAAACGATCGCGCGTTTGTCGCGCTCGCGACCGAGATCGACGAACCGGACCCGCAGAAGCTGCGCGCACTCGAAGTCGCAGGCCACCCTCTGCTCCGTCTGACGACGAGAATTGAGGATCTTGGATCCGAATTCTTCCGTTGGGAATTCGCCACCGCGATTGCCGGCGCCGTGCTTGGCATTAATCCATTCGATGAACCGAATGTCGCCGAAGCCAAGGAAAAGACGAAGTCACTTCTGGCGGCTTACGCAGCCAACGGCCGACTGCTGGAGCCGCGAGCCGCCGCCGAAAACGACGCTGTCGCCGTGTTCAGCAAGAAATTCCCCGGTCGTTCGCCTGCGGACGTCGTCCGCGCTGCCATCGCATCGCTCGGAGGCAGCGATTACGTGGCGTTCCTCTCTTACCTGCCGGGTGGCAGCGACGCCCGATCGGCGATCTCGGGCATCCGTCTCGCGATTCGGTCGCACGCACGCGTCGCAAGCACGTTTGGTGTCGGCCCGCGATATCTGCACTCAACCGGCCAGTTCCACAAGGGCGGACCAAACACGCTCGTCGCGTTTGTCATTACCGCCGACGATGAAACGAACACTGAGATTCCGGAAGCAGGCTATAGCTTCTCGGCGCTGAAACGCGCGCAGGCGCTCGGTGATACCGAGACACTGGAAGCGCACGACCGCCGAACGGTACGCATTCACATCAAGAATGCAAGGGAGGCGGCGAGGACGCTTGGCGACTTGTTTGGTGAAGCGATGAAGTAAAGCGCCCGCGGCCCGAGCGAGGGGCCGGAGGGCAGCGCCGCGAAGCCGCGCCGCCGAGCGAGAGCGAGCGGGGGTGGGGCCCCGCGAGCGGTGGGAAAAGCAGACAGGTCTTGTCGACTTATCGCAAGGTTTCCAACACGGCCCCCGACTCGTCTTCCACCTCTTTGTGCAGGCTCTTGCCGTGGGAGTCCATCGTCACGATTGCCGGGAAGTCGTGGACCTCGAGGTGCCACATGGCTTCCGGTGTGCCGAACTGCATGAGTGACACCCCGGTCACACGGTCGATGCAGCGCGCGTAAAACTGCGCGGCGCCGCCGATCGCGTTCAGGTAAACACCTCCGGATTCGCGGAGACCGGCAAGCGTCTTCGCCCCCATCCCGCCCTTCCCCACGACCGCGCGCACACCGTATCGCTTCAGGATCTCGGCCTGATACGGTTCTTCACGAATGCTGGTCGTCGGCCCGGCGGCCGTCACCTCCCAGGTGCCCTGCGCGTCCTTCACGACGACCGGACCACAGTGATACAGAACCGACCCGCGCAAGTCGACCGGTGGATCGTTGTTCATGAGATACGCGTGGACCTGATCGCGACCCGTGTAGATCGGGCCAGAGATCAGCACGACGTCGCCAACCTTCAACGAACGAATCTGTTCTTCGGTGATTGGCGCGCGGAGACGGACTTCACGGCCGGTGCTCGGGAATCCCGCTGCCACGGCCTCGGGCGACAACATTGGCGGCGAGGGCTTCGTCCCCTCCCGATACAGCCACTCGGTGATGCTGCCGGATGTCGCGTCGACCGTAATCCCGAGACGACGGAACGCCCAGCAGTCGTAGGCGACCGAAACAAAAAAGCTGGCAGGGAGACGATTGAGCGCGCCGATTTTGCAACCGATAAGAGACGTATTGCCGCTGAAGCCCATCGGACCCACTGACAACTTGTTCGCCTCGTTCATCACCGCCGACTCAATTTCCGCCAGTCGCGGATCCGGATTCGTGTCGTCGAGGGTGCGGAACAATTGTTCCTTGGCATGCAGGTAGCCCGATGTACGATCGCCACCGACGCAGACACCGACCGCGCCCGGACTACAGCCTTTGCCCTGCGCCTTCCAGACCGCGTGGAGAATGCACTTGCGCACGCCTTCCAACGTCCGGTCGGCGCGGCCAAGATGATCGAGATCGGTCGGCAGCGCATATTGCGCGTTCGTGTTTTCGCAACCGCCGCCTTTCAGGATCAGTTTGATTTCTATCTCCGGCGCTTCCCACTGCTCGAAGTGAATGATCGGTGTGCCTGGGCCGAGATTGTCGCCGGAGTTCTCGCCGGTGATGGAGTCAACCGAATTCGGACGCAGCTTGCCGCGACGGGTCGCTTCCGCAACAGCGGCGCGGATTTGCCCGCGAAGCCATATCTGATTCGCGCCAACCGGAACCTTTATTTCGAACGTCGGCATCCCCGTATCCTGGCAAATCGGCCCTTCGCACGAGGCGGCCTGATCGATGTTCTGCGCGATGATGGTCAGCGCCTGGCCGGCGAGCGTTTCCGGCTGTTCGGCGCGCACGGCCATTCCCATCGCGACGCGCACGTCGGGCGGCAGGTCCGTCGAGGTTCGCGTGATCAGCTGAACGACGCTGTCGAGAAAATGGGGAAGCATGACGGCAGTATAATCCGCGAGAGGTATGAAGTTTCGCATCGAACGAGATCCGCTCGGCGATGTGCGGGTTCCGGCCGACGCGTATTACGGCGCGCAAACCCGGCGCGCGGCCGAGAACTTTCCGATCAGCGGCCTTACCGCCCCGCCCGAATTGATTGTGGCGACCGTCCACATCAAGAAGGCCGCCGCCGAAGCCAATGCGGCGCTGGGACGGCTGCCGCGTGATCTCGCCAACGCGATCGTCCGCGCGGCCGACGAGGTGCTGAACGGCAAGTTGCGCGATCAGTTCGTCGTCGACGTGTATCAAGCCGGTGCCGGCACCTCGCACAACATGAACACGAACGAAGTGCTGGCGAACCGCGCGGCCGAACTGCTCGGCGGGAAACGCGGTGAGTACGATCGCGTGCATCCCAACGATCACGTCAACATGAGTCAGTCGACCAACGACGTGTTCCCCACGGCCACGCGGCTGGCGCTTCTCTCGATGGTCGGGCCGTTGCTCGAAGCGGCGGCACATCTGGCAAGGGGCCTCTCGAACAAGAGTCGGGCGTTCGCGGATGTGCTGAAGACCGGCCGTACTCACCTCCAGGACGCCGTTCCGATCACGCTCGGGCAGGAATTCAGCGGCTATGCCGCAAACATCGAGCATGCAGCAGACAGCGTCGCGGCAGTCTCCAACCAGCTTCTCGAACTGAATCTCGGTGCCACGGCGCTTGGCACCGGCCTCAACGCCGGCGACGACTACACCGAGCGCGCCGTTGAGCGTTTGAAGGCCTACACCGATCAATCCGTCCGCCCTGCAGCGAACAAGTTTCGCGTGACACAGAGCATGGGAGACGTGTTGGCCTTCTCTGCCGCTCTCCGCCGCCTCGCCGTCGAGGTCAACAAAGTCGCGTCGGACCTGCGGTTACTGAGCAGCGGTCCACGTGCCGGGCTCGCCGAAATCCAGCTCCCTCCGGTGCAGCCCGGATCGTCAATCATGCCCGGCAAAGTGAATCCCTCGGTTCCCGAGATGGTGAACCAGGTCTGCTTTCAGGTGTACGGGTGCGACGCGGCAATTCTCGCGGCCTCGGACGCCGGCCAGCTCGAGCTCAATGTGATGATGCCGGTGATCGCCTGGAACGGCATTCATGCGACGCGCATTTTGACCAACGCCATGCGGGTGCTTCACGATCGCTGCGTCGCCGAAACGCGCGCCGATGAGGAGCAGTGTCGGGTGCTGCTCGATCGCAGCACTGCCGTGGCAACAGCGCTGAGTCCGTACATCGGATACGCCGCCACGGCGGAGATCGCGAAGATGTCGGTGAAGACCGGCCGGCCAATACGAGACCTTGTTCGCGAGCGGAAACTGCTGCCCGACCGCCAGCTCGACGACATCCTGTCGCCGGACGCCATGACGTCGCCGGGCGTCCCCGGTCGCAAGCAGACTGCGTCACGATCCTCGCGCTCGTCGAGAGCGCGCGCGAAGAGATGATGAAGCGACTGCTCCGTCTCGGCGTCGTCCCGTTGCTACTCGCGCTGACCGCGGCGACGGTGCTGGCGCAACACACGAGACTTTTCAGGCCGGAGGATCTCAGTGAGCTGGAAGCCCCCGACCGCGATGAGTGGCAGCAGCCCGGCAAGATCATGGACATCATGGGAATTGGCGAGGCCAGCGTCGTCGCGGACCTCGGCGCGGGAAGCGGTTGGTTCACGATCCGTCTCGCCAATCGTGTCGGACCAAACGGCCGCGTGTATGCCGAAGACGTTCAGAAACCGATGATTCAGGCGATCAAGGTTCGCGTCGATCGGTTGGGCCTGAAAAATGTCGAGACTGTCTTAGGCATTGATACCGATCCGCGTCTCCCGAAACCTGTCGACGCCGTTCTGATCGTGGACGCGTATCACGAGGCGGAAGAACCCGTCGCGCTGCTGACCAATCTCGCCAAGTCCTTGAAGCCGATGGGCCGCATCGGCATCGTTGATTTCAAGAAGGATGGCGGCGGTCCCGGGCCGGCGATGGAACAGCGCGTCGATCCGGAGGACGTGATCCGCGACGCGCGGGCGGCGGGGCTCGTGCTGCGTTCGCGCGAAACATTCCTCAAGTATCAGTACATGCTGGTGTTCGAGAAGCCGCGCTCATGATCGCGGCGCCTCCCTTTTTCGCTGCATATCAAACGCTCGTCAACGCGGAGCTCGATCGGCTGATACCAGACGACGGGACGATGGTGTCTCGGTCGATGGCCTACACCGTGCGCGCGCCATCTAAACGCGTCCGTCCGGTGCTCACGCTTCTCGCAGCTGAACTGTGCGGCGGCACGACTGGCCGCGCCATCACCGCCGCTGGCGTGATGGAGCTCGTCCACGCGTCGTCGCTCATCCTGGACGATCTCCCGTCGATGGACGACGCGCCGCTTCGTCGAGGGCAGAAAGCAAATCACCTGGAGTTCGGTGAAGCGATCGCGATTCTTGCGGCGTTCGGTCTGCTCAATCTCGCGTATGGAACGGTGGCGCGGACCTACGAGCCGATGATCTCCGTTCGCCTGGTCACGATTCTTTCAGATGCGATCGGCGGCGATGGATTGATTGGCGGGCAGGCCACGGACTTGCTCGCCACCGATCAGCAAATCAGCTTCGAAACGCTCGAACGCATTCATCGCGGCAAGACTGGCGCACTGTTCAGCGCGGCGGCCACCGCAGGTGCGGTGGTCTCGGGAGCATCCGCCGACAGCATTCGATCGCTGTCTGCTTACGCCAAGAATCTCGGCCTCGCCTTTCAGATCATCGACGACCTGCTCGACGTCGAGGGCGATCCACGGGAAACCGGCAAGGCTGTGCGCGAGGACCTCAAGAAGACCACATTTGTTTCCTTCAGCGGAATTCAGGGTGCGCGGCAACTCGCGTTGGAACTTTGCCAGACCGCCGATCGGGCGCTCGAGCCATTTGGAAAACGCGCCGATCGGCTGCGTGAGTTGTCGCAATTCGTCGCCGGCCGAAGCTGGTAACGTTGTGAAGGAGCCGTCCGAAGAACTCCACGTCGATGAGCTGCGTCAACGGCTGCGGTCGATGGGCTATCTCGACGCGGGCGTCAACCGATTCGTGCTCGGTCCGGCCACGGACCGTCGACGGCCGTGGATCATTGCCCTTCTCGCCGCGGTTCGCGTTGGCGCTCTCGCCGCTCTCCTCCTCGGCCCGGCTGCGGCCATTGGACTGAATGGACGCGTGCCGGGCCTGGTCACCGGGCCACGCGACGCTTTCGTCATCGCGATTTACCTCGGGATTTTCTTCGGCGCCGCCATCTCGCTCGCAACCTTCGTGATCAGCCTGGCCGCGGCCACACTCGCGACGGCGCGAGTCGCCGCGCGCGCGCGGCAAGTTGCACGCGCAGCTGGCGCGATCATGGCCGTTGCCTGTCTCGCGTATCTCACGCTCTGGTGGCGCAGTGCGAACGCGGGGTTTGGGTGGGACGCGCCAATCTGGACTGCATTCGCGCTGGCGGTGGCCGTTGGGATCAGCCTGTTACTCGGCCAGGTTACCGCTTCCGCCGCCTTCGCCGTCGCTATCTCGCGCCACACGGCTGCGCCCGTCCTCCCGTCCGACCCGTCGTCGTCGTCGCGATCGTGGCGGCCAACCATTGTGGCGGCGATCGTCGCATTCGCAGGCGCTGCT
>DASTVZ010000137.1:0-17680 GCA_035758845.1 Vicinamibacterales bacterium
CCCCGCCAAGTGTAAGAGTCCCGGCAGATTCGGTCGCGTTCTTAATAGACGGCCCTCAGGCCAATCGTGACTTTCGCTTACATCACAGGCTCGCGCGTGAAGTCCGAAGTGGTTTCACTCGAACGGACCCGTCCGATTTCCGGTCCGTGGTGCGCGAGGGCTGCTTGGTTGTCCGGTTGTATCGTGGCGGCCATCGCAGTCTCTGAGTTCATCGAAGACAAGGGCAACCAAACGCCCTTTGTTAGTGGAGCCTTCTATCTCTTGTCAGGGATCGTCCGGCTTTTGATCCGCGCGTGGCGCAATCGAGGGTAGCGCGTCGCGCCTGTGGCCAATCCAGCCAGTCTTTATCAGTCGGAATATCCATCAAGCTCCTTGTGCATAGCGGGCGATCATGCCGATGGAAACGTCGTCGTGTCGATTGTGCGCAACGGTGGGAAGTCCAAAATTCCTATCTCAGCGCTCCAGGCGAATTTGGACACGACACGCGCGTTGCCGTCACTTTCGCCCACTGAGTGATTCGTGGAAAATCCCAGAATGTGTGCGCTCGTCCGTTGAGGGACGAACCCTGCGGGCCCAACTCCGCCGTTACCCCGCTGAACCCGTTGCTCCACGTCAGATAGACAGTGCGTGCTGACGTCACGCCCCAGTAGCCGAATGGCAAATGCTGCGACCCTCCGCGAACGGGTCTCACGACAAACCCCAGCCATCGCGATGGTTCCGACGTGAGTTCCACGATTGGTGGCGGTGTCATGAACACCGCATCGTCTCCCATATTGATCCCTGGACTCCAATCACTCAGCGACACTTCATAGCAGCCCTGAATCGTCGCAGATGCGGGTGCATCGCGCCATCCGGCCGGTTTCGACGGCGCAAGAGGCCACACGCCGGATCGGAGCCCAACTTCCCACGCGATGAAGAGTCCAATGACCATCGCCAGAACCAGCACTGGCGCGAAGACGTATCGTAGCCATTTTGGCAGGCGCTTCATTTGTGGGCCTCATCCGTCTGCCACACTGAAAGGGCGATGATCGTACGAGCGGCCCCTCGGGGGCGGGCCTTCGGCGTGCTCGGAATTCTCGTCCCTCGATTCGTCCCAACCAGATTGACACCGGGGCCCTGCTCGACATAATCGCGCATCAAGGAGGTGCCTCGTGGAGTTTCACAACGGGCGCTCTTCAGTCGGAAGTCAGCTCATCATGGTCGTCGCGATTGCCACTCTGATCGCGCTCATCCCACAACCCGCAACCGCCCAGGCGCCAGTCGGCAATATCGAGGGGGTCGTCACCGATTCCACCGGTGCGGTGGTAACGGGCGCAACGGTTACGGCGACGTCTCTGGCAACAGGCGCGACTCGCACGGCAACCTCCGACGCACGCGGCGCTTTCGTGATCGCGACGTTGAAGCCGGGCGACTACTCGCTCAAGGTCGCGTCAAAAGGGTTCGTCGACTTCGTTGCGCCGGCGGTAAGTGTCCAAGTTGGGCAGACGACCCGCGTCGACGCTGGTTTGTCAGTCCAGGCACTCAACGAGAGCGTCAGCGTGACTGCAGCGAGTGTTGCTGTCGATACGTCGCAGACGGCTATCAGTGGAGTCGTCAATCTGAAGCAAATCAACGAGCTGCCGTTGAACGGCCGCAATTATCTCGAACTCGCAAAGCTTCAGCCTGGAGTTGAGATTCAGGAAGGACGGTCATTCGATCCGACGAAGAGCCGGTACACCGGCGTTTCGATTGGCAGCCGCAATGGCCGCGAGGCACGGATCACGATCGACGGCATTGACGCCGTCGACGAGCACGTCGGTACGACGACGCTGAACATTTCGCAGGACGGCATCCAGGAATTCCAGGTCTCAACGTCCTCCTCTGATCCGTCTGCGGGCCTGAGCGCGACCGGCGCGATCAACATCGTTACCAAGCGCGGCAGCAACGATATCCGCGGCAGCGGCTTCTTGTTCGGCCGCGGGTCGAACTACGCCGCTCGGCCGAGTTTCGCCGGAACAGCACCCGACTTCGATCGCGAGCAGTACGGGGCAAGCGCCGGCGGTCCGGCGCTGAAAGACCGCGTCTTCTGGTTCGCAAACGTCGAGAAGACGAGAGAGAAATCGGCGATCGGCATCAGCACGCCGTACTTCCCCACGTTGACATCGTATGCGGCGCCTTTTGATTTGCTATCGACCACGCTGCGAGGCGACTGGCGCGTGTCGTCGAAGAACGATGTCTTCGTGCGCTGGAGTCGCGACGATAACTCGAGCCTCGGCAACTTCGGCGGCAACCGGCTGCCGTCGAGCGGCAACGTGAATGCGAACACCACGAATCAGGTCGCCGGCGGCCTCGATACGGTGCTGACATCAAGGCTGACCAACAGCTTCCGCACGGCGGTTACTGATTTCAAGAACCGCGTGCAGCGCCCCGACAGTGCGGCTCAGGCGATCGGGATCCCGGGCCTCGAAAACGTGCGCGTGAGCACTGACGACGCCGGGCTGATCACCGGTCCGGACAACATCACGCCTCAGTCCACGTTCGAACTGTTCACTCAATTCCGCGACGATCTCACCTACGCGCGTGGTCCGCACACGATCCGCGGCGGTGCCGACATCGTCCACTACCGTGTGCGGGTGACGAACTTCGTCAGCGGGTTTCCGACGTTCACCGTTGTTTCTCCAGCATCACGGAACCCTGCTGACATCGCCAATCAGCCATTCATCACGGTCGTGGTTGGCAACAAGAAGGGCATTCGCATTCCCGGCACGTCCGACAACGCGCATCGCAACACACGAATCTCGGGCTATATCGAAGACTCATGGCGATTCCGGCCGAACATGATGGTGAACTACGGCGTCCGCTACGAGGTCGACACGCATCCGCTCGATAACGATTTGAAGAAGCCGACGATTGTCGGACCGATTCTTCCGAATGGCACCGATGCGACGCCGATCGATCACAACAACCTCGCACCACACGCCGGACTCGCCTGGGATCCATGGAACGACGGGAAAACGTCGTTTCGCGTCGGCGGCGGGATCTATTACACGCTTCGCATCAGCAACCTGGTGACCAACGAACGCGCCTCGATTGCACCGTTCAACTCGGGCAACGACACGATCACGCTCACCGCCGGATCACTCAGCCAGGGGCCGCAGGATTTCAACAAAGATGGCACCGTTGATTTCGACTTTACTCCCGCGCTGGTGACGGGAACCAGCCTCGCCACTGCCATCCCGACGATTCTGTCCGGACAGGCCGTGTACGTTGCCGCGCCTTCTTCGACAACGCCGACACTCGACATTACCCGGACGGGACTGGTCATCAGCAACGAGCTGCCGACGCCATATTCGAAGCAGTTCAATGCCGGCGTGCAGCGGGAACTGCCGTTCAACAGCATCCTCGACGCCAACTACATCTACAGCCGGACCGAGCACGAGTTCATGCGTGACATGGACGGCGCGAATTTCTTTCCTGGTAATGGCGCACCAATCATCCTCGGTGACGGCCGGGCGCCGACCAACGCGATCACGATCGTGACGGCCAACGGCTACTCCCGCTACAGCGCGATGACGTTGCGAGTCGACAAACGGATGTCGCACCGCTTCCAACTGAGCGCGGGCTATGCGCTCTCGAAGCTGGAAACGACAACCGCCGACGGACTCGGACTCGGCGGCGGAACGCTGGTGAACCGGAACGTCGCAGCGAACTTCGGAACCGCGCCGCTGGATCGCCGGCATCGCTTGACGTTCAACGGAATCCTGGAGCTTCCGAAGGGTTTCCGCCTGTCGGCCATCTCCACTGTCTACAGCGGCGTGCCGGCGTCGATTCTCGTCGGGTCGGCCGATCTCAATGGCGATGGCATCAACGGCGATCTGCTCCCTGGGACCCGGCGTGGATCGCTGGGTCGGGAGATCTCCGACGTCGCATCGTTGAACTCGGCCATCCGCGGCTACAACGCTACGCTTGGCGGGACCAGGAATCTTCGAGGCCAGGTGCTTCCGTACGCGGTCGAGATGCCGGATTACGTGAAATTCAGCGACTCGTTCATCTCACACGATCTGCAACTGTCCTACGTGTTGAAGGTGGCAACCCGTGCGAGGATCGAAGCCACCGCGCAAGTCTTCAACATCTTCAACGTCTCGAATCTCGTCGGCCCCGCGGGATTGCCATCGTCGCCGTATAGTGGCACGCTGCCCACGATCGGGACTCTGCCTGCCGGTTTCACCGTCGCGTCCGATGGAACGCTGAAGGACGCGACTGGCGCGACCGTTCAAGCTGGAGTGACGAGGCTTCCGAACGGGAACCTCGTCACGACGTCGTTTGGCAGCTTCGGTGCGGTGCGGCCGTCGTTGCCGACCGGCACCGGCCTGCCTCGCGCCGCGCAGTTTGGAATCAAGGTGAGTTTCTGAAATTGCTGATTGTTGATTGCTAAACATGGAGAGAACATGTCCGCGATCAAACGATTGAGGCTTGGCCTCGCCTTTGTTTGCGCCACCGGTTGGGCGAGTGTGGCGCACGCACAGCTTGGAGATGGCACCTGGGGAAGGACCGACGCGCAGGGCAAGGGCATCACCATGACAGTCGAGACTTGCTGCAATGGCGGCCGTCGTCTCATCTATCACATTCCGGCGATGGGCGGCCAGCCGGCTTCGACAATGAGCGTCGATTCGCCGATGGATGGGACGGACGTGCCGACGATGGTGGGTGGCAAGCCGACAGGACAGACGATGGCGATCAAGCGTGTTGACGATCGTCATTACACTGCAGTGATGAAAGTGAAAGGGCAGAAGTTTGGAACGTCCAGCGGCGTCATTTCGGCTGATGGCAAGGCGATGTCGGTCGAGAGTGTGATGGATGGTGGCGCTGAGACGCCGTTGAAGATCACTGAGACCTGGGTGAAGAAGTAGGCGGGCTCACTCACCTGTTAACTTCCCAGCGCGCGTGATCATCTGGATGGCGAACGTCGTCGCAATCAGCGGATCGTCCTCCTTGACGCGGCCGTTGGCGTTGCGAAAACTGCCATCCTCTGCCTGCTCTGGCAGTCGAATGCGGCGCTCAGGCCGCACGCGTGCGATCGCGGCGGCGTAGTAGAAGCGCAGTCCTGTTCTCCACGAAGCCTGCGGACTCTCATCCGCGTCGAAGCCCGGCACCCAGTCGGACTGGTGATTTCTGTCGAGCCATGCGATCCCTCTGGCAATTCGGTCGTCACTGTCTGGAACTCCAGAGGCCCTGAGTGCCAACACTCCATCGGCCGTGGCCGTACCGTAGCTGACGAATCCTCCGGCGCTCTGGCCCGCCTTATTGAGCGCTGGCGTCACGGGAGAGAAGAAGAATCCGCCGTCGTGATTCTGTAATCGCTCGAGAAACACACGCGCTCGAGTCATCGCCGGATCCGAGCCCTCGACACCGGAGGCGCGCAGCGCTTCGAGCACGAACCGCGTCATCGACAGATCCACATGGCCGGCGCCGGGCGGACGACGAATCGCGCCTCCCATTCCCCAACCTCCGTAGGCCGTGTGCTCCGGTGTCCAGGCGTTGGCCTCGCTGAACTGCTGCGCTCGCAGTTGCGCGACCATCGGCGCGATATCCGCCGTCCACGAAGGGCGCTGCGCCGCCACCAGGGCATCGACGGCGAGCGCCGTGGCGTAGTTCGGATATTCCGCATCGCCCCCTGTTACGCCCACGGCTCCCTCGACGCTGGTATGCCTTCTGATGAACGCAATCGCACGATCGACGGCACCGGCCGGGGCGGACACTGCGGCATCGGGAACGCGCAGCAACGCACCGAGTACGAAGGGCGTCAACGACTGGCCGGAACGAAGCAGTCCGTACGTGGCACTGTGGAAGCCTCCGTCGGCTGCCTGCTGTGCCCAGAGATATTGCGCGGCCCGCGTAAGCGCGCTGCGTTCACGTTTCCAAGAGCACGCGGCGGCGGCCGCCGCCGACAACAAGAAGCCGCGACGGTCAACGCGCACGATCGACCGTGAGGTTCAGAATCGCCGCACTTGTCATCGCTACCCTTCCAGTGATGCAGTGGTGACCGGCCCATGTGCCGTCGCTGTTCTGCAGGCCAAGGATCTTCTGCGTGATGCCCGCATGCCATTTCGACCAACGGGCGCCGCCGATGCGCTTCATGCTGTCGCTGATGTTGAGATAGGAGAAGAACTCCTCGCCGCCCATCGACCCGAATCCACCGACGAAGGCTGCACTTTCGAGTTGACCCTGAATCGCGCTGATCTGCTTGGCGTTCTGCACTCTGTCCGCCGCGGTGCGGCTCAACTGCTCCAGCGCCTGCGCACTCTGATACAACGGGACGCCTGCGGCTTCGGCGGGCGCGCCGGACGAGGCAACGACCGGTCTGCCGGCGGATAGCCCACCGGCGGCGACTCGAGCCGCGGGCGGCGGGGCAGCGCTGAGGGCACTCACCGTGTAGTCCTCGGCACGCGCTAAGACAGCGACATCTACCGCGACGCCTCTGTTTTGAGCCTCGAAGAGACTCCGCGAAGCCATCGACGTGCCGAGCACCGGCGCCCAGCCGCCAGCAGTGTTCCAGCTTCCGTCCGACTGCTGATGCTTCTCGATCTTCGCGACCGTTTTCTCCAGCGCCTTGCGTACGCGAGCGTTCAGCGCCGGCGTCGACGCGCGTCCGTCAATCTGCGATAGCAGCATCGATGAGAGAAACGTGTCGATGCACGGGCCGAGCTTTCGCTGGATCTGCGTCCCCTGGCGATCGGTGATCGCCAGGCCCTCGGTTGGACTCGCCTCGATCCGCTGCAGGATGAATCCGAGTGCGCGCTCCACCTGCGGCTCGTACTGCCTGCCGGCCTGCAGGAGCGCAAGAGACGCGACCGCCGTGTTGGCGACGTCGTTGCCGCTCGATTCCAGCCGCTCTCCCGGCCGTGCGGAGGACGCCGCGCCTCCGTCCTGGCCCCATCCGCCGTCGGCGCCTTGGACGGACGCCAGCCACCGGGCCCCTTTGTCGACCGCAGTCGACACCGACGCCGGCGCAGTTTTCGGATCGGTCGTGGTGCGCTGGGTCTGCGCCCAGACTGCCGCGCCGGCCACCAAAGTCGCTGACATGACAACGGCCACCAGTCTCATATGGCCTCCTTTCGCTGATTCCCGTGCTTCCTTTTGGACGATGCCCTCGCGTCAGTGGCTGTCACGTGGCACGAGACCGGCGAACTCCTCCCCTGGCGTCAGAAGTCAGTGCGACGGCTCTGGCTACCGACGCGTAAAGACACCGTGGCTGGGACGATGTTCCGGCCCCCTGCGCCCTGTATAGTCAGAACGAATGGACCTGGAAATCTTGCACGCCGGCGGGACCGGCTCCCGTTTCTGCCTCGCGGTTCGAGCGGGCATCGAGAAATGGCACAGGATCCGCGCATCGTGCGAGGCCGAGTTCGCGCGGTTTGATGCGCGACAAGAGCACCTGCTTGTCTTGTCCTGTGTTCGCCGCAACTGGCGGCGGTCGCGGCGGGCTTAGGACGGGTGCCGTGGCATCAGTTCCGACACATTCTGTTGCTCCTCCTGAACGACCTGCGAGTGCCCGTCAAGATCGCGCAGGAGCAGTCGGGCAGCGGGCTTGCCACCCGTAGCTCGCTCACATGTCAGCGAAGGATGGAGGCGCCGCCCGGATTTGAACCGGGGATGGAGGTTTTGCAGACTCACGGGACACACGAAAGCAGGCCGGAATCAGCGAGTTTCCGGCCTGCTTTTTCACTCTCTGTTGGTTGGCGTTGGATGGAAAGAGACCGGTCGCTGACCGGCTTCGCTCACAATCGTGATCACAAGTGGCGGTCTTCATTGGACCACGCATGAGTCAGCTTGAGCTGCATCAGAAGTGCCGTGCCTATTGTTCGGGTTGACATTCGACCCAACGCGGCGCAGACTCATGTCGAATGGCTACCCAAGATGATCGGGAACGACTCACCCTCCTCCAGGGAACGCTCGATCTTCTGATTCTGCGCATCCTGACCTTTGGTCACCAGCACGGTCAAGGGATTGCTCGTGCAATCCAACAGCAGACCGACGGCACGCTCCTCGTCGATCATGGCTCTCTCTATCCAGCGCTTCAACGGCTTGAGCGCCAGAAATGGATCGAGCCGGAATGGGGCACCTCGGACAACAATCGACGGGCGCGCTTCTACCGGATTACACGCGCCGGCCGAAATCAACTGACCGCCCGCACGAACCAATGGTATCGGCTGAGCGGCGCCATCGCGCGGATTCTCGGTCCAGAACGGGCGTGACCCATGTGGCACCGCGACCGCAAAGACGATGAGTTTCGGGACGAGATCGAGGCGCACGTCACCCTCGAAACCGACCAACTGATCGCGGACGGCCTCAGCCCCGACGAGGCTTCCATCCGGGCTCGCCGCATCGTCGGCAACACGACACAGATCAGAGAACGCTTCTATGAGTCACAGCACTGGATGTGGCTCGAACACGTGTCTCAGGACATCCGGTTCACGCTGCGTTCTCTACGGCGCTCGCCAGGATTCGCGGCGGTCTCGATTCTGACACTCGCGATCGGACTCGGCGCGAACACGGCCATCTTCAGCGTGGTCAATGCCGTGCTGCTGCGCCCGCTCCCGTACACAAATTCTGACCGTCTCGTCCTCGTCGAACATCCCTCGCTCGGAGGAAGTCCTCCGTGGTTCAGCGCCGCTCTTCGCTCGCGCGCGCACAGTCTTGATGACTTCGCCGGATTCGTTGGGCCGGAACCGGCGACGGTGTTGACTGGCGGCAAACCGGTCCAGGCGCAGACCGGCAACCTTGACGAACGGAGGGGGACGATCGATCACGAGCCGGATGCGCGTTCGCCGGACTCTTCTGATCGCGGAGGTTGCCATCACATTTGTCCTCGTCGTGACCGCCGCACTGTTGTCGCAGACACTGTGGAACCTGTACCACTCGAAGCTTGGCTTCAACGGGGATCGCATCCTGACCGCTGCGGTGGCGCCGAACATGTCGGGAACGATCCCGGAAGTTCAGCGCCTCGCCTCGACCTTCTTCAGTGATCTGACTGAGCGGATCGCCAGCCTGCCGGACGTGGACGCAGCCGCCGCCGCATCGAGCGTGCCATTGGATCACCCAACGATCGGGATGTCGGGCGTATCAGTAGTAGGCCAGCCGACGAGTTCCTCGGGAGGATCGTCCGTGAGTATCGCGGCCGTGACCCCAGGCTATTTCGCGACGGTCGGTACCAGGTTGCTGGCCGGCCGCGACTTCCGTCGTGGAGACTCCAACGGCAGCGAACGCGTGGCGATTGTAAATGACACGCTGCGCCGCCAGCTCGCACGGGATCAGCCCCTCGTGGGCGCGCGGATCAATTTTGGCCGGTATCCACTCACCGTGATCGGGATCGCGGAAGATACGCCGGACACATCCCCGCGGCAACCCGCGCGTCCATTCGTGTACATTCCCCTGAATCAGTCGATCGGAAGTAGCTTTGCGTTCGGCCGCTTAACGATTCTGGCGCGGACGCGGCGGGCGAACCCTGTGACCCTCCTCCCCGCCGTCCGCAACGCGGTCTGGACGATCAGCAACGAAATCGTGATCGACGAAGAGGCCACCATGAACGAGCGGGTGGCTGCGTCCGTCCGTACCGAGAGCAACAGCGCACTTCTGTTCGGCCTGCTGGCTGGGATCGCGCTGCTGGTCGCGATGGCGGGAGTGTATGGGGTCGTGGCGTATTCCGTCGTTCAGCGGACTCGCGAGATCGGCCTTCGTATTGCGCTCGGCGCGAGACATCGGCAGGTCATCGCCGAGATCGTGCGAGCATCGGCGTGGCCGGTTGCGATGGGAATGGCGATCGGCGTATGCGGTACCGCCATCGCCACACGAGCGATCGCGAGCACACTGTTTGAAACGCGACCGATGAATCCCATGATCCTCGCAGCAACTGCCTTCGTCGTGGCTATAACGGCAATCGCAGCCGCGTGGGTGCCGGCGCAACGAGCGGCGCGCATTGATCCCGTTACCGCTCTTCGGGCTGACTAGTTACGCACACCGCTGGACGGTTCAGCTTTCGAGAAGCTGACTCATAACCCACGGAGCTATTTTGGAGCGATCAACTTCAGCGCGAGGGTCTGAGATCCGCCGTCTGCTATCGTGACTCTTGCCGATGCTGGTCTGAGACTCTCGAGGTACTCCGGGTCGTTCCACGCACCGTCCTCCACGTAGTCCAATGCAATGGCGAGATAGTCGCCGGCCGGGAGGCCCTTGACCTGCCATTGCCCTTGCTGATCGGGGCGAGCGGCGCGAATGGTACGTGACGTCTCGAACCATTTATCGGCCTCCGATGGAAAGACGAGCACGGTGGCATCCTGAAGGGGCTGATTGCGCGAGTCCATGAGCTGGCCGGCAACACTGGTCACCCGGCTGGAGATCGTCACGTCTACGCCCGTGAGTTCTTGGCCGCTTCGCAGCTCCAGCCACGCATCCGAGATGTCGCGACCGTCGCGCACGATCGACTTGACCATCCACCCATCCGGGAGCGTCACCTGGATTTTGGAGCGGCCGAAGACGTGTCCGACTGCAAAGGTTCCATCCTCTTTCACCGGTGCCGAGCCAAAATCCTTGAACGAACCGAGAAGGGCAGGGTTTGGCTGGTTCCTGACAGGAGAGCTGATCGCCACACGCATCAGCGACGTCTTTGGACCTTGCCCGCCATCCTCAATGACGATGCGGCCGCTGACCGTGCCACCGCCGGAGCCGGTCAACATCAGGTTGTCAATGTCTGCCCCTTCGACGTCGATTGTTGTCAGCGCGACTTCGGGGCCGAGCGGATCACTCGCCTGACGAGAAGCGACCACGGTGTATTCACCGGGCGCGACATTCAGTGCGGTGAAGGTGCCGTCGGCCGCCACGTTGACATCCGGGCCGCCGCGAAACGACGCGAACCCGATGCCACGAATCTCTTCGTTGACGCTGACCTTCGTGAAAGGCCGGCCCTGCGAGTCCAGTGCTTGCCCGCTCACCTTCGCGGTACGACCTGGCACGAGCGAAAAATCGGTGCCTGCTCCCTGTTGGCCGACCGCGAGCGTCACGCGTCGAGCATCCGTGCCTTTAATGACGCCAGGAAAGTACGTGGGCATGTACCCGTACACGGTGTCCTTGCCATTCTCCGTCACCGTCCATGTCTCTTTGGTCGAGGCCATAACAGCATACGATCCGGGCGCCAGCCGGTTAATGCGGTACTCGCCTTGATCATCCGTGGTGATGAAACCGGTGCCGACCGGTACCAGACGCCGGCGCCCCTCGAAATACAGCAAGCGCATCGCGAAAACACTGACCCCCTCGATCGGATCGCCGTTCTCATCAGTCACGCGGCCGGTGATCGTGCTCATGCGAGGCAGGGCGAAGTTGACCTTCTCGAGGACTTCGCCATCGGCAAGCTGCAACGGGCGGCCCTGCTCGCCTGGCCTTCGCTGACCATTCTCGAGAGACAAATATCCACTCCGCGCGACCGTGAGGCGATACCGCGCGGCACGCAGTTCCTTGATCTCGAAGACACCGTCGAGATTCGTGCTGACGGTCCGGCGGGCCTCCGGACCAAGCTCGGCGGATGTCAGGGTGATGCGGGCTCGACGAAGGGGCCGTCCCGTGTCACCCGCGACGACCCGACCGCGGATCACAGCCGTGCCGCGCTGCGTCGCGGGTATCGCGTCGCGGGGCGGCGTGCGCGGCTGAGGGGACTGTGCCGCCTGAGCGGACGCAATCGAACTGTCCGCGATCGCCGCAATGTTGAGAATGGTGCTCAGGATCGCCGCGGTCAGGCTGAATGTCATCGAGCGCCCCTTGATACGGCGTATGTGATAACCCACTTTTGCGATGACGTCCAGAGCGGTGTGGTGGCCGAGTGCCACTCGGTTTGCCACCAACGTTGGTACTCACGATCAACTCCAGAAGAATGGCGACGGATTACAAGCGCGCATGACCGAGTTTGATCACAATCGTGATCAGAGTTCGGCGCAGTACTTCTCGCAACGACTTCACCGACTATTCGAGGTCGCTGCGACAGGCCAGCTTCTCCGGCGCCATCCATCATCGCGCGGACGGTGTCCAATCGAACAGGACAGCCAGTCACGCAGGGCCACCTATGTTTGGGACACTCTCATCGTGTGTTTTGGTCCTTGTGGTCAGCGGCGCCGCGCAGATCCCGAAGGAGCCCGACTTCTCGGGCGACTGGGAACTGGTCAAGGCGAGCGGTGCGCCTCGCGATCCGCCGCCGGCGCTCACGGTTCGACAGACCATCACCCGCAAGACGGTGCGCGGCGAACCAATGACACCCTACTTCAGTGACCTGACGGTCCAGCGGCACTTCAAGAGCGGCATCGTATCGGAGACCTACCAGATCGGAATAATCAGCGGTACCGTGGGAAGCATCGGCGAATGGACGACCGTGGGTGTGACGTGGGAGGGAGAGATCCTGATCATCAGAACCGGCAAGTACTCCGGCCCTCCGCAGCAGTCCGCCCCCAACACGGAACACGAGGAACGGTGGTCGTTCGATCCAAGTGGGAGGCTGCTGATCATGATCACAGATCGATTGTCGGGCTCACCGGCCGCATCGGCCGTGCTCATCTATCGCCGACTGCCGAATGCTATAGCCCTCGAACGTGCGGTTCGTGGTACCAGTCCAGGGGTTAGTCGGGATTGGGAAACCAGCCCACATGCCAGTACGCACCTGGTTGCCCGCCAGATGCTCCGTCGGAGAGGGAACCAACCGGCAGCCCGCGCTGAGGCGGGACTCGGGCACTGTGAGTTCAGTGAAGAGCATTGAATCAGCGCGCGCAGCAGTTGCCTGAAGCCCTACGATGAACGACAACACGATGCTTGCGAACAGGAAAGGCGCCATCGAGTTCACCGTGAGCGAGCGGCTGCACGCGAGAAGATCCTGCAGCTCACAACATTCGTCGGGTTCAGTTTCCTGGTGTTCACGGCCGCCTGCGATGTACTCGTCGAGAACGCTCCGACCTGCGCGCGATGCAAAGTGGGACGTCGGAAGGAATCTGGCTGGCACCACGTCATTATCGCAGCCTGCGCCATTCCTTCATGCTAAGCCACCCGAGTGTCACATTTACCTGAGTAACTGCACGCCCCTGAGCACCCCGTTCAAGAGCGCACCGCTATCGTCGATCGCATCCGGGAAAAGGGTGACCAGCTTCTTCGCGAGCCGCTCGGCGTCTTCCAGCCGTTGCTGGTCGGCATAGTGGATCGCTAGTCGCGCCCGTGCCAACGCACCAACCTGCACACCCGATTCGCACCATGCGTCGTTGTGATTCGCGATCGCCTCCTGTAGATATCGTTCGCGCGCCTCGCCCGATACCAACCGAGCCAAATCGAGGACGGCGCAACCGGATCGATGAGCCTTGGGATACCGTGTGACCAGTTCGCGCAGTATCGGCGCGGCGTCCGGCTTCAGAAGCATCGGATAGTCTTGTTGGTGGGCCGACCGATACCGCGCTTCAATGTCCCGCAACTCCTCCTCCGAAAAGACCAGTCTTTCCTGGCGGATATGTTCGTTGGCCTGTGCCCGCAACGCGGCGATCCGGCTTGCACGCGTGGGATC
Source organism: Vicinamibacterales bacterium (assembly GCA_035758845.1). Taxonomy (GTDB): domain Bacteria; phylum Acidobacteriota; class Vicinamibacteria; order Vicinamibacterales; family 2-12-FULL-66-21; genus JALZOC01. The sequence continues at coordinate 13,562 of DASTVZ010000137.1, forward strand.
GTCGGCTGACGGCGTGATCTGGCTGAGTGGCGAGACCGCCATCAGGGACGCGGCTACTAGTAACCGGCAATCGATGAACATGGGGCACCCCAGCATCGAACCGTCGAGAAGAAGCGACAGTCGAGCGCCTTCGCAGTGATAGGACCCCGCGGTGAGATGATCTCGGTTGTACCAATGGTGATTTGCACCAACAGCCTCGCAATCCGTTCCTTTTGATGCGATTCCCAGAACTAAACACTTCGCGGCCAACCGTAACTAATGCCCTCGCAGTTGTTCGCGTGTGATGCTTCCAATCTGTGCAAGTCCAGCGATGCCGGCGGCGAACTCGATCTCGGCGAACAGGCGAAGCACGACGTCCGGTATTCGGTCGAGAAGGCGAGCACCGCCCTCCCCGTCGTACCGGCCGGCCGCGTAGAGGATCACTCGAAAGTCTTCCGCCGACGGCCAGCACTCGCGCGGATACGGATTGGGTCTCGCACGGTCCGCGTCCCGTGCGTACGAACGAAGCGCGTGCTCGAATGAGTTCTTGAAGTCACCGTTCCTCTCATCCTCGATGCGAAAGAATTGCGAGCCGAGTGCAAAGCCGGTCCAGTTGCGTTTCCACTGCTCCAATGCTTCGGCGGACGGCTGGTCGACGGGCCGATCGAATTCAGTGTCGTGGCCAAATGGATAGATGTCAGCTGCACGCCTGAGCTCCCGATTCTCACCAATCACGGCGTCGGCGAGCTCGGAATCGAGCCGTTTCAGCGGTCCGAGCAGCTCGAAGAGCAGCGAAGGCCGGTACGACGAGAACGTCACGGTCCCGTGCGGCCCACCGAAGCCGCCGTTCAGCCGTTCGTCCGGCCGCTCACGCATGATGCCGACCAGTGACCGGACCGCGTCGCGCGCCTCATCTTCCGGCAGCAAACGCCAATGGAACCGGAACAGCTGCAGCAACGAAACGAATGAGTGACACGTGCTGTCGGCGCGACGGTGCCAGGCTCGAAGCCCACTGCGGAGAATATCGCGGCGCGTGTCATTGTCTTTCGTGGCGCTGATAGTTTCGAAGGCGGCGTGGCATGGGAACTCGCCGTCCTCGGACCACTGCGTCAAGTAGTCGACGGCTGCCGTGACGTGGCCGTGGCACACCATATCGACGAGGAACTTCTCGTTTCCAAAGGGGTCGGTCGTCGTGGCGCGCAGCGCGAAGGCACGGTCCGGCGCCACGCATGCGGCCAGGCACATGGCCTGAGGAGCGATCGCGGCTCGCGCCTCTTCAGGGAGCTCCGCGAGCAGCGCCAATTCCGCGATCGAGCAAGCGTTCCGCCTCGCCCTGGTCAGCCTTCGCTAACACGCGCGCGATCCGCAGCAGCGCTGCCACGCGTACGGATGGCTCCGATTGTTCCGCCTTCAGGATCGCCGCGGACAGTTCTTGAGGCACAGCGAATTGTAGACTCCTGTCTTCCGCTCGTCTGCTCGACTTCGCTTCGGCGACCGCAGCATCAGCCACCGCTTAGCCTTCGCCGCCTGCGGGTCACCCGGCCCGCAGGACTCTTCCCCAAGCTGCGCCAGAGGTCGCCTGACAACCAATCCCGTTCAGACGAAGTCAAACATTCGGAGGCGACGAATGACTTTCACGAGGACGTGTGGCGTGATCTGTCTGATTGTTCTGAGCTTGATCACAGGAAGCGCCATCGGACACGCACAAGCTCAGCGAACGTTGAAACCAAACAATGTCGTCGTCCTGTCTGGTCCGGACATCGGATTTCGTGTGGAAGGCATCAAGGAATCTTCAGTTACCGGCAGGTTCGTGATTCGGGTTTCGGGCCGGTGGGTCGAGGTGGAGAACTCCTTCGCGCAAAAACCCGTCGCCGACGGACAGTAACCCACTTGTGGGTCACCCCGGCCGGCAGGCCTCTTCCGTAAGCCCGGACAGAGCCCTGATTGTCGGGTAAGCCCGGCCAACCCCACAACCAGCGGCTCGCACTGAATCAGACACACCAGGCGCCGCGAGCAGCAGCGTGCTGATCGTCGTGAAGGAGATGCAGTCACGTCTGGTGAACATCGACCTTTCTCCCTTATAGGCGCGCGACACCTCGCGCTGGAACAGGGACACGCGGGGCCATAAGAGCAAGGCCCAGCACGAATGATGCAAGCATCCGCTTCACCATTGCTCACACGGCCGCGATGATAACTCGTCGCGCGCATGTCGGGCAGAATTGCACCGATCCGCGTTCTGCCGATCCACCTTGTCTGTACCGTTCAGGCCTGCATCGATTCCAACGGCCTCGACGTGCGAGAATCAACTTATTCTTGGGATGGCAATCGAAGCCGCACTAAGTCCGAGGTGACGAAAATGCGTTTCGCAAAGAGCCTTCTCGGCCTTGCAATCATTTTAGCGGTCACTGCCGGTATGCCGTCGGTCTTGCGTCTCACCGACGACATCGCTCTCAGAGTGATGATGCTGCCAGTATTCTTCGCATTAGTCGGTCTCGGGTTTGCCCTCATGTGGTTTAACGGGCGCAAGCCTGCAGACTGATCCGACCTAGATCCTCGTCGACCTGCGTTCCTGCTGCATTTGCACATCTCGGCTTTCGATCCAGAAACTGTCGTCCAGTTGAAGTGTTGACACCTCCGACGTTACGCGATTGCTGATGATGTCGCTCGGCTGGCTGTCCGGAACGTATCCCACCGGCTCATTGTTTTCCTAGCGTCCGGCTTCCCACGAGGGACCCGGCCCGGCCGCCTATTTTTCCATAAGCCCGGCTTAAGCCCGGATTTGATCAAACGCCGCTGGCCGAGTCTCGCGTTGCGCGTTTTTGTTAGATGTCCTGAGACATTAGGTAACACGATATTCCGGGCCGGACACATGGGTGACACTTTGCCCCCTAAAGGACAGGAGGGGACATGCCTTGGAAGGAGTGTCACGCCATGGACGAGTGGCTCGGGTGGTCGCACGCCTCGAGAGTTCTCCGGACCAGTGGACAGCACTATCGAAAATGGCGGTGTGCGAATGCAGCGCCCGAACCTAACTTGAGGTAGCGCTCAAACGCAAGTGCGCGCGGTTCGTCACCGAATTCGACGACGATGTCGATTTGCCAAGGACGACCGTTCGCCGTGTGCCTACATCGTCCTTCGTTATGGGATCTCAGTCTGTTGGCGACATCCGACGTCACTCCAGTGTAGTAGCGGCTCGGCCTCGCTCTTCAGAATGTAGACGAATCGCTTGGCGGACGGCATCGAAGCAACGTGTGCAACGCAACTGCCGCGCGTCAATTCGAAGAATCGCGAAGATGTCATAAATCGAACCACCGCGACAGTTCGGTTTTGCCAAATTGCAAAGACGTCGGATGACGCGGAATCTGCGGCGTTCGCCGTCGGCTGAGTCCGAAGGTCGGTGGGGCGAAGGCTATATGAAGCTTCAGAACATCGGTGAGTTCCACCTTCGCGTAGCTTGCCACCCGAAGCGCGTTCAGGAAGTCAGTGACAGCCCTCCTCCGCGGCTACGCCGCCACGGCGAGCACTTTCGCCTGTAGGTTGTGAGCTCGCTTGGCAGTGAGTCCACCTTCGCGTGACGTTGACTCGCTTGGCTTGCCATCCGAAGCTCGCCGAAGGCGAGCGAAGGATGGAGGCGCCGCCCGGATTTGAACCGGGGATGGAGGGTTTGCAGGGCCATCCCCGGTGCTTTTCGCGCGATCGCGCAACGGCCAATCTGGCCCGAAGTCCTGCGGACTCATTCCGATGTGCGAATAGGCGCTCGGGGCGCATCGTGTGTGGCGTTGGTCGAAATTGGCCAGGATCGGTTCACCGCGGGCACAGTTTGGGCACAGCCCGTCGAGTGAATGTCGAGCGAATGCGCTTACTCCGGTGCGGCGGTCACTCGATAGAAGAACTGCTCATTGAAGAAGAACCTCTCGCGGTTGAGCGCTCCCACCCCTAAGTTGATCACACCCTTCGGCGGCTTGCCTTCCTCTCCGTCCCAGACCGGATACAACTGGACTTCCCCGGTGGCTCTCACGTGTTCTCGAACAAGAGCGAGCAGCGACTCAACGCTCTTCAGATCAGCCTCTCGGTCCTGCGCGTCAAACATCCCGTCCCAGTACTCGATGGGTTCCTCGGCAATGACATGAGGGAAACCAC
>DASTVZ010000149.1:0-15989 GCA_035758845.1 Vicinamibacterales bacterium
CCCGATGGCCCTCGGCGCTGGAGGGTCGTTCCGCACGTTGACGCCAACCGCGCACACGACGACCAACGCGGATGTGATTCGGCGATTTCTCGACGTGCCGATCGCGATTGAAGAGGACTCTGCTGGGATCGTCCGCATCAAGGTTCGCTAAAACGACAAGGAACGTCCGATGAAGACACGTGATCTCGCGGCGATTGGAATTCCTGCCGGACCATGCGCCGAAACAGCAAAGCAGCTGCTGCAGCGAGCCAAGACCGCCAAGCGCAGTATGAGGGACGTCCAGGACGATCTGAAACGCGTCGCGGCGTCACCCGCGATGTTCGTGAACGACGACGCGTACGGATCACTCGCGCAGCAGCTGGTCGAGCAGGCCGAAGCGCAGGGCACGTTCCACCCGCGTCAAAGCGATGCCCCGTATCAAATCTGGGGCAGCAATCTGGAGCCAGACGCCGTCCGGCAGCTGAAGAATGCGTGCAGGCTGCCGGTGGCAGTGTCGGCGGCGCTGATGCCCGACGCGCACGTCGGTTACGGTCTGCCGATCGGCGGCGTGCTTGCCACTGATGAAGCGGTCATTCCCTACGCGGTTGGTGTCGATATCGCGTGCCGCATGAAAATGACGGTGCTCGATCTGCCGGTGAACATGCTGGACGACGACCAGTCGCGTCTGGCGAAGGCGCTCGAGCGTGAAACGCGATTCGGAATCGGCGCGACCTTCCGCTCACCCCGTCAGCACGATGTCATGGATCGCGACTGGAACGTCACCGCGCTGACATCGCGTCTCAAGGATCGCGCATGGGCGCAGCTGGGAACGAGCGGCAGCGGCAATCACTTCGTCGAGTTTGGCGAGCTGACAGTGATGAATGATGCCGTCGGTCTGGCCGCGGGCAAGTATCTCGCGCTCTTGAGTCACTCGGGAAGCCGCGGCACCGGTGCGCAGATCGCGCAGCACTACAGTCGGCTCGCAAGAGATCTGCATCCGGAACTTCCGCACGAACTGTCGCATCTTGCGTGGCTCGATCTCGCCAGCACACCTGGTCAGGAATACTGGGCGGCGATGGAGCTGATGGGACAGTATGCGGCGGCCAATCATGCGCTGATCCACCAGCACATCGCGAAAGCGCTGGCTGTCGATGTGCTGCTCGACATCGAGAATCATCACAACTACGCGTGGCGCGAGCGACACGTGCGGCCTGATGGTTCGGAAGCGGAACTGATCGTTCACCGAAAAGGTGCGACTCCCGCGGGCACTGGTGTCCTCGGGATCATCCCCGGCTCGATGGGCACGCCAGGGTATGTGGTGCGCGGGAAAGGGATTGCCAGCTCGTTGAACTCGGCGTCGCACGGCGCCGGCCGGCGCATGAGCCGCACGAAGGCGAAAGAGATGTTCAATTGGGACATGGCGCAGACGTTCCTTCGCGCGCGCGGCGTGACGCTGCTGTCGGCTGGTCTCGATGAAGTGCCGATGGCGTACAAGGACATCGACGAGGTCATGGCCGCACAGCGGGATCTCGTCGAGGCGCTCGCGCGTTTCGAGCCGCGGCTCGTCAAGATGGCGCCGAGTGGCGAGCCGGCGGAGGACTAGAGAGTGGCGGGGTGGTGTCAGGCAGTGAATCGTGAAGCACTCGCGTGACTATTCCTGCATGACGCGGGCGCGGCAAACGTCGCAGTATTTGCAACATACCCCTGCTAGGACCCGAATTCCGCTGACCGGCTGCCGGCGCGTTGTTTGCGGTTCGTTCGCGGATGGGAAGGCGACGCCGCATTCAGTTTCCCGGCGCCGTGTACCACGTGATGGCGCGCGGGAACCGGAAGTCTATGATCGTCGACGATGACGATGACCGACGATCGTTCATGGAGACGTTCAGCGACGCCGCGGGCGACTATCAGGTTCGTGTCTATGCCTGCTGTCTGATGGGCACGCATTACCATGCGCTGCTCGACACGCCGCGCGGCAACTTGTCCGACTTCGTCCGCTCGGTCAACGGCGAATACTCCAAGGCGTTTAATCGTCGGCATGCACGTGTCGGACACACGTTCGAACAGCGGTTCAACTCGGTGCTGGTGCAACGCGAAAAATACTTGCGCCGAGTGGCGCGGTACATTGCCCTGAACCCGGTGAAGGCGTGCCTGTGCGCTGACGCCACGGATTGGCCGTGGAGCACGCATCGCGCGACGGCCGGCCTGGAACCCGCGCCGCCGTGGCTGCATCTGGAGTGGCTACGGTGGGCCTTTCGTGCCGACCGGCTGCACGATGCGCAGCACCGGTACGAAGTGTACGTGCGCGATCCTGCCGGGCTGATCTGGTCGTTCGATGAGGCGGCGGCACTCGGCACGCCTCGCTTCAAGACCGCGGTCGCTGAGCTATTGGCGTGTGCCAGAGAGAATCGGCCGATGCCCGCAGATTGCCGCAAGTGGACACGGCCGGCCTTGGAGCAGGTGTTCGTCGGCGAGGAATGGGATTGTCGCAGCCGAGACGCCCTGATTCTAGTCGCGCATGTCAAACACGGCTATCGGCTGTCTGAAATCGCGAGATTCTTGGACGTGGCGCCGTCGACGGTCAGCAAGGCGGCGAGCAGGGCCCGAGTTCGCACCGGTGCGACGGCGTAGGGCGTGATCTCACGATCTCCCATTCACGATTCACTGCCTGACACCTCCGGCTCGCGCGCATGGCTCGGACACCTCCGGCTCGCGCGCATGGCTCGCGCGCATTGACGTGTTCGTCGAATGGCAACGCGCGGAGGACGACGGCATCAACGACAGAAGAAATGCTCGTCGTTGCGCCGATGCCGAGGGTCAGGACGATGAGGACCGCAAGTGTGACGCCCTTCGACGAGCGCAGCGAGCGAGCGGCCGCCTTCAGATCATCACGCACTTGACACGATTATATGGGGAGCTATCGTGAATGGCCGAAACTGTGAAAGGTGTCGTGATGAACAAGAGGCCCGAACGATCGGAAGCAGCGGACTATTACTTCACCTATATCGACAAGGTTCCGGACGGAGACATTTGTCACATCCTCGAGTCGCAGTCGGTTGAAATCCCTGCGCTCCTCGAAGCGATTCCGGAAGCGCAGTCGGACTTTCGCTACGCCGCCGATAAATGGAGTATCCGCGAAGTTGTCGCGCATCTGAACGATTGCGAGCGGCTGTTCGCATTTCGCGCGTTCTGGTTTGCACGCGGATTCGACACGCCGCTGCCGAGCTTCGATCAGAACATCGCGATGATTGGAGCCGGTGCGAATCACCGATCATGGAACAGTCACATCGACGAGTTCCGTGCGGTTCGCGCAGCGACGCTTGCGTTCCTTCGCAACGTGCCGAGTGAAGCATGGGACCGGCACGGCATCGCCAGCGACAATCCATTCAGCGTTCGCGCGCTCGCGTATATCGCCGCAGGCCACATCGTTCACCACGCGGCAATTCTTGCCGACCGCTATCTGATTCGCCGCTGACGCGAGCGTCGCTTTGTCTCGTCGAAGCCGGTCGCGCCACGGCTTGCTCCTCAACCGGCCGGTGCCCTATAATTGAGTTTTGGCCGGGCACTCGACGGACCTGCAGTTCGGCACGTAGGGCGGTTAGCTCAGTTGGTAGAGCACCGGCTTTACACGCCGGCTGCCACAGGTTCGAGTCCTGTACCGCCCAACCTTCGCTCACGTTTCAGGCGAAGGTTGCCCGCCGTAGCCGCGAGAGCGGCGAAGGCGGGCGGTTGCTGGCCGACGTGAGCTTCGGTTGGCAAGCCCAATCCTCGCGAGAGATACACGCGAGGTTTGTCTCGCCGGAGCGCGCCAGCGCGAAGGCGACGAAAGCCGCTCGCGAGTGACAGACGCGAGTCGCCAGAAATCGCTCACCGCTTCACCCTTGCGGGGTCGTAGTTCAGTTGGTTAGAACGCCGGCCTGTCACGCCGGAGGTCGCGAGTTCGAGTCTCGTCGGCCCCGCCATCCTTCGCTCATAAATGCACGCGAAGGATGCCCACCGTAGCGCCACGCGCGAAGGTGGGCCGTCGCTGTTGTGAACGAGCTTCGGATGGCTAGCCGCCTAACCGGATCTCGCGAATCTATCGGACGTTACGGCTCAGCGGATCCACGCCTTCAGCGCCAGCAGAACGATCACAATCACTACTCCAATCATTGCCCGATACTCGCGATTGCGCATCGCGCGCGCCAGACTGAACCGGCGCGGTTCGGTGGCGCCGCGGCCCGCGCGATAGTTCGGATACTCGTCGCCAAATTTTTCCGTCAGGTGCGCTTCCTCTGTGCGAATGGCGGCGGTCAGCGTGATCGCGAGATAGGCAAGCACCAGCACCGCAACAACAATGCTGGCGCAGGCGATGGCAAGACCGATTCCGATGATGATCGAGCCGGCGTAAAGTGGATGACGCGTCAGCGCGTACGGACCCGACGCGGTTACTTCCCTTCCCTTCTCGAGATGACCTGCCGCCCACACGCGCAGCGCCTCACCGACTGCGGCGACGAACGCCCCGATGGTCAACGTGCGAGCGGTTGGCTGTGCGAGCCACAGCACCAACGCCCCTGAGAGAAATCCGATGGGCACACGAAGACGCGCGATCCGTCGAAGCACCGTCATTTCTGGAAGCGTTGTTGAATCGCGGCGGTGACTTCGGGCACGGCAATGGAATCGAGGCACCACTCGGCCTTCCTGCACCGGCGTTCGTAGTGGCACCCGCACGCTCCATATCTCGACACGCTCACATCGTCGGCATGCCACGGGCCGTTGCGCTGCGGATCTGTTGGACCAAAGAGCGAAACGGTCGGCGTCCCAACGGCGGCCGCAAGGTGAAGCGGGCCGGTGTCGCCCGAGACCATCAGCGAAGCCGCCCGCGACAGCGCGAGAAGATCAGCGATACGCGTCGGCGGCGCCACTCGAGCCGCTCCGCTCGAAGTTTCGACGACCGCGCCTGCCAGTCCTTCTTCACCCGGGCCCCACAGGACGAACGACGGAAGTCCGCGTACTTCGCGCAGAAACGCGGCGACTTCACCGAAGCGATCAGCCGGCCACCGCTTGTTGGGCCAGGCCGCGCCGGGATTGATCAGCGCGAATGGATGCTCGCCCCCGAGCACGGTGTGGATCTCCTCGAGCGCGCGCGAACTGACGCCGGCAAATGGAAATCGAATCGTGGTATCACTGACTCCAAGGCTCTGCAACAACGCAAGATTCTGACGAACGATGTGATTCGCTCGTTCGGCCGGCGTATCGCGGTGAATCTCGGAGTAGAACGGACGCGCGCCTTTTTCGCGCAGGTGCCAGATGGAAAACCCGATCACGCGACGAGCGCCGGACGCACGGGCCAGAACCGCCGACTTCATCAACCCTTGAAAATCGATGGCGACGTCGTAGCGCGCCTCGCGCATGTGGCGCGACACGTCGAGCCATCCGAAGATCGATGGCCGCTCGAGGACGACCGCTCGATCGATCACACTGACGAGGTCCACTATCGGCCGGTGCCTGCCCTCGACGAGCCAGTCAATCCGCGCATCTGGAAACGCAGTCCGCAGCGCGGCCGCCGCCGGGACGGCATGAATGATGTCCCCCAGCGCGCCCATGCGGACGATGAGAATGTTCATTCGCGGATTCGAGCGACGAGATCGCGCGTCGAGTGAGCCTTTGGATCTCCGACAATCGCGATCCGGCCGCCATACCGAAGCACGGTTGCGCGTTCGGGAACGGTCTCGACGGTGTAGTCGGTGCCTTTGCAGTGCACGTCCGGCCGCAGCAGTTCGAGCAGCGGCGCAACCGTCGGTTCGGAGAACACCGTAACGTAGTCGACACCGCGAAGAGCGGCAACGAGTTCAGCGCGTTCGTTCGCTTTCAGAATCGGGCGGCCCGGCCCTTTCGCTGCCGCGGTCGTGTCGTCATTCACGGCAACGATGAGTCGATCGGCTTCCAGGGACGCGGCCTGAAGATACCGGACGTGACCCACATGCAACAGATCGAAGCAGCCGTTGGCAAAGGCAATGGTCCGTCCCGCGCGGCGATCGGCGGCAACCAACTCGACAAGTTGGTCACGCGTGACGATCTTCTCAGCCACGGTCACTCAGCACAGCATTTCGAAGTTCGTCCGCACTGACGGTTGCGGTCCCACGCTTCATGACGACGATCCCGCCCGCGTAGTTGGCGAGCCGCGCCGCTTCGACGAAGCTGGATCCCGCCGCCAGTGCCAGCGTCATCGTGGCGATGACCGTGTCGCCCGCGCCGGTGACGTCGGCGATCTGATCCGAGCCGTAGATCGGAATGTGCACGGTGCGCCGATCGGGTTCGAACAATGCCATCCCGCGGCCCCCGCGCGTGATCAGCACAGCGTCGGATCGCGTTCGGCGAAGCAGCTCTCGACCAGCGCGCTCCAGGATGCGGGTATTGTCACCGATGCGGATCCCGAGCAACTGCTCGACCTCGGACTCGTTCGGCGTACACGTCGTCATACCGCGATACCGCAGCAAGGAATATCGGGAGTCGACCAGAACGGGGGACGTACCCTTTCCCCGACGACGAAGAAACTTTGTCGCCTCGAGCGCTAATTGCGGCGACACGGCGCCGCCGCCGTAGTCGGACACGAGCAGCGCATCACAACGTGCGGCGGCCTTCAGCAAGGTTGCGCGGATGGCGCGACGATCGCCATCAGATGCCTCGACGCTTGCGGCGCGGTCGATGCGGACGACCTGCTGCTTCGCTGAATGGATGCCGCCGGCGAGAATTCGGGTCTTGGTTGGCGTGCGAAAGCCCTTCGGCCGAAGCACCGACCGGACGTCGACCTTACTGCGGAGCGTCTCGATCAGCCGCCTGCCTGTCTCGTCGGCGCCGGCGAATCCAATCGCCGTCGCAGTCCCCCCGAGCGCCGCGACATTGTTCGCAGCGTTACCCGCCCCACCCGGCACGATTTCCGTCGAGTCGTAGTTGAGGATGAGCACCGGCGCCTCGCGCGAGACACGAGCGATGTCGCCGTAAATGAACTCGTCGACGATCAAGTCGCCGAAAATGGCGACGCGGACTCTGGTAAACCGATCGATGAGCTCGAGCAGCCGCGACGAATCGACGGCCGAAGAATGGGAGGCTGGCATCAGGAGGCGCGAAGGATCCAGGACACGGCTTCCATGAGATTGTCGACGATTGCCGCCGGGGTCACGCTGTTGCGGGGCGCCATCTCCTCGGTTTTACCGTAGCCGGTGCGGACGAGAACGCCGCGCGAACCGACGCGCTGCCCGGCCTCGAGATCGTGCCATCGATCGCCGACCACGAAGGACCGATCGAGCGCGAGGTCGAGATCGTTCGCCGCCTGGCGCAGCAATCCGGGCTGCGGTTTCCGGCAGTCACACGACTTTCGATACTGATCGATGACCGCCTCGGGATGATGGGGACAATAGTAGAACCCGTCCACGCGTGCCCCCCCGGCTGACAGCCTGGCGGTGATGTGCTGATGCGCCTCTCCGACAAACGCCTCCTTGAAAATCCCGCGTGCGATGCCCGCTTGATTGGTCACGATGACGACGGTGAGATTCGCGCGGTTCAGCAAGCGGACCGCGTCGATGCTGTATGGGAAGAACACAAGGCGTTCGAGACGATCGAGGTAACCGGCTTCTTCGACCAGCGTGCCGTCGCGATCAAGAAAGACTGCGGGTCGCGACATTATTCAGTCCGGGAGGCTTCGCCCCCGTCCGCCTTCGCCAAGGCTCCGGCGAGACCTCGCCAAAGCCCGGTCGCATGTCGGCCGGGCGACGGCGGGCGGACCCCCCACGCCTTGAAACCACCTTTAGTCATCACTGCTCGCGGGCGCGCGGGGCCACGCCCAGTCGGGCGGCGACGATCTCAAACACGTCGTCGGACGTGATCCGTTTCATACAGCGGTGATCGATCGGACAATCGCGCAACATGCAGGGACGGCAGAATACCTCGCGAACAATGACATCGTGATTCCCAACCGGGGCGGTCACACGCTCGTCGGTCGGTCCGAAGATCGCCGTCACCGGAACGCCGACGGCGGCCGCGAGATGCATGGCCCCGGAGTCGTTCGAGACAAATGCGGCACATCGCGCCAGAATTCCTGCAGCTTGCCGAAGGTCGGTACGACCGATCAGATTGACCACCCGGACGGCGGACGGCAACGCTGATTCTATCTCACGGCCTGCCTCGCGATCGCCGTGAGCCCCGACGAGAATCGAGATCGCGCCGCGCTCCTGCGCCAGTCGCGCCACGACCGCGGCGACGCGCGAGGGTGGCCAGCGCTTCGCGTGGCCGTACGCCGCACCCGGCGCGAAGCCCACGAGCAGCGCCGGCGGACCGATTCCCATCCGGGCCAACATCTCGGAGGCCCGCTGTGTCGTCTCCGGGCGCAGTGCCACGCGTGGCATCGAGTCGGTGACGCCAAAGCCGAGCGCCTCGACGAGAGTCGAATAGTACGTCGACTGGTGAATCCGCCCGCGAGGCCTTGGCACTCGACGGGTCAACAGGAAACCCCGACCATTGGCACTGAATCCCCACCGATCAGTGATGCCTGCGCGCCGCAGCATCCAGGCGGTTCGGAACGAATTGGTCAGGAGAAGCCCGGCATCGAACTTTCCGTCGGCAAGAATCTTTGCTTCGCGCGAACGATCCGGAATCGTGAGCACTTCAGTCGGCGCCGCCGACGTTTCTTCTTGAAAAAGCGGGGCCACCGAGGCACTCGCCGCAATGGTGATATGCGCCTCCGACAGCCCCGCTCGTACAGCTGCCAGCGCCGGCAACGCCATCACGGCATCGCCAAGCCAGTTGGGTGCACGAATCACGAGACGCTGCGGCGCACTCACTGCGTCCGCTCCTCCACATCATCAACCGGCTCACTGGACGCCGAGGGAAACATTCCTTTGACATGTTCGCTGGCAGGAACGTCCCGCCACCGGCGATGCATCCACAGCCAGAGTCCCGGATAGCGGCGGACATACATCTCGAGCACGTCGGTGCAGCGCTGTGTGAATTCCGTGATGGCGTGCTCGTCTTCCGGGTCAGGCGGCTCGACCGCGTGCTCGTACACCATGCGGAAGCGACCGCCCGGGAGTGGGAGCGCAAATACCGGCACCACGGGGGCGCCGGTGCGGAGCGCCAACGCCGCGAGCGCCGAGGTCGTCGCTGCCGGACGATTGAAGAAGTCGACGTAGACGGCATCCGCCGGCTGCATGTGCTGATCGATCAGAAACGCTACAGCCTGGTTCGCTTCCAATGCGCGCAACACACGCCGGATTGCGCCGCGGCGGTAAAAAACCGAATTGCCGGTAGCGGTTCGAACCGATTCGAGCAGGTCGTGCAGCAGCGGATTGTCCAACGGCCTGGCCAGCACCGCCATTGGTTTGAGCGTCAGCGCATGAACCAGGGCGTTGATTTCCCAGAATCCGAAATGTCCCGTGTAAAGCAGGACGCCCCGGTTTTGCGCGTGCGCGTGAACGACGCGCTCTTCCCCTTCGAACTCGACCCGCGCCAGCATCTCGTCGGGGCGCATCGTGCTGAATTTCAACAGGACGACGAGCAGGCGACCGAAATGCGAAAACATGTCGCGGCAGATCGCCTGACAATCCTGTTCGCTCCTGCCGGGAAATGCCGCGCGCAGATTTTCCATGGCCAGCCGGCGATGACCTCGATCGAACGTGTAGAACGCCCGTCCGAGAAGCGTACCCACGGCGAGGACGCCGCGCATCGGCAGCAAGCGGACGAACGAAACCGCGCTGACGACGGCGAGGTACTCGAGCCGGTGCCGGAACGATGGCCGTGGACGAGCGGGTGTCAGCCCCGCGGGTGGTTGCTGGTCAGCCAACGATGTCGCGAGCCGCGCCGAGCGAGCCGGTCAGCCAGTGCCGGAACTCGGACTGCGGATCGGGCTCCATTGTAAGCGCCGCGCACTCGACTGGCATCGGAAAAGGCCGCCACGGCAGCATTCGGACGTAGTCCTTCTCGGTCGTCACAATCACCTGCGCGCCTGCCCTCCGCGCAGCGTCTGCGATCCTCGCGATATCCTTTCGCGAGTACGCATGGTGGTCGGCAAATGCGCGGGTGCCGGCAATCGCAGAGCCGGCGCGGCGCAAGTCCGCGAAGAATCGTTCAGGTGTGGCGATTCCGGCGACCGCAAACGCCGGCCGACCATCGATGTCCGGGATGCGAACGGAGCGGCGGGTGCGGAAGAACGGAAGATCGACTCCGACGGCGCTGACATCGACCTCATCATCCGCGGCGAGCACGGCATCGGCAGCAATCAATGTATCGAGTGGCTCGCGAAGACGTCCGCGTGGCAACGTCAGCGGCTTCGCGATGTCGTCGCGTCCGACGAGCACGATGTCGACGTCGCGATCGAGCTGCACATGCTGGAACCCATCATCCAGCACGTGAACCGTCGCGCCCAACGCGTGTTCCGCCAGCGTGCCCGCTAGATAACGATCGGGAGACACCAGCACTGACGCGCCGGCAAGGGCGCGCGCAAGCATAAGCGGCTCGTCCCCAGCGCGCGCGAGATCGCTGCGAATTCCATCGGGATCGCGAACGACAACGACACCATCGTCCGCCTGGGTTCGGCCATAGCCGCGACTGAGAATCGCGGGCCGTTCACCCATCGCCAACAGCTCGCGAGCGATGGAGGCGACCATCGGCGTTTTGCCGCGGCCGCCAGTGGCAAGATTCCCGACACTGATCACCGGACGGCGCAATCGGCGCCGCAGATCGGGGCGCCGTGCGTACCGTTCGCGGCGGCGGCGAACGGCCGCTGCGTACAAGTCACTTATCGTCAACGCCACAATTAAACACGCCTGAAGGGGCGAACTACATTACTCGGATCCAGCACCTGCGCGATGGTCGCCAGTGTCTTGACCCGCGCCCCACGGTTCGCTTCGACCAGCGCACGGGCGGCGGCGCCAAGCCGTGCCCGCCGTACGGGATCGCCGAGCAGCTCTAGTAGCGCCGCCTCCAATTCGCGATCCGAGTGCACCTGCACGGCGGCCGCATTGTCCAGGAACGTTCGCGAGATCTCAGCGAAATTCTGCATGTAAGGACCAAAGACGATTGGCTTGCCGAAGACCGCCGGCTCGAGGATATTGTGGCCTCCCATGTCCGCGAGACTGCCGCCGACGAAGACGACGGTCGCGATCTGATAGAGCTGCGCCAGCTCGCCAATGGTGTCGAGGATGACGACGTCGTGGCGCGGATCGGCGTCGACGCGCAGTTCGGTCCGCCTCGCCACATTCCAGCCGGCGCGGCGCGCGAGCTTCTCCACGTCGTCGAAGCGTTCCGGCTTTCTGGGGGCGATGATGAGGAGCGCGTTGGTCATCGTCGCGCGGATCCGGTGGAACGCCTCGAGGACCGGTTCTTCTTCGGTGCGCACCGTGCTGGCCGCAATCAGGACGGGACGATCGGCGGCGACCCTGAAGTAACGAAGGACGCGATTCCGTCCGCGATCAACTGCGGCGCTCCCCGGAATTTCGAGCGAGTCGAACTTCAGCGACCCGGTCACGATCACACGATCGCGGTCAGCGCCGATGTCGATGACACGGCGCGCGGATTCGTCGCTCTGCATACAGAAACGATCGATATGCCGGAGGACGCGGCGGAAGAACGGGCGGGCGATGCGATAGCGCGGATACGAACGAGACGAAATGCGGCCATTGACGAGCATCGTTTTTACCCCCGCGCGATGGCACGCGCGGAGAAGGTTCGGCCAGATCTCGGTCTCCATCATGATGAACAGCCGCGGGTTCACCAGTTTCACGGTGCGGTTGACGATGAAACCGAGGTCGAAGGGGAAATAGAAGACACCATCGACGTACTGAAGATTGTTGCGCGCGATCTGCTGCCCGGTCATCGTCGTTGTCGAGAGAAACAGACGCAGCTTTGGATAGCGCTCGCGGAGATCGGGCAAGAGAGCGCGCGCGGTCAGGACTTCGCCGACCGAGACGGCGTGAATCCAGATCGATTCGTCGGAATCGAGATTGAACGAGATCGGAAGGTAGCCGAGACGCTGGGTGAGGCTGCCGATGTACTTGCGGTGCCGTACCGCCTGATAAATCAGTGACGGCGACATCACGACAAAGAACAGGACGATGAGGACCGAGTAGATCACATACATCTTGAGATGCAAATCACTCTAGACCGGCGTTGACCACCGTGCAAGCCGTTCATTAAAATCATTTATTTCACTGTAGCTCGGAGGAAACGTAGATGGCCATCAAAGTCGGGATCAACGGGTTCGGCCGTATCGGCCGCAACATCATGCGCGCCGCTATGGGCGACAGCGGTATCGATTTCGTCGCCGTGAACGATTTGACGAATGCCGCCACCCTGGCCCATCTGCTCAAGTACGATTCCATCCTCGGGAACTTGCACGGCGAGATTTCCGCGAGCGGCGACAAGATTAGCGTCAACAAGGATTCGTTCCAGGTCCTCTCGATCAAGGATCCGGCCGAACTGCCGTGGAAGTCGCTCGGTGTTGATGTGGTTTTTGAATCAACCGGGATCTTCACGAGCCGCGACGGCGCGGCAAAGCATCTTGCTGCGGGAGCGAAGAAGGTCGTGATCACGGCGCCGGCAAAAGGACCGGATCTCACGGTCGTCCTCGGGGTTAACGAAGACAAGTACGACGCGGGAAAACACCACATCCTCTCCAATGCGTCGTGCACCACGAACTGCCTGGCGCCGGTCGCCAAGGTGCTGCACGAGACGTTCGGCATCAAGAAAGGGTGGATGACGACCGTCCACTCGTACACGAACGATCAGCAGCTGCTCGATCTTCCGCACAAGGATTTGCGCCGCGCCCGCGCGGCGGCGTTGTCGATCATTCCGACGACCACCGGTGCGGCGACCGCCGTCGGCGAGGTGCTGCCGGAACTCAAGGGACGGCTCGACGGCATCGCCATGCGCGTGCCGACGCCGAACGTGTCGGTCGTCGACCTCGCGGTGCTCGTCGACAAGAAAACGTCGAAGGAAGAAGTGAACGCCGCATTTAAGAGCGCCGCAGACGGCAAGTTGAAGGGCATTCTGCAGTACACGACCGAACCGCTCGTCTCGGTCGACTTCCGCGCCAACTCCAATTCGTCAATCCTCGACTCGGCCTACACCGCCGTCATGGATGGCGATTTCGTCAAGGTCCTGTCTTGGTACGACAACGAATGGGGCTACTCGAGCCGCTGCGTCGACCTGCTGCGTTACCTGGTGAAGAAGGGACTGTAGCGTTGGCGCAAAGCATCAAGGATCTCGACCTCTCGGGGAAGCGGGTCTTCATTCGCGTCGATTTCAACGTCCCGATCAAGAGCGGCGCGATCACCGACGACACGCGGATTCGTGCGTCCCTTCCCACGATCAAATACGCGCTCGAGAAAGGGGCAACGGTCATCCTCGCGTCCCATCTCGGTCGGCCGAAGGGCAAGCCGAACCCGGAATTCTCGCTTCGGCCAGTGGCGGCGCGACTGTCAGAACGGCTGGGACGTCCAGTCGAATTCGGCGAGGACTGCATCGGTGAGGCTGCAAAAACGGCAATCGATCGGGCCGCGAAGGGCGGGAAGGTCGTCCTGCTCGAGAACCTGAGGTTCCACCCGGAAGAAGAAAAGAACGACGCGGGTTTCGCAAAAGAGCTGGCTTCGCTTGCAGACGTTTATGTCAACGACGCGTTCGGATCGGCGCACCGCGCGCACGCCTCAACCGAAGGCATCGTCCATCACGTGAAGCAGGCGGCTGCCGGTCTCTTGATGGCTGCGGAAGTGCAGTATCTGGGGAAAATCCTCGAGCATCCCGATCGCCCGTTCGTCGCCGTGCTTGGGGGCGCGAAAGTGTCGGACAAACTCGAGGTGATCCAGAACCTGGTCCCTCGCGTCGATGCCCTCCTCATCGGCGGCGCGATGGCGTACACGTTCTTCAAGGCTCGAGGGTTGCCCGTCGGCAAGTCGCTGGTTGAAGACGACCTCCTCGAATCGGCGCGCGAGGTCGAGAAGCAGGCGAGGGATCGTCAGCTTCGATTCGAGCTGCCGTCCGATCATGTCGTCGCACCAAAGCTCGAAGCCGGAGCGCCGGCAGAGACGCTCGACGTCGCCGACGCGAAAATCGGCGATCGGATGGGGCTGGACATCGGTCCACAAACCATCGGCCGATACCGCGAGATCATTGCAGGGGCAAAAACCGTCACGTGGAACGGGCCGATGGGCGTCTTCGAAATTGACGAGTTCGCCAAGGGCACGATTGCGGTGGCAAAGGCGGTCGCGGACGTAAAAGGCACGACCGTTATTGGCGGTGGCGATTCGATCGCCGCGGTCGCAAAAGCTGGCGTCACCGATCGCATTACGCACATCTCGACCGGCGGCGGCGCGTCGCTCGAATTCCTCGGCGGCCGCAAACTCCCCGGAGTCGTCGCGCTGGGTTAGAATTCGCCAATGCGCGTTCCCTTCATTGCTGCCAACTGGAAGATGTACAAGACCGTCCACGAGGCGGTCGCGTTCGCGAAGGAATTCCGCGCGCTGGTGAAAGACGTCAGCGACGTCGAGATCGTGCTCGCGCCACCGTTCACCGCGCTTCATGCCGTCGCCGATGCGGCGAGAAATACGAACATCGGCGTGTCGGGACAGGACCTGCATTGGGAACGCGAGGGTGCCTTCACTGGCGAAGTCAGCGCGGCAATGCTCAAAGAGGCGGGCGCGGAGTACGTGATCATCGGCCATTCCGAGCGTCGACGCCTCTTTCACGAGACGGACGAAACGGTCAATCGCAAACTCGTCGCGGCGTTCGGTGAGCATTTGACGCCCATCGTCTGCATTGGTGAGACGCTCGAAGAACGCGAACGCAACGAGACCCTGCCCGTCCTCGATCGGCAGATCAAAGCTGGACTCGACGGACTCACCGGCGATCAGGTCGCGGCGCTCGTGCTCGCGTATGAACCTGTCTGGGCGATCGGCACCGGACGGAATGCCACACCAGCGCAGGCTGGCGAGGCCCACGCGCACATCCGGTCACGGCTGCGGCAGTGGTTCGGTGGACACGCCGCCGATCAATGTCATGTGATCTACGGCGGCAGCGTGAAGCCGGACAACATTCACGAGCTGATCATGCTGCCGGACGTAGATGGCGCACTCGTCGGCGGCGCCAGCCTCGACATCCGTGCGTTCGGCGACATCGTGGTGCGGAGCCGACAAAGCGCCGTGTAGAGTCTCACTCGAGCACATATACCGTGGCGAGCCCTTCGCCATCGCTGAATGGACCGAGGCTGCGAACTCCTTCCGCTGCTTCGAGCGTTGAGAGAATCTGCTCGTACACGTCACGGTCCTCACCATATCCGCTCTGATGAATCACCAGGTATCGAACGCCCTCGCGGCGAAGAACGCGAAGTGAGAACGGCTCCGGAAACCGGCGCAGGTCGAGTAGCCGGCGAATGTAGCTTGCCGGGTAGAAACCGCTGTATCCATTGATCAGCGGCTTCCAATGGAAGATCGACAAATAGGCGTACTTGGGATCCGCACCTGGCAGTCCGTACTTCGGATCCTGTCCAGGCCGCAAACTCGGGGTGGGCGCGGGAAACTCCGCAACGACGCCGGGTGGCTGAGTGGCCAGCAGTTTGTAGACAGCCGGCGCATCATTCGGATAAGTCACAAGCGGCACCGAGGTGAAGTACTCGGTGAGCATAGCCATTAACAGAAAGGCAAGGAGAACCCGCCGGTGGCGAACGCGGAGAGATTCGACAAGAAACGAGTAGCCGAATCCAGCGAGCACCGCCAGCGCGAACACCACGAATATGCCGAGGCGCGCAGGTGCGCGTAGCGCTCGAAACGGCGCGGCGTACTCATGAAGGAACGAATAGGAGTAGCCGCGAAGCCCGAGTGACGCCTCAAATGCAGCGACGCCGAGAAGGACATACACGATGATCACGCGCGATGGATGGCGCAACAGCATGGCGACAATCGCAAGCAGGAAGGCGACCGCCCCTGGAAACAGGCGGCGCTCCATTTCTCCACGCGTCTGCCAGCGGCCGTAGAGCCAGTTGGTCGACG
>DASTVZ010000241.1:0-13112 GCA_035758845.1 Vicinamibacterales bacterium
GCGGTGATACCCGGATTCGATGCACGGGTTGTACTGTTCGGTGTAGCCACGATGTTGATCGTCGGCGTGGCGTTCGGTGTGGTGCCGGCATGGCAAGCGACGAGAACGTCACTCGTCACTGTGATGTCCTCTGACAGTCGATCAGTGACGGCTGGCGGCCGCGGTCTTCGCAGTCTGCTCGTCGCCGGGGAAGTCGCCGCAGCAGTGCTGCTGCTGTCGGGGGCGGGCCTGTTGCTGCAGACAGTGATGACGCTCGTCAGCCACGACACCGGGTATCGCTCGGCCAGCGATTCCGTCTTGACGCTCGACTTCAGCGTCCGCACAGGGAAGAACTCACGCTATCCCAGCGAGGAAGCGATCAACCAGTTCTACGACGCGGTCAGTCGCGACGTTGGAGCGTTGCCCGACGTGCGCCGCGTCGGCTGGGCGTCGAGTCTGCCGTACGGGACAAGCGAGCTCGGTCGATGGGCCTTCGAGATTACCGGCGATCCGCGCGTCGATGCACGCGATCGACCTACCGCGGAGTATACGACGGCAGATCCGGGCTACTTCAGGACGCTGGATCTTCCAATCGTCATCGGACGCGGGTTCAACGAGCGCGACACGCCGCGGAGTGTGCCGGTGTGTCTCGTCAACGAGGCATTCGTGCGTCGGCATTTCAAGGACCGTAATCCGATCGGCGCTCATCTTTCGCTGACCTCGCCGGTGGACGGGCCCACCCAGATTCGCGAGATTGTCGGGGTGGTGCGGCAAACCAGCGGCCAACCGGACGCGCCGGAGGAGTTGGTCCAGGTGTACGTGCCGCTGGCCCAGTTTCCGACCGGCGACGTCTACATGGTGGTGCAGCCGTCCGCCGGCGACGCGCAATCGTTGACACCGCTCGTGCGGCGCGTCGTCGCTCGGATCGATCCTGACGTTCCGGTGCGGCGCGACCGCACGCTTGAAAGGCTGTCGATCGAGTCGACCGCAGGCTATCGCTTCAGAGCAAAGATGGTGGGGACGTTCGCCGTCCTTGCGCTCGCGCTGGCAATGGTTGGCGTGTTCGGCGTGCTCGCCTATACCGTTCAGCAGCGCCATCGCGAGATTGGCGTGCGCATCGCGCTTGGCGCCACTAGCGCCAGAGTGATGTGGATGGTCTTCCGCGATGCCGGGCGGATGATTGCTACCGGAGCGGTCGTCGGGATCGTCCTCGCCGGTTTCTCAGGACGGCTGATCTCAGCGTTTCTCTTTGGCGTCGATCCGCTCGACCCGCTGACCTTCGCGAGTGTACCCATGGTGATTCTGCTCACCGCGACCGCCGCGGCCGCCGCACCTGCGTGGCGTGCGAGCCGCATCAATCCGGTCGACGCATTTCGATACGACGGGTGACTCAGTCGCCGCGAAGCGTTTGCATTGGATCGACACACGCGGCCCGGCGTGAGGGGATGCAACCGGCGAC
The DNA here is from genome assembly GCA_035758845.1 of Vicinamibacterales bacterium. Taxonomy (GTDB): domain Bacteria; phylum Acidobacteriota; class Vicinamibacteria; order Vicinamibacterales; family 2-12-FULL-66-21; genus JALZOC01. Next base: position 1,439 of record DASTVZ010000241.1, read on the forward strand.
ACGCACCGCCGCCGCGACCAGCAGTACACCTGCAGCACATGCTCGTTAACGACATCTCGTTCGGCCAGTACGTTCGTCGAGGCAAGCTTGAACTGGACGGCGACTTGCGGTATCTTCCCATTGAAACCCGAGGGGAGCGACGGCAGTGGCACCACCGACACCGGATATTCTCAGAGGTACGCTGGATCTTCTGATCCTGAAGGCGCTCAGCTGGGGGCCCGCGCACGGGTACGCCGTCGCCCGCTGGATCCAGCAGGCGACCGATGATGCGCTCGCGGTGGGTGAGGGATCACTTTATCCCGCGCTGCACCGGCTCGAAGAGCGCGAGTGGATAACCGCGACGTGGGGACCGTCTGAAAACAACCGGCAGGCGAAGTACTACGCCCTCACGCGGCGCGGCCGCGCACGACTCAAGATCGAAGCCGACAACTGGCGGCGCTACGCAACTGCGATATTCGCCGCGCTCGATGCGCCCGCGCTGCAGGAGTAATTGTCGATGCCGCGATGGTCCCGCTTCCGGCGGCTCTTCGGTCGCGAGCCGAAGGCGGATGTCGACGCCGAGCTCGCGTTCCATCTCGAGATGCGGACGGGTGAACTCATCGACGAAGGCGTTCCGGCCGAGCGCGCGCGAGCGCTGGCGTTACGCCGTTTCGGCGACTACGACAGCCCGCGACAACAGTGCGTCGCAATCAGCGAACGAAGGGAGCGTCGGATGGCGCGGATCGAATATCTGACAGAGCTGCGGCAGGACGTGGTCTACGCGTGGCGCATGTTGCGCCGCACGCCGGGCTTCACCCTCGTCGCACTGACCACGCTGGCGCTCGGTATTGGCGCCAACAGCGCGATCTTCAGCGTCGTCCAGGCCGTCCTGCTCGCGCCGCTGCCGTACCGTGACGCTCCACGATTGTATCGCGTCACGACCCTCTATCCCGACGGTACGCCGTACTCGCTGTCGCCACCTGATTTCATGAGCGTGCGCGAGCAAACGCGAGCGTTCGATCAGGTCGAGGCGTTCTCCGGCGGCGTTTACACGATGCTCGGCGCCGGCGAGCCGCGAGAAGTACGTGGGATTGGCGTGAGCGATCGTCTGTTCGACTTGCTGGGTCTGCAACCCGCGCTCGGCCGAGGTCTGCTACCGGGCGACAATCAACCCGGGCACGATGGCGTCGCGGTGCTCGATTACGGGTTCTGGCAACGACAATTCGGCGGCGATCATCACGTCCTCGGGCGCACGGTCCGGATCGCCGGGACGCCGGTCGAAATCGTCGGGGTGCTCGCGCGCGGCGCCCGGATGTTAGACGCTGCCGACGTGTATACGCCGCTCCTGTACAACGACACATTCAGCGCCGCGACGGCGAAGGGAAGACGCGGTGAGTTCCTGACGGTCATCGGTCGTGCGAGACAGGGTATGGCGCTTGCCGAGGTCGACAACGATCTGCGCCGAATCGGGAGCCAGTTGCAGTCGGCGTTCCGTGCCACCAACGACACGCTGACGTTCAACGCCACGTCGCTCACGGACGTGGTCGTCGGCGACGTCCGAAGACCGCTCCTTCTCCTCCTGGGCGCCGTTGGCTTTGTTTTGCTCGTGGCCTGCGCGAACGTCGCCAACTTGCTCCTGGCGCGCGCCTCGGCTCGACAGACCGAACTCGCGGTTCGTTCCGCCCTCGGCGCCGGTCGCGTAAGACTGCTCCGCCAATTGCTTACAGAAGCCGTTGTCCTCGGAACAGCGGGTGCAGTGCTCGGTCTGGCGATCGCGTTTGCGGCGACTCGCGCGCTTCTGGCGGCGCAACCCGCGGACATTCCCCGGGTGGAGGACGTCACCGTCAACGGCGCGGTCGTCATCTTCACGTTTGCGATCGCGATCGCGACGAGTCTCGGCTTTGGGATATTGCCTGCCTTCCAGTTCACCGGCGCGGGCATGCAGAGCGCCCTGCGCGAAACCACGCGCGGCGCCACCAGTGTGGGTGGACAGCGGATGCGATCGGCGCTGGTCGTCGTCGAGATCGCGCTCGCGGTCGTGTTGTTGACCGGTGCCGGACTTTTGGTCAGGAGCCTTATCCAGCTGACGCGCGTGGATCCGGGTTTCCGAACTGAGCAAGCGCTCTCGTTCCGAGTCGTTCTCCAGGGTGAAAAGTACAAAGCGGATGAGCCTACCCGGATTCGCGTCTCTGAATTCGAGCAGCGTTTGCGCGCATTACCAGGAGTCACGAACGTTGGCGCCACGAGCGTGCTGCCACTTAGCGGCCGCGGCGCGATGGTCGGGTTCGCCGTCGAGGGCGCCCCGCCGCCGCCGCCGAACGTGAATGCCGAGATCGCGTTGGCCAGCACGACGCCGGATTACCTTCGAGCGATCGGCGCGACGCTCATGCTGGGCCGTCAGTTCAGTGGTGCGGACGACACGGCTGCGCCGCGCGTCGCGATCGTCAACGAGGCCGCGGTGCGTCGGTGGTTCGCCGGCGAGAATCCGATTGGTCGACGGATCAACACCAATGGCGTTTCGCGTGAGGTCGTGGGCGTCGTCGCCGACGTCCTGCAGAGAAGCGCGGCGGAGCCTGTCGCGCCAATGGTCTTCGTGCCGTTTGCGCAGCGGACGATCCGATCACTCAGGATGGTGGTCCGGACAAGTGCCGATCCGTCCACACTCACGTCGGCGATTCGCGCCGAGATCCGCGCCCTCGACGCGGAACTCGCAGTTGCGGACATCACACCGATGGGCCAGCTGGTCGCCCGCTCGCTGCGGCGGCCGCGCTTCTACACCAGCCTGCTGACGGTGTTTGCCGGCGTCGGCCTCGTGTTGGCGACGATCGGTGTGTTTGGTGTGATGAACTATGCCGTGACGCAGCGTGGCCGGGAGATCAGCATTCGTCTTGCCCTCGGTGCCCTGCCCGGTGATGTGCTGCGGATGATCGTCAGCCGGGCGCTTGTCCTGTCCGCAATTGGAGTCAGCGTTGGGCTCGGTGCAGCGATTGCGCTCGGACGATTCATTCAGGGGCAGCTGTTTGGCATTGCGCTTCTCGATCCCGTGACGTTCAGCGCGGTTCCGCTTGTACTCGCTGCGAGCGCGGCGTTCGCGAGTTTTGTCCCGGCGCGCCGGGCGACGAAACTCGACCCGGCGAACGCACTACGGGAAGGATGATGGGCCGCCGGCCCCGCGGAAGGCCTCGCGCGCGGAAATCGGTGCCGCGTCACTCCTCACGCAGCGCAATCAGCGGATCAATCCGCGATGCGCGACGGGCCGGCAGATAGCTCGCGAGAAGCGCGACGGCGATCAGCACGAACGACACTGACGCATACACAGAGGGCTCTGTCGGCCGCACGTTGAAGAGCAGAGTCGTCATCGACCTGCTGAGAAGCGCGGCGCCAATCAAACCTAGCGCGACGCCAATGCCTCCTTTCCACAACCCCTGTCGCAGGATCAGAGTGGCAATCTGCCCTCGCGATGCACCGATGGCGCTCCGCACGCCAATCTCACGCGTTCGCTGTGACACATCGTAGGCAAGCACCCCGTAGATGCCGAGGGCCGACAAAAACAGCGCAAGACCGGCAAACGCCGCGAGCAGCAGCATCACCGCACGACGGTTGTCGAACGAAGAGTCCACCGCCTCGTTGAGGGGGCCGGCTTCGAAAAGTGGAAGCGTGGGATCGATGGCACGCACCTGGTTACGCAAGGCCGACACCACTTCACCCGCCGGTCTGGTTGTCCGCAGGAACAGGGTCAGTCCGCCCGGTCGCCCTCCTTGCATGATTTGATAGATGAAAGGATTTCCGCTCTTCTCCTCGACCCCGTTGTGCGGCACGTCTTTCAGGACGCCGATGATCGTTGGCCAGTCTTCAGGTTTTTCCGGCCGACCACCAAAGGCAAAATGTCCACCAACGGCGGAGCCATTGGGAAAGAACTTCCGCGCGAAGCTCTGATCGACGACGAACAAGCGCCGGCCAGGAGCCATATCCGCATCTTGATAGAAGCGACCCTCCACCAATTTCAGCCCGAGCGTTTCGAGGTACCCTGGCGTCACGATTACTCGGTAGGCCCCAGGCTGCGGCGCACCAGGCGGCAGCGTATCCTTCTCCAGGACGAAAGCGTTGATTGGCAGTCCGCCCTGGAACGGCGTCGAAAAGGAAAGCGCAACCGAGGTCACCCCTGGAATCTCTCGCATCGCCTGCAGCAGGCGTTCGCGAATCTTGTTAGCGGCGTCGTCGCTGGCGCGATGTTCACGAGTCAATGCGATGCGCCCGGTCACAACATTTGACGGTTCGAGTCCGGTATCCACGCGCAACGCCTGCGCGAAGCTTCGAATAAGCAGGCCGGCGCCGGTCAGGAGCATCAACGCCACGGCGACCTGGGCAACGACAAGTACGCCGCTCAGCGCGCGCACGCCACGGCTCGACGACGCACTCCGCGAGTTGCTCTGGATCACTTCGGCGAGATTCGTGCGAAGGAGATGAAAGATCGGGATCAAGCCGATGAGCACACCGATCGCGAGTGCGAGCGCCACGGCAAATCCGAGCACCCGCCAGTCGAGCGCCGCAGGGAGCGACTGGGGCAGCATCCTCGCGAGGTAGTAATTCGTCACCCGCAGCGCACCCCAAGCCACTCCCAGCCCCAACGCTGCGCCCAGTGAAGTGAGAAGCAGGCTTTCCAGCAGGAACTGTCGCGCAATCGTCGCCCGCGCCGCGCCCAGCGCGGATCGAATCGCCAGCTCCGACTGACGGGCGTTCGCACGTACCAACAAGAGATTCGCAACGTTGAAACAACCGATCAGCAGTACGAACGCGACGCCGCCCTGCAGCATCAGCAGCGTCGACCGCACCGGCTGCACCCGCTGCTCCTGCACCCCGCCGACATTCATCGTCATGCCAGAGCGCTCGACAAAAGCTTTCAACGGTGGGGGTCCGGCATCGACGTAGCGCTTCTCCATGATCTTGGCCTCGGCATCCGCCTGGCTTGCCGTGACGCCCGGCTTGAGGCGTCCAAACAGCTGGATACCGACGCCGTAACGGCCCTGCGGATTCTCTGCCGCTGGAGGCCAGCTCAACGGCAACACGAATTTCATCCGTGCATCGAATGCCTCCAACACTCGCGGTGCCACGCCGATCACCTTGTACGCTTCATCATCGATCCGCACTTCCTTGCCCAGGACCTCTGGACTCTCCTGATACTGCGTCTGCCAATAGGATTGCGTGAGCAGGATGACTTTGTCGGCGCCGGGTCGGTTCTGGTCCTTTGTGAAGAAGGTGCCGATCACGGGTTGTATCCGCAGAATCTCGAAGATTTCGGCCGTTGCCCGGACACCTGGGGTGCGGACGACGGAATCCTTCTCTCCTACCAGACCGTAAAAGAACGTCCACAGCGCAAGTTGTTCGTAGGAGGTCGCGTTCTTCGAATAATCGAGGTAGAAAGGGACGTTGGCCGGCATGTGGTTCAAGCCGGCCTTCGCGGCGGATGAATACAATTCCACAATCCGCTCCGGCTCCTGATACGGCAGCGGCTTCAACATCAGCGAATAGACGGTGGAGAAGATCGCCGTCGTCGCACCGATGCCGAGCCCCAGCGTGACGAGAGTCGTGGCGGTGATGCCCTTGGACTTCCACAGTAGCCGGAAGGCATGACGCAAATCCGTAAGGCTACCGGTGAATACGCTGGCGGAGGTCGACGGTGAGGCGTGGAGCGATGGCATGATCGTATAAGACTCGAATTCTGATGGAAGAGTTCTCGATCGGATCGTAACGGGTTTCTGCCCTGGTGCCTACTTCCGCAACAGCCAGACTTCGGTGATTTGATTGCCGCGGCCGGAACTGCATCTCATCAGACAGCGGGCGCGATGCGGTCTGGTCAGCAAACGGACGCGACCTCTTCTACCGCAATGGGTTGAAGATGATGTCCGTCAAGGTCAAGGCCGCCGCGGCGGGCATACAGGTCGAGTCAACGGAACCGCTTTTCGAAGGCGGCTTCGAGCCGGGGTCCCAACGTGCATTCGATGTCGGGCCCGACGGCCGTTTCCTCATGATCGCAGCGGGTGCGCGGGACTCTTCCACGTCGATGGCCAGCGCGCAAGCAGACATCCGGATTGCTCCAACAGCGGACCGAGAGATTTTGTCAGAGCGCGGCCAGTCTCTTTATTCGCGGAGCATCCAGATATGGCCTTGTCTTTCAGTCAACGTTACATACAGATAATTGCCGCGCACGTCGTTCGTGACTATCGCAGCTGAAGCCGCCCGGAGCCGCGGCTCATGGAAATGCTGGACCACGCGAGGCTCGCCCACCGGTTTCGCAGTCGCTGGATCAATCGGTTGCACCCATCCGCAGAAGAATCCGTCACGAAGGGAGAAATGGTAGATGCCGCGGCCGTCGGTTGACCAACTCGGTTGGACTCCGAAATCTGTGACAATCGGGATCCAGCGACTGACAGGGATGGCAGCGGATTCCCCGACAGGCACCGCATAAATCTGTCGCAACGTTGCTGAATTTGTGGTCTGAAACACGACCCACCTGCCGTCGGGGGAGAAGCGTCCATTGAACAGGTTCCAATTGGGATGCCTCGCGAGCGCTGCTTCGCGACCGGTTGCGAGGTCAGCCACGAATAACGCTTGCGGACGCTGGACGACGAGCTTCGAGCCATCGGCAGACCAGTCGGTGACCTGGCAGTCGTCGCAGAATTTCGTCGCGGCACCTCCGTTGGTCGATAGGATTTCGGTAATATGCGCGTCGGGCCGCCAGATTGCGACGCGCGATCCGTCTGGATGAATCCGAGCGAAGTCCGCGCCATTGAAGGTCAATTGACGCTCTCGACCCGTCCGCAGGTCTCGCAGCCACGCCTCGTTCCTTTTCGTCCGCGCCGAGATCAACACCATCAGGTTCCCGTCCTGCGTAACGTGCATCTTTTGATCGATCGCAGGGTCATCTGTGACTTTCTCCAGCGGCCCGCGCCCAATCCCGCCGCGCACGTCAAGCGGAACTCGCCAGACGTCGACGTTTTCGACGATGCTGCTGAAAGCAATGCGCTCGGAGCGGCTCGCAACCGGGGTCCGTTCCTCGGCTGATCCTAAGGTCAATCGAGTCAACGGACCTGCCACGCTCGCAGACGCGGGCGAGATCGGCAGTTTCCAGATGTTTGACGTCTCACCACCGGGTGTCGCAAACAGCACATCCTGTGTACTCGACCACTCCCCCGGAGTCGGTGCGCCCGTCAACCCGGCGCTGCGGAAGACATCAATTGCTCCCGTGCGTCGTGGCTTGCCCCCTTCACGAGAGATGACATACCAGTCCAGGCGATGGTCCTGCTCTTCGCCCAAGAACAGGATGTGACGTCCGTCGGGTGACCAGACGCCGTATCGGGCACTCGCCAAGTTGATCGCTAATTCCGTGGGCGTGCCTCCGTCCGCCGGCACGAGAGCAAGCGTACTGGTGGCCCCCGGCGGGGGGTGAGTAGGGACAGGTGCCGTCCACACTGGCTGACCGGTCCAGTACACCACCCACCGCCCGTCCGGCGAGACCCGTGGCATTCCGGCCCGCGGACCGGCAACGACCAATCTCGGGACCCCACTGAGAGTGTCGATGCGATAAATGCCACCGGTCTCCCGGCGGCTGTAGAAGATGGATGCACCATCAGGACTGAATGATGGCTCCACTTCGTCGCCTTGGTCGGTCGTGAGTCGACGCGCCGTTCCCCCGGCAACAGGTTCAATCCAGATGTCCAGCCCGGTCGCGCCCTCGCGGTCCGACGCGTAGGCGAGGAGCGATCCATCGGGTGACAGCGCGGGATCGATGTCGAGTCCCGAACTGGACGTCAGGCGGACGAGTGTGTGGGGAGAAGGGCTGTGCGATCGGGCATGCGTGGTTGAAATCCAACGCGCCGTGATCGCCACCGTCACGACTGCTATGAAAATTACCGTGGCGACCATTGCCCGCCGTTTGCCAGTCGGCCGTGTGGGTTCCGTCGGCGAGCCAACGGGATCCGCATCGTGCCCGGCCGCCGCAAACTCGGCCGCCTGCGCAGGCCGTGTGGGTCCGGCGGCATCGCCGAAACGTGCTGGTGCGATAAGTCGGTAGCCGACGCGAGGAATTGTCTCGATAAAGCGTGGAGCCGACGCCGAGTCGCCGATTGTTTCACGCAGTCGCTTAACGGCAGCGTTAATGCTGTGCTCGTAGTCGACGAACGTGTCCTCCGGCCAGAGTTCCCGTCGCAGTTCTTCGCGGGTGACGATATTCCCTTGCGCGTGGACGAGTGCAACCAGGATTCGCAACGGTTGCTGCGGCAGGAAAACGCGCCGGCCGGTCGCACTCCACAGTTCACCGGACTGGAGATCCAGTTCGAACTCCGAAAACCGGACGCGCTCTCGTCCTGACTCGGCCATGTCGATCTCAGAGGGCCAGCGAATCGTAACACGTCGGCGAAGGTACTGCCGGCGGGGGTTCGTCACCCACATTTCATCTGCTTTTCACCGTGTTTGTATTGAACCGCCCTGTGTCAATCCGTACTTTCAAGCCCTCGGAACCAAGGAGGGCTCATGTCATTGAAGGAATCGTTGGCACTTCTCATCGTGCTCGCGTCGTTCACGACAAGTCCGGGTACTTCCTTTAGGAAAGCGGAGACATTTGGCGAGTGGTCTACGCCCAAGAATGTAGGAGGACCGGTGAACACTGACTCGAACGACACGTACGCGATCCTCTCGCGGGACGAATTGACGATTTACTTCACGTCGGATCGCCCCGGAGGGCTCGGAGGCGACGACTTGTGGTTTGCAACACGGGAATCCGTCGAGAGCCCATGGGGACAGCCCCAGAACTTGAATAACGTAAGCCGGGCGCCGATCAACACGGACACTGCCGATTCCCTCGCGGTGCTGTCCTCAGACGAGCACGTAATGTTTTTCCACAGCACCCGGACGGGCGGCTGTGGGCCTGCGATTTTGACTGGTGATATCTGGATGACCAGGCGCCACGACAGACGGACGCAGGAATGGGAGACGCCGACGAGACTCGGATGTGATCCGGTTGGCCCCAACACAGGAGCAACCGAAATCGCGCCGGCATTCTTCGAGAACCCTGAAACCGGGGAAGTGAGTCTTTACTACGGCAGCAATCGGTCGCCCTTGACGGGATTCGACGTCTACAAAAGCCCTGTGGGTGAAGACCGCTACGTCGGGCCGGGAGAGCTGGTGCCGGAATTCAGCAGCCCGGGGCGCGACACACGGATCTTCATCAGGCGAGACGGACTCGAAGCATTCATCACGTCCGACCGAACGGGCGGAGTGGGAGCTATCGACATTTGGACGTCGACGCGGGAAACGCTCTCCGACTTGTGGTCGACACCCGTCGACTTGCCCAGTCCCGTCAACACCACCGCCGACGACGGCTCTCCGTGGCTTTCACGGGACGGAACGACGCTGTTTTTCTTCTCGACGCGTGACGGCGGTTACGGAAAGAGGGACATCTGGTACACAACCAGAGCCAAGATTGATCAGGAGAACAGCGCCCATGCGATGATCGCGAGACTCTGGAACCAGACCCGTGCTCGTCTGACCGGGAAATCGTGAATTGATTGGCATGCGACGGCGCTTGTCCCGGCGTAGCGACCGCGAGCGAGCGCGAAGGCGGACGAAGGATTTTCAGGGCGCCCGCCGTTCACTTCCGCAACAGCCAGACTTCGGCGATCTGATTGCCGCGGCCGGAACTGCCGATTCCGGGCGGGCCGGTGAAAGTCAGCGTCAGGTCACCGCCGCGTGTCGCCTCCACGGGCACGTCGAATTCCATCGGCTTGATTGGCGACGCCTTCTTCGTGAGTGGGTGGATCTCGTACTTGTCGTTCGCGACGAGCCGGATCATGCCGTTGCTGGTGAACACATCGCCGGCATAGACGACGCGAACACGATAGCGTGCCGTTCGATCCAGTCCCGAGTAGCGCATCTGCAAGGACGTATCCCAAAACGATTCGGCATGCGTCATCCACGACAGCCGCCAGTCGGGTGCGTAGCCAAAACCCGTCAGTGGCGACTTGAGGCGTTGCGGATCCTCCTCATACGGCATTCCCTTCACGAGATGTGGCTGCTGGGACGGATTGCCGAGATCATCGTAAAAGCCGCCGACGCCAGGGTCAGTCCAGTGGATGACGCGTTCAATGGCGGCGAGTCTTTCGGGTTCGCTGGGGAGCGCTGCCGCTTCGGCAAAACGTGCGATGAGCCATCCTTTGTTATTCAGTGGCGTCTCGAAGCTGTCGAGCGTGGCGCCGCGGCCGACCGCGATCGCACGGTAGCGCTCGACGCTCAATTGCTGCCGAATGCTTTGAAACAGCGCTTCCGCAAGAACGTAGACTCGCTGACGCCACTCGGGGGAAGGGCGAACCTGCGCCTCGTCGAGAATCCGCGCGGCGTCCGCTAGCGCCTGGAGCGATTCACCGTTTTTCGCCACGCGCAGCCGTTCGAGCGCCCGCTCTTCAATCGCTGTCTCGTGCAGCAGCCTGCTGCGCACGTGCGCGTCGTAGTACGCGCGGTACAACGCCTGTTGAAAGCGCCAGTTGCGCAAGTCCGCCGGCGATGCGGCGCGCTCCATTGCCTGGAACTGCTCGAGAGTCGAATCGACGGATGAATTGGCCGCAAGCGGGCCTCTCCAGTTGCGCTCGAGCGCGAGCAGGCCTTGTGCAAACGAGTCGGTGTAGGCGGGCCCCACGAAATATCGGCTGTACTCGCGCAGGATCTGCAGCACCTCACTCTTCGGATCCCATCCGAGCGCAGTCCACACCACCTTGTTCACATCGTCGTTGCATCCCTCCGAGTAGGTGATGAAGTCGCTGGCGTATGACTGCGCGGCGCGGAAGATCACCGCTTCATCGATCGGCCGTGGATTGATCTGCTCGCGTTGTGACGTGAGCGCGTGCGCGATGTCCCAGTCCTGCACCGGATACTGCGAGCGAAGGCTGTGCGTGATATCCGGATAGTGCCGGATACGATATCGCTTTGGCACTTTTGCGCGCAGCACGGGCAAGCTATCGCGGACCTGGGGTCCGAAGACGACGCCGGTGAGCCACGCAGGTTCCGTCTGCAGAATCTGGTAAAACTGATCCATCCACTCCTTGGTAAAACCCTGCGGAGACATCCACATCTGAAGTCTCGGATGGTATCGGCGCAAATTCGCCATCTGCTTCTCCAGCAGGGACATCAGATGCCGCGGTTCGGTGTGACCGGGGTCCCCGCCGGGCACGAAAACCGCGTCCACGCGAGGCAGTTTTGACAGAACATCCGCCCATTCTCTGAGGGCGAAGTCGACCTCCTTCGGATCTCCGTAGTCCTTGTCGAGCGCGGGGTACCAGACCCAGACGTCCTGCCCGTATTCGTCTGCGATGCGGGACATTTCGACCATCATCTGCATCTGAGGAAGCGGGAAGTGCGGGCTGTCTGGCGCATCGTCCGACCGCGGAGGGATCAGTTCGATCGCGTTGGTGCCGAAGATCGCGAGGTCGCGGATGTACTGCTCCCACATCGGCACGTCCCACGCGTCGTAGGAGTTGGTCTTCGGCCGATAGCCAAGCTGATGGCCCCGGAGCGCAACCTGTGGTGTTGAAACGATCGAGAAGGTGGCCGGCACTTGCACCGAGTGGGGAGTCATCTGCAGTTCGCGCAACAACCTGCCCGCGCCGAACAGGACTCCTCGCGGGTCGGCTCCCAGGACGAGCACAGT
>DASTVZ010000022.1:0-9911 GCA_035758845.1 Vicinamibacterales bacterium
GACAACATCTCGTACTCGAACTCGTTCCGCGGCGAGAACGTTCAACTCGTGCAGCCCTCGATCGAAGCGCTACAGGAGTTCAAGATTCAGACGAATGCCTACTCGGCCGAGTACGGCCGCAGCTCCGGCGCGGTCGTCAACGCGACGATCAAGTCGGGGACGAACACGGTGCGAGGCAGCGTCTACGAGTTCCTGCGCAACGATCGCCTCGACGCCAACAACTTTTTCTCGAACGCGCTGAATGCGCCAAAGCCGAAGCGCGAACGCAACCAGTTCGGCGGTGCGGTCGGCGGACCGCTCGTCAAGAACAAGACATTCTGGTTCGGCGATTACGAAGGCTTGCGCGATCTCGAGGGGGTCCCTCGCGTCCGTCAAGTGCCGACCGCGGCGGAAAAGGCGGGCCTCTTCAGTTCCGCCGTCGTCGATCCGTTCGCCACTGGTCGTCCGGAATTCGCGCGCAACGCGCAGGGACAATGGGTGATTCCGCGAGAGCGATGGGATCCCGTCGGCGCAGCGATCGTCGCCCTCATTCCGGATCCAAACGTGGCGGGGACGACCATCTTTGCCTCGACGCCGGCGACCGACACACGGCAGGACCAGTTCGACGTTCGCCTCGATCATCATTACTCCAGCAACCTGACGTTCTTCGGCCGATTCAGCTTCGTCGATACCTTGACCTTCCGTCCGGCGCCATTGCCGGGGCTCGGCGAAGGCTCGTTCAACGATGCCTTCGGATCGAACGACAATCGTTCACAGGGTCTCGCGCTCGGTATGACGTGGACGGTGTCCCCCACCCTCGTCGGTGAGGTTCGTTTCGGCTACGCGCGCGGCGATTACTACACGAACCCGCCCAACTTCGGTGTCGATGGTGCCGCGCAAATCGGATTGAAGAACGTCCCCAATGATCCAGCGATCGTCGGCGGCGTTCCCAAGGTGAATATCCAGGGCTTTGATGCCGTCGGACGACATACGTCGACGCCGCAATTCCAGACGCCGCGTTCGTGGAATCCGCGCGCGACGTTCAGCCTGACCCGCGGGGCGCACTTCATCAAGTTTGGCGGCGAGTTTCTCCATGTTCAAACGCGAATCAACGACCTCAACGCGACGATCGGCCGCATGAACTTCGAGAATCGGTTTACCAACCGCGCCGTCGGAGATTTGCTGCTCGGTCTGCCATCACAGCTCGCGCTGACCAGCTACACCGTGATGGATCAGGGTCAGGACATGCAGTTCTACTTCGTGCAGGACGACTACCGTCTCTCGCCCAAGCTCACGGCAAACGTGGGCCTGCGGTACGAGTACGCCAACCCGCCGGTCGAAAAAGACAATCAGTTCTCGAACTTCGATCCGACGTCGGCGACGATGGTGTTCGCGAAGGACGGAAGCACCTACGATCGAGCGCTGATCCATCCGGATCGGAACAACTTCGCTCCGCGGATCGGCTTCGCCTACACGCCGTGGTCGCGAGCGGTCGTGCGTGGCGGCTACGGGATCTTCTATACGCATACCGTTCGCCAGGGACGTGAAGGATTGCTTGGCTTCAACCCTCCGTATCTCGTCGACAACCTGCTGCAGACCGGCGTCACCGGCGCGGCGGCCGTCGCCTCCGCGGCACCGTTCCGGCTGGTGAATGGCTATCCCTCGGGGCTTCTCGATCCGAACTCTCTTGCGCCAACGGTGATGCGCCGCGGCCAGGATCCGAATCAGCGCACGCCGTACATCCAGCAGTACAACTTCGGCGTTCAGTACGAACTGATGTCGGACGTGGTGTTGGATGTCGCGTACGTCGGCAACAAGGGCACGAAACTCAATGGATTCCGCAATCTCAACCAGCGCGCCGTCATCACGAATCCTGACGGCACGCAGTCAGCGGGCAACCGGCCGTATCCCGCCTTTGGCGACATCCAGTGGATGGAGAATCGCGTCAGCTCGACCTACAACTCCCTGCAGGCACGCCTGGAGAAGCGTTTCTCGCACGGGTTGTCAGGGATGGTGAGCTACACGCTCGGGCAAGCATTGACCGGCGCGGTCGATCACATCTCGACCAGCGGCGGCGGCGCGGGGATCGACACGGGCGTCTTCCGCGAACCGCAGGATGCGAACAACCTGCGCGCGGAACGCGGGCCTTCCGAGTTCGACATCAGACATCGTGTCGTCGTCAACTACATCTGGGAGATGCCCTTCGGTCGTGATCGTCGCTATGGAAAAGACTGGAGTCGTGGCCTGGACTTCGTGCTGGGCGGCTGGCAGTTGACCGGCATTCACGCCGTGCAGAGCGGCCTCGCGTTGACGGCAACGCTGGGCGGCTCGACGGTCCTCAACCTCGGTGGCGAACGACGCGCACGACCGAACCTGATCGGAAATCCAGAACTGCCAAACGATCAGCGCACCGTGGCACGCTGGTTCAATACCGACGCGTTCGCCGCGTTCAGTCCATCGCCGCAGGCATTCGGCAACGCCGGCATCGGCATCATGCGTGGACCCGGAATGGCGAACTTCGATTTCACGCTGGCGAAGAATTTCCGCGTCAGCGATCGTCGCTCGTTCCAGTTCCGGACCGAATTCTTCAACGCGTTCAACCACGCAAATTTCGGTCCGCCGAACATCATGCGTGACTCGAGCGGCTTCGGCCAGATCCTGACCGCCGCCAACGCGCGGATCATTCAGTTCGGGTTGAAGTTCTATTTCTGACGACTCGGGTTTGACGGCAACCAATCAGCGCACTTCACAGTCACGCTGCGATTATGTCTTACGAGAGGACAGGAGAAAGGAGAAAGGAGAATCTTTTGTTTGTTCCTCCGTTCTCTCTTCTCCTGTTCATCCCTAGCCCGGATAATTCACGAGTGACGACGGATTGGTGGGTGCGGACTGGCCTGCGGCCGAAGTCTTTCAACCAGTAACCTATTTGTTCTGAGCGGCCGACAGGACGTCTTTGATAGCTGCAATCACGACATCGGGCTGCTCGATCTGCACGTGGTGGCCGCTGCGCTCGGCAATCAGCCATCGGCCCCGGCGCGACGCTGACGCGATCGCCTTGTGCGCCGCGCGCCGGGCATCCTCCTGGGCTGGCGTCCAATCCGACTCCGGACGGCCGCGGGTGATCACGATGAGCGGCATGTCGCCGTAGGCCTGCGGATTGTCCATCCGCTCGTTGCGCAGCAAGGCGATCTCCTCGACTTCCACCGGGTTGACACCCGCGGCAATGTGGCCGATCTGCGCGAGCGCCCACGTCCGCATCTTCCTCGCGTCATCCGGCAGCTGGTCGCGCGGCGGTTCGTTCGCGTGGGGTACCGTTGCGGCGATGCCGCGGCGCATCGCCGCGAGCGCGTCAGGAGGAATGTCCGCGATGCGCAACGGGCCGCTAGTCTTGATCGGCGGGATCGGAGCGCCTTTGGCCAGCATCGAGGCACGACCGACCGAGCCGTCGGGCATCAAGCGTTCGGGATCGTCCTCGCCGGCATCGACTAGCACGATACCCGCAACCTCCGACGGGTAGGTGGCTCGATACGTGCGCACCAGCCAACCGCCGTACGACTGTCCGACCATTACGTACGGTGGCCTTTCACCGGCGCGATCGAGCAGCGTGTGCAACTCGTAGATGATCTGCTTGAAGGTGCGCGGATGTGGTCCCATCTCGCTCCATCCGTCGCCGGCCCGATCGTACGAGCATACGCGTGCGGTCTTCGCAACTTCCGGCTGCACCAGGCTCCACTCGACTGAGAAGTCGCCGATGCCTGGCTCGAGGATCAGGAGCGGCGTCTGCGCGGTGCGCGTGCCAGTGCAATTGAGATGCAGCTTCCATCCGCCGACGTCGATGAGCTTTCCGGGCGGAGGCAGTGGCGGCGGAGTGCCTTCTGTCCCTTGAACAGCGAAGCCAAAGATCACCGCAAAGAAGATGCGTCTCATGACTTTCTACCAGTCTGGACAAGTTTCGCAACCGGTCAATTAGTACAAAAACAGACGCCTCCGCGTGATCGAAAGCTGTTGCCACACAACCTTTCGTCACGAGGAGGCGTTCGCGTTGAGCGACGACACGATACCACAGCTGTTCTCTTTCCTGACCTCCTCGATCGCCCCGTAGTCGCCCTGTTCGATCTTCGACGACCTCGAGGCAGCCGGCGTCGAGTATGTCGTCGCCATGGCCAAAAACTCGGTGCTCGACGCGTTAGCGGCCCTGAAAGGAGGATCTTTTGTTTGTTCCTCCCTTCTCCCTTCTCTCTTCTCCTGTTGATCTCTGGGTACGATCGCAGCGTGACGGTGAAGGATGCTGAGCCAACGCGAGGAATCGAATTCTCGACTGCAATCAATCAGCGCACTTCACAGTCGCGCTGCGATCAGGTCTTAGAAAAAACAAGAGAAAGGAGAAACGAGGATCTTTTGTAGTGTTCCTCCCTTCTCCCTTGTCCTGTTGATCTCTAGGTACGATCGCAGCGTGACGGTGAAGGATGCTCATTAGTCATCGAGGCACATTTCAAAGCCCAAGCGTTCTCAGATACTCCCGATTTCTCCGCGCACTCTCGAGTGGCGAACCCATCGAGGGCAGCACGTCCTGCTCCACCACGACCCAGCCGGCGTACCCTCGCTGGCGAAGCGCGGCGAGCAACGCCGGGAAATCAACTGCACCCTTGCCCAACTCGCAGAACACGCCATGACGAATGGCTGTCTGGTAATCCCAGTTCTCCGATCGTGCGCGCGCCGCAACGGCCGGCTCGCAATCCTTGAAGTGTACGTGCCAGATGCGCGGGCCGAAGCGGTCGAGCAAGTCAATAGGAGATCCACCGGCGTAGGTGATGTGCCCGGAATCCAGGCAGAGTCCGACAAGTGACTTGTCGGTGCGCTGCATCAGGGCGTCGATTTCCTGTGGCGTCTCGACGAACGCGGCGCAGTGATGATGAAACACCGTGCGAACCCCCGCCTCGTTGTGGACGACCCGCGCCAGCGCCTCGACACCACGTGCAGCGATGTCCCATTGTTTCTCGGACAACGCGTGTGATGGTTCGATCCGTCCCGCCCTACTCGCTCGCACTGGATCAGCCGCCGGCTCGTCGGACAACACGATGAATGGGGATGTCGCCGCAACGGCCGCTAGCAATTGCGCAGTCGCGACAGCTCTCCGCGAGCTTTCTTCGTACGTCTCCGGGTGCGTAAGCCGCGTCGTCACAAACGCCGCGAGCAAAGCGAGGCCACGTCGCTCGATTTCGTCACGCAGCTGGTCGGGGTTCGTTGGCATGAACCCCCAGTCCCCCAGCTCCGTTCCCACGTAACCGGACGCGCCGATCTCGTCGAGAACGCGCGTGTAGGTGGGACTGTCAACCTTCGACTCGAATTCGAGCACACCCCAGGAGCACGGAGCATTGGCGACGCGAATCAAACCTGCGCTCCCGGCCGCCGGAGGTAGTGTCGCTCGGCGCTGCGTGCGCGCTCGTATTCACGACGAACCTCCTGCACCGTTTTCAAGCTCGAGACCTCGGCGACTGGAACATCCCACCAGGACTCGTAGCCACCCACGCGTTGTTCCAGATCGACGGGAATCACGATTGCCGTCGTCCGATCGCTCGAGCGTGCCGACTGCAGCGCGGTCTTGATCGCATCGCGCGTGCACGCCTTGGTTGCCACGGCGCCAAGCGACGCTGCGTTCTGCGCAAGATCAACAGGCAGCAGGTCGCCATCGAGGAGCCCTGTCTGCTCGTCGCGATAACGATACCTGGTCGCAAAGCCCTCGCAGCCGACCGCCTTTGAGAGTCCGCCGATGCTCGCGAACCCTTGATTGTCGACGATCAGAATCGTCAGTTTGACGTTTTCCTGCACGGCCGTGACAATTTCCTGCGCCATCATCAAGTACGACCCGTCGCCGACGAGGACATACACATCACGATCGGGCTCGGCCATCTTGACGCCGAGGCCGGCGGCGATCTCGTACCCCATACACGAATAGCCGTACTCGAGGTGGTATTGCTTGGGATCGCGCGCCCGCCACAGCTTGTGCAGGTCGCCGGGCATGCTCCCGGCGGCGTTCACAATCACATCGCGTGGGCCGGTGAACTCATTGAGGATCCCGATCACTTCACCCTGGCTGATAACCGGTCCATGATCGAGGTGATAGATCCGATCCACTTCGCGCTCCCACTCCGCTTTCTCTCTGGCGACACGCTCGCGATAGGTGGACGAAGTCTGCCAGCCCTCCATCATCGGCAGCCATTCATCGAGGGTCGCGCGCGCGTCACCGACGAGCGGCAGCGCCTGGTGCTTGCCGGCGTCGAACTCGGTCGTATTGACGGTAATGAATTGAACATCCGGGTGCTGGAAAGCGGTTTTCGACGCGGTCGTGAAATCGCTCAAACGCGAACCGGCGACGATCACCACGTCCGCCTCGCGAGCCAGACGGTTTGCACCGGGCGTGCCGGTCACACCGACGGCGCCGAGTGATTGCGGATGGTCGTAGTTGAGTGTGCCCTTGCCGGCCTGCGTCTCGACAACAGCGATCCCGGTTTTCTCGGCGAAGCGACGCAGCGTCTCGGTGCCTTCGCTGTAAATCACTCCGCCGCCCGCGACGATCAGCGGATTCTTCGACGATCGCAGGAGCGCCGCGGCGCGGCGCAAGAGCGCTGCGTCAGGACGAAGCCGTGGGATCGTCCAAACGCGCTTGTCGAAGAAGGCTTCCGGAAAATCGAAGGCTTCAGCCTGCACATCCTGCGGCAGGCAAACAGTGACCGCGCCTGTTTCGGCCGGAGACGTGAGAACCCTCATCGCTTCGGGCAGTGACGTGAGCAGCTGTTCGGGACGATTGATCCGATCCCAGTACCGGGAAACCGGTTTGAAACAATCGTTCACCGAGATGTCCTGGGTGGAAGCCGATTCGAGTTGTTGAAGGACGGGTGCGGGGCCTCGCGTCGCAAAGATGTCGCCGGGCAGCAGCAGCACCGGCACGCGGTTGATCGTCGCAACCGCCGCGCCGGTCACCATGTTCGTCGCACCTGGACCGATTGAACTCGTGCAGACCAGCGCCCGCTTCCGATTCGCCATCTTCGCAAAGCCAACAGCCGTGTGGACCATCGCCTGTTCGTTACGCGGCAGATAACACGGCAGCCGATCCGCGTTCGCGCGGAGCGCTTCGCCAACGCCGGCAACGTTGCCATGTCCGAAGATCGTGAAGGCGCCACCGAAGAACTGTCGCTCGACTCCGTCGACGTTCGTGTACTGCTGAATCAGGAATTCCACCAACGCCTGCCCTACGGTGAGGCGTCTTGTCTTGGCCACGATGTGCCTCCTTACTCAGAACCAACGTATACTGCGCCGTTCCGAGAGCACAGTGCAAGCTGACCGCGAAGATCCCCCGCATGAAGTCCCGGTTTTGCAGATGCGCGGTATCTGCAAACAATTTCCCGGTGTCGTCGCGTTGAACGACGTCGCGCTGGAGGTGCAACCGGGCGAAGTGCATGTGCTGCTCGGCGAAAACGGTGCCGGCAAATCGACGCTCGTGAAGATTCTGAGCGGCGCCGTTCAGAAGGACGCTGGCGAGATCGCGCTTGCCGGCGAGCGGGTGGAGATCAGAGGACCTGATCACGCCCGGCGGCTCGGCATCAGCATCATCTACCAGGAACTGACACTCGTTCCTCATTTGTCCGTGGCCGAGAACATCTTTCTCGGAAAGGCGCCTCGGCGCTGGGGCCTCGTGGACTGGCGGCAGATGCGACACGATGCCGAACGACTGTTGCACGGACTGGGCCTGGCGATCGATGTGACGCGGCCGGTCAGCGGACTCGGACTCGCGCAACAGCAGATGGTGGAGGTCGCGCGCGCGCTCGCCGACGAGGCTCGCGTGCTCGTGATGGATGAACCGACGTCGGCGCTCACCGGTGTGGAGGTCGAGCAACTGTTTTCGACGACGGCGCGGCTGATCGCGCGAGGGGTGGCCGTCGTGTACATCTCGCATCGGATGGACGAGGTCTTTCGCATCGGGCACCGCGTGACCGTGCTGCGTGACGGCCGGAACGTGGCGACCCACCGCCTCGCCGACGTCACCGTCGCCGAACTTGTACAAATGATGGCGAACCGCGAGGTCTCCGATCAGTACCCGCGGCGACAAGTCGCGCGGAAGAGCGAGCTGCTCCGCGTTGAAGGCCTGACGCGGCGCGGCATTCTTCATGACGTCAATCTGTCGCTCCACGCGGGAGAAGTCCTGGGTATCGCTGGTCTCGTCGGGGCGGGACGGACCGAGCTCGCCCGCGCGATCATGGGAGCGGATCCAATTGACGCCGGTCGGATCACGATTCGAGGTCAGGCCGCGCGCATCAGGACGCCTGCCGCCGCCGTGCGTCAGGGTCTTGGCTTTCTTCCTGAAGATCGTAAGGCTCACGGCCTGGTGCTGAGCCTCTCAGTCCAGCACAACATTGCGCTGCCCAACCACCAGCGCATGTCGAAGTGGGGACTCCTGGATGGCCGGCGCGAACGCCGCGACGCGCAGCGGATGATCGAACAATTGCGCATCAAAACGCCGGCCCCGGATCGGATCACCCGCTGGTTGAGCGGCGGAAATCAGCAGAAGGTCGTCCTCGCAAAGTGGCTTGCCGGCCATGCTGACATCTTCATCTTCGACGAACCCACGCGCGGGATCGACGTGGCTGCGCGGCGCGACATCTACGAACTCATCAATGGGCTCGTCGAACGCGGTGCCGGCGTGATCATGGTGTCGTCCGATCTGCCGGAAGTGCTCGGCATGAGCGATCGCGTACTCGTGATGCGACTGGGTCGCATTCAGGCTGAGTTCGATGCGAGCGCGGTGTCGGAGGCGGCGGTGATGAACGCGGCCTTCGGAGTCGCTTCGTGAACGCCGGAGCAGCTGGGATCACCAGCGCCCGGCAGCTTGGGACACTGCTCGGCCTTCTGGCTCTCTGTTGCGTGCTATGGATTCTCACGCCGCACTTTCTCACCGTCTCGAATCTTCTGAATGTCCTGCAACAGAGTGCGATCAACGCAATCGTCGCCGCCGGGATGACGTTCGCGATCATTTCGGGCGGAATCGATCTGTCGGTCGGGTCCGTGCTCGCGCTCTCCGGGATTGTTCTTGCGAATGTGCTGCAGGCGGGTGGCGGGTTGCCGCTCGCCGTGACGCTCGCGCTGGCGACCGCGGCGGCGTGCGGCCTGCTGAACGGTCTGCTCGTGACGGGGGGACGTTTGCCGCCATTCATCGCAACCCTGGGAATGATGAGCGTGGCCCGCGGGCTGGCGCTGATCTGGGCGGAGGGGCGGCCGATCTCTGGCTTCGACGAGACGTTTCGGCTTATCGCGACTGGACGTCCTCTTGGCGTTCCCGCTCCGGTTCTGATTACACTCGTCGTCTATGGACTCGCGCACGTCGCGCTGGCGCATTCGGTATTCGGCCGCAGCGTCTATGCGATCGGCGGCAATGAAGAGGCGAGCCGGCTGTCCGGCGTCCCGGTGCGGTGGCACAAGACGGGTGCCTACATCGTGTGCGGGCTCAGCAGCGGCGTCGCCGCAGTCGTACTGACGGCTCGTTTGAATTCAGCGCAGCCGACCGCCGGCATCATGTACGAACTGGATGCCATCGCCGCGACGGTGATCGGCGGGACGAGCCTG
The DNA here is from genome assembly GCA_035758845.1 of Vicinamibacterales bacterium. GTDB lineage: Bacteria > Acidobacteriota > Vicinamibacteria > Vicinamibacterales > 2-12-FULL-66-21 > JALZOC01. The sequence continues at coordinate 9,598 of DASTVZ010000022.1, forward strand.
TTCGGTGGCGAGGGGACCCTGGTTGGTGCTCTCATCGGCGCGCTGATAATGGGAGTCCTTCGCAATGGGCTCAATCTTCTGGATGTCTCGTCATTCGTGCAGCAGCTGGTCATTGGCATCGTCATCATCGTCGCCGTGTTGATCGATACGGCACTCAAACGTGGACGATAGTGACGTTCGGCAACGCGATGATTCCATTCAGCGGTTCCTTCACGGTTGCGCCAGATCCGGCGGTCGGTGCACCCGTGATCGTGCGCACATCGCCGTCAATGGCCAGCGCGAACAATCCGTTGAACGCGATTGTTGAAATCGAA